>NZ_JBICYB010000004.1:223341-320237 GCF_043200575.1 Streptomyces sp. NPDC048392
CGGGGGGGGGGGGGGGGGGGGGGGGGGGGGGGGGGGGGGGGGGGGGGGGGGGGCGGCGGGGGGGGGGGGGGGGGCGCGGGCGGGGGGCCGCCCCCCCCCCCCCCCCACCGCAACGGTCGGCGCGGCAACGCAGTCAGCCGGTGACCCTCTTCCGAGGGTCACCGGCTGACTGCTCAGGGTGAGTGACGGGACTTGAACCTGATTCGGAACCATACTGTGACCTGCGATGATCCCCCGAACCGGGACAAAGGCGTGGCTTTCGATGTCGTTCGATGACGCTGAATGCCAGCCAATACGACTCGGTGTTCCCGCGGGAACAGGCGGGGACTGACACGGTCTAGCTCGCCGAGCGGGTGAGTAGAAAAGCACCTGACCGCGATCACCACGACAGCACAACGCCCCCGCTGCAGCGGGGGCGTTGCTGCCCTCTCTGTCCGCCTGGGGAGCAAAACAGCGAGGGCGCCTTTGGGTAGATCGCAAAGGTCGGGTCATCGGCCACTCCATGGCGAAAGTGGCGTCGCGTCCACCGAGGCTATCCAAGATCGCAAAAAGCTGAGTGCAGTCCGCAGACACCGAACCTTGATCACTTCAGCGTGTGACGGGTGCGAGACCTGCCCCACGATGACGACTGGACCCCCGACCGCCTTCGGGCCATCGGCGAGCGCGTACGCGCAGAGCGCCGGCGCCAGGGTCTTACACAGGACCAGGTCTGGCAGGCCGCCCGCATCGACCGCCGCACCGTTCAGAACGTCGAGGCCGGCCACGAGATGAAGGTCAGCACCCTGCTCCGCATCGCCTGGGTCCTCGAGGTCTCTCCCGCCGACCTCATCGGCTGAGCGGCTCGCATCCGACGGGGAGCGGGAGACGGGCCGCGGCACGGGGGCACGCGGTCAGAGGACGGCGCGCCACTTCCCTCGTGCGATCCGGGTCTCGCCCTCCGGGGTGATGAGGACGCGGGCGCCGCGCGCGGGTAGCTCGCCGTGCTGAAGCCAGTACGACCGTAGCTCGTCGAGGATGTCCCACAGCCGGCGCGGTCCGCCCTGGTGTACGACCGTCGGCTCGTCGCGCGTGGACACGGCTCGGGCCCATGAGCCGTCGGTGTGCGCCATGACCGCGGTACGCCGATACCCCTCATCGCAGTACGCGTGCTCGATGCCGGGTGCGGTGATGCCGAGCATGGAGTCGAGGTCCCACGCGTTGGCGACGTCGACGACCGGGTATGGGCTGGTGGTGACGTCCTCGCCGTCGATCTCGTGTGCGGTCTTCAGCAGGCTGGAGGCGCCAGTCGGGTAGTCGGCGCCGTGCCGGGCGGGCATGAACCCGGCCCGGTCCCACTCCACCCTGCCGACCGCTGCCCCGTCCGGACGCTTCTCCGCGGTGAGGATCAACGACGTCCCTGCGATCGTGGTGACCAGCCGACCACCGATGCACAGCGCGGACAGCCAGCCGACGGGGACGGGGCGCACCGAGACGGTGGCCACGATCCGATCGAACTGGCCCTCCGCCCGTAGAGGCGCGGTTGCGTCGGCTGCCGTCACCTTGGGACGCAGGCCGATGGTGGCGAGCCGGTCGCGGGCGGCCTCCACCAGGTAGGGGTCGACGTCGATGCTCGTCACGGCCTCGTCGCCGAGGCGGTATGCGGCGAGCGCTGTGCCGTAGCCGCTGCCCGTGCCGACGTCGAGCAGCTCGTCGCCGTCGTCGATCCGGGCGTGCTGGAACATCGAGACGACGAGACTCGGCAGCGTCGCCGAGGACGTCGGCCGGCCCGTCGGGTGGTCGTCGGCCTTCGCCCGGTCGGCGTGCAGGTTCCCGACGCGGGTGATCAGCGACCGGTCGGCGTAGGCGGCTGGGTACCACTGCTCCTCGTTGACCGGCTCGCGCAGTTCCCAGCGGTCGTCGTCGGCTTCCCACCAGGTGGGCACGAAGACGTGGCGGGGGACGCGGGCGACCGCTTCCCGCCAGGGTGAGGACCGGTGGGTCACGCGCGCGGCGAGGGCTGCGGCTTCGGTTTCCCAGATCACGCGGTCCCTCCGAGGTCGGGCGTCGGGGCCGGGGCGTAGTAGGCAGGATCGCACGCTTCGGTGTTCGCCGGGTCGCAGTCGTTGGAGTCCGCCGGGGTGCAGCCAGCCGTCGGCGCGGACCGCCGCGGGATGCTGGCCGCGGTGTCCGCCCACTGCTGCCCGCCGAACACCGCCTTGAGCCCGTCGGCCTTCGCGTTGCCCGTCTTCAGGAAGCGGCCCAGGACGCACGGGGTGACGGTGCCGTCGGTCATGACCGCGGCCCGGCCGTCCGCGCACCGGCCGCACAGATCCGCGGTGCTGGGCATGTGGACCTCGCCCCGGCCGACGCTGCGGACGCGGTCGAGGTTCACCGTGCGGACGCCGAGCGCGAGCAGCTCGTCGCGGGCCTGCGCGGTGCGCTGTCCGTCGAACACTTCGACGATGCCCACCTGCAGCGGGATGCCGCGCTTCACTGCCTGGACGATGTTCGCGCGGGTCGAACTGTGCGAGCCCTTGCGGCCGGTCACCCGCTCGTGCTCCTCGGCGACGTCGCTGTAGTACGACGACGCCAGGGACACCCGGGGGTGCGCGAACAGGGTCCAGTGGTCCAGCCGGACGCGGTACAGGTTGCTGTACACCTGCACCGCCAGCCCGGATCCGAGCGCCCGGTGGACCAGGGCCTCGAACTGGGGGTGCATGGTCGGCTCGCCACCGATGAACTGCACCTTCTCCACGCCGATTTCGGCAGCCTCGCTGATGAGGCGTTTCCAGTCGTCGGCCGTCATGTCGCCGTGGCCTTCGGTGGGGCCAGCCTTGGCGTAGCAGAGGGACGGGCAGGTGAGTTGGCACTTCCCGGTGATCTCCAGTTCCAGGAATGCCGGGGCCTGCCGGGTGGGTGCCTCAGGGGCGATCGTCATGATGTCCTCCTGGTCGTGGGGCTGAGGGTCTGGTGGTGGTCGGCGAGCGCGTTCGCTGTGCGGGCGAGGCGGACGGCGACGGACAGGCGGACGGTGGCGTTGTCCCCGTCGCCGAGGCGGAGGCGCATGCGGGCCTCGCCGATGCACGCGAGCGCGCACGCCCGGGGTACGTCGTCGGTGGGCAGCGTCCTGGTGAGGTCTTCCACGACGGGAAGAAGGCCGGCGATGTGCTCGCGCAGTGTTGCGGTCACCTTCGCCAGCTCGGCGGGCGCCGGTTCGTCGGCGTCGGCTGCGAGCAGCGGGCGGACCGTAGCGCGCACCGTGGCGATGTCCGGCGGGGCCGAGGCTCTCCCCGTTTCGGTGGCGGCCGGGGTTGTAGCGTTTCCCATGTCGACGCTCCTGTCAGCGTTGGCCACGCCCCGGGGCCGTTCGCGCGGCTGCCGGGGTCTTTGAACCCATCGTGATGCCCCATCAGGCCGTAATCAGCTCCGGCGGGCAGACAGTTGGGGCGTTCGGGCGCTAGCTTCGAAAGCGCCCAAACGTCCACAGGGGGAGCCTTGAATACGGCCTTACGATCAGCTATGGATTCCGCCGGGATCTCCCCGAGACAGCTCGCGCTTCGCGTGGGGGTATCGGGGAAGACGGTGGAACGCTGGATCGCGGACGACGCGCTGATCCCGCACGCAAGGAACAGGGAAGACGCCTCACAGGCGCTGGGAGTTGAGGCAGACATGCTGTGGCCCAAGGCCGTCAGGGAGCGGTTGAAGACGGGCGGGGACCGTGAAGTCGTCCAGACCTACCCGTACCGGTCCGCTTGCCCGTCGACAGTCTGGGCGGAGCTGATCGCGGGAGCGTCCGAGGAACTGCTGTTCGCCGGGTACACCAACTACTTCCTGTGGACCCAGGTGCCGGCCTTCGCGTCGACGCTGCGGCAGAAGGCGGAGTCCGGGTGCCGGATGCGGTTCCTGCTCGGCGACCCCGACGGCGGCGTTACCAGGCAGCGTGAGGTCATCGAGGGCGTGGCCCTCACGGTGTCCACCCGCATCCGCATGTCCCTGGAGGAACTGGCCAAGCTGGCCGACGTCCCGGAGATCGAGGTGCGCTACTCGGCGGCTGAGGACGCCATGAACCACGTGTCGCTGTCGGTGTTCCGCTTCGACGACCAGGCGCTCATCACGCCGCACCTGGCGCGCCTGGTCGGTCACGACTCCCCGCTGATGCACGTGCGGCGCCGCGGGCAGGGCGGCCTCTTCGACCGGTTCGCGGAGCACGCTGAAGAGCTGTGGGGCCGCGGCGTACCGGTCCCGGCCCTTGCCGCGGGCGGCAAGTCGTAGGGGTCCTCGCTAGTGAGGACCCTTGGCGGTGACCAGGCTTTTTGCCGGTACCGGCAAGAAGGGTACCCAGATTGTGGGTACCCCCGGACGCACGAAAGCGGCCCCGCCCTCCCGGAGGAGAGCGGGGCCGCGGTCATCGGGCGAAGAGAGCAAGGGCGCCGGTCGCTGCACCGGCGACGCCGGCGAGGACGCCGATCGTGGGCAGGGGCCAGCGGGCGCGTTCGAGGGTGCGGATCCTGAGCTCGTGGTCCTGGACGTCGGAGCGGATGTCCTTGGCCTCGTCAAGGAAGCTGTCCACCTTGGACTCGATCCGGCCGACGGTCTGAGCCAGGTCCCTCACCTCCTGGAACATCTGGGCCGTGCTGATGTACACGCCCGGGTCGGGCGTCGTCATTAGACCCCCTTGGCGAGGCTGGCCGAGTTGGTGACGTCGCGCCAGCGGGCGACGAGTCCCTTGCCGAGGGCGAGGACCGCGCCGACACCGCCCGCGAGCGCGGCGTACCACATGCTGCCGTCCAGCGGGGTGGTGATGACGATGCCGCCGATGAACGTCTGCAGGAACGTCGACAGGACGCGCTCCAGGAGGTCGCGGCCGTAGGTGCCCGCGGTCTTCACGACGGTTTCGGCGCTGGGCAGGTTGATGTCGGTCATGGTCAGGACTCCTGGGTGGTGAGGGTCTCGCCGAGCTGGGCGAGCGCTGCCTGGGCGCCGGCTTCTGCCGCCGCCTTGATCTCGGGGAGGGTCAGGCCGCCGCCCTTGGCGAGGCGTTCCAGGACGGCGTCCCGGGCGGCTCCCTGCGCGACGAGTGTCCGCAGCGTCGCCATCATCCGGTCGTAGTGGGAGTCCTCGGAGCGCTGGAAGCTGGACGCGGGGGTCTGGGCGGGTTTGCCGTGCTGGTCGGGCCGGGCCGGGTTCGGGATCCGGTAGTCCCACACGGCCTTTGCGACTTCTGCTGCGCTGGGCATGTCGTCCTCCTCGGGGGTGGTTTTGCCGGTGGCCCGGGCGACGATCGCCGGGAACACGACCGTGTGGAACTGGGTGACCCGCTTGTCGCCGGGGCAGGAGTGCGCGTCCGGGTTCCAGGCGGAGTACAGGCGGTGGTAGCCGAACCCGGGGTCGGTGGAGCTGCGGCAGATCCGCAGGGGGATGCCGTGGTGCTGGTGCAGCCACACGCCGAGCCGGATGATCGCCTCGACTTGTTCGTCGGTCCACGGGTCCGACGCCTGCAGGTTGGAGGCGGACTCCAGGGAGACGGCACCGGTACCGTCGGCCCGCCGGTTCGCTGGGCCGTTCGCGTCGGCTCGGGTCTCGGTGCCGATGAACTGCCCGAGGCTGCCGTCGTAGCCGAGACCGAAGTGCGACTCCAGGTTGGTGGAGTCCCGCCAGTACTCGTAGGTGCGGCGCGGCGTCCATGGGGCGACGATGCTGTGCAGGATGAACTGGGTCGGCTTGATCGCGGGCTGCGCGTCCGACTCGGGCTGCAGCTCCAACTTCGTGGCACCGGGATACCAGGCCATGAGGCCTCCAGAGGTGAGGGATGCCCCGGGGCCGGTCGGCGGCCGGGGCGGTGGGGCGATGCGGTGGGCGCCGGTCAGAACAGGGCGAAGAACGCGGCCTGCCGGGTGTTGCCTGCGGGCGGGGTCACCACGGGCACGGTGTTGAGGTCGTCGAACTCTGCGTAGTCCACAGTGCCGTTGTTGCGGCGGGTCTCCAGCTGCACGCTGATTGTCGTGCTGGCTGTCACCCACGCCGGGGTGGCCGCCGTCCGCCTGGTGGTCCACGTCGACCCGTCCGGGCTGGTGGACCACGTCAGCGTGCCGCTCGCCTCGCTGATGCGGACGTAGGCGTGCGCGACCGGATCGTAGGTCGCTTCCACGGCGCTGCCGTCGAAGTAGTCGACGTTCGAGGCGAGCCGCAGCTTGCCGGTCACCCGGTCGACTTTCGCGCTCACGTTGGTGCCGTCCACCGAGTGCGGCAGGAGGAGCTGGGCGTAGGCCGAGGTGGTGGCGCCGCCGGCGGCGGGCGGGTAGATCCGCACGGACACCGAGGAGCCGGCGAGCGTGTACGCCGACGCGGACACGTAGGCCCCGTAGTCGGGGTCGCACTGGATGCGGGCCCGGCCGCCGACCTCGGAGTAGACCCCGTAGTTGCCGGGCCAGAGTTCGCCGTTGACGGTGCCGTCGTCGAAGTCGTCGACGAGCGTCGCGGTCGCGGGCACGTCAGTACCCCTTGGTGTAGGCGATGACCCGCCAGGCGTTGGCGGCTGCACTGTAGATGGCGCCGATGTAGTCGGTCGTCCCGGAGACGGTGGCGGACAGGGCGGTGATGTCCGACCCGAACACGAACCCGCCCGAGCCGCCGGCCAGGGTGAGGGTGCGGGCGCCGCCGGAGGCGACGACCTCCCACATCACCCGCTGCCCGTCGACCGGATTCGCCGGCACGCTCAGCGTCCGGTTGCCCGCGATGGTGACCTTGAAATGGCGGCCGCGGCTGGCGTCGGTGGCGATGGCCGCCCCGTCGGTGAGAGCGATCACCTGGGAGGGGGCGTCGATTCCCGGCGGGTGCAGCACAGAAATCGTGCCGGAGCCTTCGCCGACGATGCCCCGGCGGATCGTCGTCCCCGCGGGGTTGGCGGTGCCGCTCACGACTGCGGTGCCGTCGGCGTAGATGCGGGTGCGCTCGACCGAGTTGGGGTGTGACGGCAGCGCAGTGTTGCCGTCGGCGAAGAGGACCGTGTCGACGCTGGCGAACAGCAGTCCGCAGGAGAGCACCGCGTTGTTGTAGGCGTTCACGCCGAAGGTGAACGCGGTCAGCCCGGCGATGCCTGTGCGCAGTTCGACGTAGCTGAGGTTGAGCGAGTTGCCGCCGCCCCGCTGGATGTCGACGAGCTTGTCGAACTGTTCGAGGTTGGTGTCCTCCCAGTGCGTGTGGTGCACGGGGCCGACGCCGCCCCCCAGTTCGATGCCGGTGCAGCCGGTGCCGTTGGCGATGGCCTCGCACATGTCGAACTTCAGCTGGTTCATCACGCCGTCGGCGGTGGTGGACTCCACTTTGTAGGCGGTGCCGCCGTCGCCGACGAGCTCGACGAAGACCCGCTCGATCGTCGAGTCGCCCGGGTTGAAGTCGGTGTGCTCGCTGTAGAGGCGGACGCCGTTGCCGACCCCGCCGATCTCGATGTTCTCGAACACCGACCGGAATGGGGAGCCTAGGTTGAGGGCCCAGCCGGTGTGGCTGCCGTCCCACGGCCCGGTGACCTGCATGTTCTTGAAGGACGAGTTCCAGAACGAGCGGTGCCCGGAGGCCTCGCCGTTGGTGGTGGACGAGGTGATGCCGTCCGTCGCCCCGTCCACCGTGATCCCGAAGGACTCGAACTGGACGCGGACGACCTTGGTCAGGTGGATCGCCGCGGTGATCCCGTCCCCTGCCACCAGCCGCGTGGCCCGGGCGCCCTGCCCTCGGACGATGATGCCGATCTCCACATCGACGTCGTCCGTCCCCTCCACACTGAGCGGGGCAGTGAGGTTGTAGTCACCGACGGTCAGCTGGATCTCGCCGCCGCCGGCATCGCGTGCGTCGTCGAGAGCCTGCTGAATCTGGACCTGGTCGGCGATGCCGTCACACACCCAGGTCGCGGCGGCCCGCACATCGGCCGGCGCCGTCGCCGACGCCACGATCCGGGAGATCGACGTGTACCCGCCGCCCCCGCCACCGCCCGCCGACGTACTGTGCGCCTCGATCCACACACGCTGTCCGCCCGCAGCCTCGACCCACATGCCCACCACGTCGTCGGGCCCGGAGAAGGTCGGCAGGCCGCCGTACTCGTCCGTGACGATCGACGTGGCGGCCGCGCCGCCGGAGTCGAGGAGGTCGGTGTACTGGGTGCCGCCGTCGCGAGCGGACCAGAACGTAAGCTCCGTGTTCGGGGCGACACCCCACAGCCCATCGCTGGGCCGGACCACGTAGTCGGCGACGCCGGCGCCGAAGGTGTACCGCGCCATTAACGCCCCCTCCCCCACGACACCTGGCCAGGGATGACCACGTTGCCCTGAACGAGCGCCGGGTGCGACGTCAGCCACACCTGGCCAGGACGTTGCGCGTCGTTCGCTGCATAGATGGTCAGCACCCCTGGCGACGCACCGGTGATGTAGGCCAGGGTGCGAACCAGCCGGTTGGGATTCCGGTAGGAGGCGGGGATCAGGACCGGCAGCCGGCTATCGGTGGCAGCCGAGAGAGAGCCACCTGTGCGCGTGAAAGTTCCGAGCCGGAGGTGCACCGTGTTGGCGTCGTACTCGAGGGTCGAATCGAAGGTAGGGGTCCAGCCTGACACGGACGCGTTGACAGTGATCTCCCCGGGCTCTCCGAAGATGACCACCCAACTGGCGCCGTTCCACTTGATGACCCGGCCTGTGTCGGTCTCCACCCCGAACTCCCCGACCACCGGGATGGGGTTGCGACTGGAGGACGTGCACGGTCGGAACCGTGTCCCGATGTACAACTCCTCGCGCGTCACGCTGACGGCCGCCGCCCCTGCCAGCACGGTGGCCCGGGCGACCGGCACCTCGTACACGCCGGTCTCGCCGAGTGTCTGCGACAAGGCCGGGGCACCGGCGCCGGGCGTGCCCGCCTTGACGACGGCGCGGACGGTCCAGGCGGAGCGGTCCAGGCGCAGCACGATGCGGTCGATGCGGGTCGACCCTGAGACGTTCGCCTCCACGGGCAGGTTGACCGTGGTGGATCCCGACGACCAGGCGCGGCCGCGGACGTTGCCGTAGACGTCGGCGCGGACGTTGACGGACAGTCCGGCGCCGGCCGTGACGACGGCCGGGTCGGAGGGCCGGCCGTCGATGCCGTCGTCCGCGAACCGGGCGGACAGCGCCTCGTACTCGCTGTCGTTGACGGCCCTGCTGTTGTAGCCGGGGCTCGGCCAGCTCAGCTGTACCACAGGCTTACCTCGTTTCCAGTCGGCCCAGCCTGCGGCCGAGCGTGCGGATCAGCCGCACAATTTGCGGGTCGGTGGTGGCGTCCTGCGAACCGATGACGGTGGCGATCTGCTCGCCCTCGTCGGCGGTGGCCTGCAGGGTGATGGCGCGGACGAGGTCGGTGACGACCAGGCCGTGGGGCAGGGCGATGGTGACGCGGTCGCCGAGGTCGTAGTCCCGCCCGGCCTGCAGGTCGGGGGTGTCGACGGTGACGGTGGAGAGCGTGACCGGGGCGGCACCGTCCGCGATCTCGCTGGTGCCGGACGCGGTGAGCTCGCCCTTGGTGTCGTCGTCGGCGCCGCCGTCCACGTACTTCTCCACCGGCCACCAGGCGGCGGCCGCCGCGGTGTCGGCGACCTGGACGAAGGTGCGGATACTGCTGCCCTCGTCCTCGCGGCCGGCGACCAGCGCGTGCGTGACCTCGGGCGCGGACTGCGAGTAGGAGATGCCGCGCAGGTTCCCGAGGCCCGTGGAGAACCGGGCTGTGGCCGTACGGTCCACCGGGGCGTAGCAGCCGAATACGATCTGCGGGCCGACCTGCTGGGTGCCGAACCCGATCTGGCCCCCGGCGGACGCGGCGAGGCGGCATGGGTCCAGGACCGGTTCGAACCGGGTGCGCACCGACGTCGCCGTACCGACCCCGGCTGCCGTGCCGAGGACCAACTGCGGGATGCGCCGGTCCGCGCGGGCGCCCGGCCCTGCGTTCTCGTTGACCAGCGTGCGGATGATTGTCTCGGAGTTGACCGTGTCGAACTGTCGCCAGGTGTCTCCGTGCTGCAGCTCCCACGTCGCTGCAGGCTCGGGCAGCACGATCTTCGCCGCGACCTTCGCCAGGTCGTCCGAGAAGTTGACCGTGACCTGCCCGACCCCGGGCTGTCCGTCGACCGACCACTCGTAGTCGGTGGGCTTCTCCATCGGTCCCGCCGTCCAGATGGATCCGTCCCGGATGACCACGAGCCTGTTGCCGCGCTGCAGCTGCGCCATGACCTCCGGGTACGCGGGCAGTACCACGCTGCCGGCTGCGGGCTCGTTGAACTTCTTCATCGCGTCGAGGCCGGTCCAGCCGGTCAGGGGATCGCCCTGGACGGTCAGGTTCTGGTCGGTGATGAGCAGGGTGATGGCCAACGCCCACCCCCTTCATGCGGTCTGGTGGCGGGGGTGGAACGTCAGGTCCACGGCGCTGCCCGGGCCGCTGCCGGTGAGGACGAAGCTGACCTCGTTGTCGCCCGGGGCCAGCCCCCACAGGGAGGCCGTCGGCCAGTCCAGCGCGCCGACCCAGTTGGAACCGTCGAGGGTGCCGTCCTGGTAGCGGACCTGCGGCGGGTCGGTGCGGATGATGACCTGCTCACCGGCGAGGAGGTTCCCGTGTCCGACGTCCGGAGCGTTGGGGTCCAGCGTGAACGCCTGGGTGACGGTCGGCCCGGTGCGGAGCGTGCGGGTGACGGTGAACTCGATCAGCGAGGCCGGGCCGGTGACCACCCATGTCGGCCAGACCGTCGTGTCGCTTGGGTTGCTGATGATGGTCTCGCCGAGGACCTGCGACGAGGACACCATGGGGTACGGGTCCTGGAAGTCGGCGAGCTCACCGGTCTCGCGGTGGACTGAGACGGGCACGGGGTCGATCCAGTACGGGTCCTCGCACAGCAGCTGCAGCACCGCGCTGTCCGCGTCCCGGCCCCAGCCCTGCTTGTCCTGCCCCTCGAACCCGTCCAGGTAGACGACCTCGATCTGCCGGCGGGTGCCGTCCGGCCGGGCGATCTCGAGAACCCCCGGTCCCTCGTCCTCCCGCAGCGTCCGCGTGAACGCCGTCGCCAGCGCCCGCCACCGCTCCACCAGCTCGAGGTGGTCGCCGCCCTGCACGAACAGCGGCCACACGATCGTGCGGGCCTGCGCCTGGGCGTGCCGCAGCCGGGTGCCGCCGCGCGGCTGCGCGTCGGTGGTGAGCTCGTACTTCACGGCGCCGAGCCCGGACACTCCCTCGGCGAGGGTGAACCAGCCGGCGTCCCAGTCGGTGAGCGGCCACACCGTCCCGGTGGGATCGGTGTACTGGGCGGTCGCGTAGCCGATCTCCGGGAGCGGGACCGGGGTCCCGCCCGGTGGCCCGGTGTCCGGCGGCGTGGTGACTGGGGCTGTGATGATCGGCATCTAGCGTGGCCTCCCCACCCTGGCCCGGGCCTCCTGGACGCGCTGGACGCGCTCGAGGTCGGCCACCGTGAAGTCCGCCGTACGGGCGTTGACGGTGATGGACCCGCCGCCCCCGTACGCCGCGGCGACGCCGGCGTTGGCCGCGCCCTCGAACGCCCGGAACTGGCCCGGTGTGAACACCGCCTCCGGGGTGTCGAGGCCGTTGAAGCCGAGCCCGCCCGGGGGCAGCCAGCCGCCATCGTCGAAGAGCGTCGCCGGGTCGAACAGCCGCCCGTTGCGCCGCGCCTCGAGGTGGAGGTGCGGCCCGGTGGTGTTGCCGGTGGCGCCGACGGCACCGATCCGGGAGCCCGGCCCCACCCGCTGGCCGGCCCGGACGCCCATGGACGACAAGTGCGCGTACAGGGTGGAGAGGCCACCGGAGTGGGACAGCGCGATGTGGTTGCCGTACGGGCCGCCGGAGGTGGCGGACAGGACGCTGCCCCCGAGGACCGCGCGGACCGATGTCCCGGTGGGTGCCGGGAAGTCGACGCCGGTGTGGTAGCCGGAAGACCACATGCTGCCGGGCACTCCGAACCGCGTCCCGATCGGGCCGTTCACCGGCTTCCGGGCGTTGCCCCCGCTCTGCTTGTCGCCCTCGTCGCCGCCGTCCAGGAGCCGCTTGACCGCGCCCTTGGCCAAGGACTTCAGCAGCCCGACGAAGCCGATGCTGCCGCCGGGGATCGCGTCGATCAGCGGGTTGACGACCCTGTTCACGCCGGCCTTGATGGCCGAACCGAAGGAGTCGGTGAGCCAGCTGGCGCCCGACTTCACCTTGTCCCAGGCGCTGCCGAGGACGTCGCCGATCCCGGAGAAGATGCCGCCCCCGGCGAAGGCCTGGTGCGCACCGCCGGACATGGTGGCGGACATGGCCTGCCGGACACCGGACACACCGCGGCTGCGAGCGAGACCGTTCCAGTAGGAGACGAAGCCCGCGCCGACGGCCCGGGTGAACTCCGGCCGCATGATGGACTCGCCGCCGGACATGTCGAGGACGCCGCCGGTCGGGGACACGAACCGGTGCGGGTCCCGGCCCGGGGTGTAGCCGGGCAGGATCGAGTTGTAGACACCGCCGGTGGCGAACTTCATCGCATCCAGGTGCTTGCCACCGAAGGCATCCGTCACCAAGTTCCACACCTTGCGGATGCCGTTGTTGTAGACGGTGTCCACGATGAACTTGACCGGCTTCTTGGCGATGTCCCGGATCTTGTCCCAGGCCTTCTTGATGCCGGAGCGGGCTGCGTCGAACGCGCCGACGATCCGGTTCTTGAGGGTCGTGCCCCAGCCCGGCACGGTCTTGGTGAAGAAGTCCCTGATCGGGTACAGGACGTACGTCTTGATCTGGCCCCAGGTGTTGGAGAACCCGGCCTTCATCTGGTTCCAGGCACCGGTGACCTTGCTCTTCAACGTGTTCGACCAGCTGGGAATGGTCTTGGTGAAGAAGTCCCGGATCGGATACAGGACGTACGTTTTGATCGCAGACCAGGCCGTGGTCAGGGCCTTCTTGATCCCGTTCCAGACCGGGATGATGACCTTGTCCTTGAGCCAGGAGAAGACCGGGCCCAACTTGCCGGTGACCCAGGAGACGAGGCTGGCGATCCCGGAGACGAGGCCGGACACCCAGCCGATCACCGTGGACAGTGCACCGACCAGCACGCCGACCAGGAACCCGGCGAACTGCAGGAGCGGCGGCAGCAGCCAGGACAGGACCTTGACGGCGAGCTCGACGACCAGGCCGACGAGCTGCACGAGCGGCGGCACCAGCGGCAGCAGCGCGATCGTCAGATCGATGCCGGCCTGCACCAGCTGCAGGATCGCGGGCAGCAGGTCCATGAGCATGCCGGCGCCCATCTGCAGGACCATCCCGACCAGCTCCCCGAAGAGCGGGATGATCGGGACGACGGCCTCGACGAGGATGACCAGCGCATCGGTCAGCGGCGGCAGCGCCTCGGCGAGCAGCCCCACGAACATGCCGAGGAGCTCGCCGAGGATCGGCGCCAGGTCGGCGATGATCGGCGCGAGCTGCGCGGCCAGCGACCCCACGAGCTCGGCGATCGGCTGGACCAGGGCGAGCACGGCCTCCGTGATGCCGACGAAGGCGTCCGCCACCGTCGGCAGGACCGGGATCAGCGCGTCGAGGACCTCGGTGACCAGCTGCACGCCGACCGGGATGAGCGGCATCAGCCCCTCGATCAGGGCGACCGCCGCATCGGCTACGCCCTGGAAGGCGGGCAGCATCGTGAGCAGCGCCCCGCCGAGGGTCTCGAGCGCGTCGCCGATCACTGGCAGCAGCGGCTCCAGCGCAGCGAACACCGTCTGCACGAGCTGCATGCCGACGTCGATGAGCGGCGTGAGGATCGGCATCAGCTGCTGCAGGGCCTGCGCCAGGACGTTGGCGACGAGCTCGGCGACCTGGCCGATCAGCTGGACCAGCGGCTGCAGCATCGGCTCGAGGGCTCGGAACACCGAGGTGATCGTCTGGCCGAACAGCTCGATGATCGGGACGAAGGCCTGGATGACGGTGGTCAGTGGACCGATCAGCGCCTCCACCAGGCTCAGGATCACGTCGAAGATCGGGATGTACGCCGGAGCCAGCGCGTTGATCCAGGTGGCGATGAGCTCGCCGACGGGCTGCAGGAGCGGCATCACCGCCTTGGCGAGTTCCACGAGCGCCGTGCCGACGGTGGTGAGGACCGGGCCGATGGCCTCGATGATGGGCAGCAGTACGGCGCCGAGGGTGTCGGCCAGCTGGACCAGGACGGGGCCGGCGACCTCGGCGACCAGGGCGATGGGCTTGGCGATCGCCTCGAGCAGCGGCACCGCGGCCTGGACGACGGCTCCGATGATGGGGGCGAGCGCGCCGACGATCTGGCTGATCGATCCGAACAGGCTCCGTAGCGAGGCCTGCATCTCGTCGGTCGCGAACACCTTGCGGAGCTCGCCGAAGACAGCGCCGAGCGTGCCGACGATCTCCCCGCCCGCATCGGAGGCGGCCTTGAAGATCTCCGAGACGGTGCCGAGGATGTTGCCGAGGAGGGTCCCGAACTGGCCGAGGATCCCAATCGCCGTACCGATGGCCTGCTCGAGACCACCCGACGCGAAGGACTGGGCGATCCCGTCCGTGAAGGACGTGAGGGCGCCGGCCATCTGCTGCGACAGCGCGTTGAACGGGCTGCGCCGCCACCGACAGCTGGCCGAGCGCGGTGACGATCTGCCCCGGGGCCTTGGCGAAAGCGGCCAGGTTGTCCCGGGCCCCGGCCAGGATCTTGTCGAGCATCCCGGTCTTGGCCATCTCGGTGATGGCCCCGGCCGCCGACTTCGCCATCTCGTTCCACACGCCGGCGATCCCGGTCAGGCCCCGCTTCAGGACGGGGATCGTCGCCCGGCCGAGCGTCGTGACCGTCTGGTCAAGTCCCTCGAACAGCCGGTTCTGGACGGACAGCTTCATGTCCCGCCAGGCAGGAGCCAGCCCCTGCACCGCCCGCACAAAGCTCTGCGCGTTCGGCGCGAGCTTGGCCATGGCCTGGTCAAACTGGGAGGCCTGCCCGGCCGCCGACTGCTGCGCGTCCGCGACCGCCGCCGCGGCGTCCGCCACCGCCCGCTGCGCATCCGCGATCTGCCGCGCACCGTCCGCCCGCGCCTCGTCCACCCCGCGCTGCGCCTCACCCAGAGCACGCTGCGCGTCCGCGATCTCCTGCGCCGAGTCGACCTCGGTACGACGCTGCTCCTCACGCGCCCGGGCCAGCGCACGCGTCCGGTCCTCCACCTGACGCTGCGCATCGGCGATCCGCTCCTGCGCCTTCTGGACCTTGTCCGAGCCCTCGACGCCCGCCTTGTTGGCCTTGGCGGCGTCCTCGCCCAGCTGCTTGGTCTCCAGGCGCTGGTTCTGGACGGCCTGCGCCGCCTGGTCGTAGGCGAGCTGCAGCTTGGCGATGTCCTCCGGCCGGTTGCCCGGCTTGGCCTGCGCCGCCCGCAGCGCCTTCTCCGCATCGGCCATCGCGATGACGGCCTCGCGCTCCTCCAACCGGCTGTTGGCGAGCTTGTTGTTGAGGTCCTCGATCTCCCGCGCCGCGTCCCGCCGCGCCTCCGTGAGATCCGTCTGGACCTTCCGCGCGTCCTGCTGGGACTCGGCCAGCTCCCGGACCGCGTCCTGCACCTTGCGCTTGGCGTCGGCCTGATCCCGCGCCGCATCAGCGACGGTGCGGGCGAGACTGCGTTCGGCGTCTTCCACCGACCGCAGCGCGTCCTTCACCTGCTCGGCCGCCTGCACCCGCGCATCCGCCAGCGCCCGCTGCGCGTTGGCCAGCCCACGCTGCGCCGCCTCCACCGCGCGGGTGGACGAGGCGGCAGAGGACGCCTGCGCAGAGCTGTCGGCGAAGCCGGCCTTGAAGGCGTCGCCGATCCCGGAGAGTCCGAGCTTGAGGGCACCGGCGGCGGCCCCGGCCGTGGTGAGGGCCGGGGCCAGCAGCGCGGCCGACGCGGCCGCGGCATTGAGGTTCGCGGCGACGGCGACACCGGCCAGTGCGCCGATGCCCTTGAGGCCGACGCCGAAAGCCTTAGTGAAGGCTCCGGCGCCGGACCTGCCCGCGTTCGAGGCGCGGGCGTTGACCGATCGGGACCAGTCGCCCTGGAACTCCGGGCGAATGGCCACGTAGCCGCGTCCGACGAGGACACCACCGGCACCTGCCACGACCCACCTCCGATCAGGGGGTTGTGGCGCGGCCTCCGCCGAAGACCTGTGCCAGTTGCTCGGCGCCGCTGCCGTGGCGGCCGCCGAACCGGATCACTCGACTGTTCCTGCGCTTCTCGACGCCCGGCCGGGGGATCGGCTCAGGCGGACGCAACCTTCTGGTCTTCTTCGGGTCGCCGTGAAGCTTGACCGTCACGTAGGTGAGCTCACGGACGGCGTCGATGAGGGCGGCGTCCAGCTGCCGGTCCGGGGTCCAGTAGTCCTCCTCCGCGGTGGACTTGCGTACGGACCTCGAGGTCGCGGAGTCCCACGGCAGGTGGTCAAGGAAGACGCGGAGCTCGCGCCAGCTAAGGGTGCCGCGCCACAGGTCCAGCAGGGAGCGGCCCGGCCAGTACCGGGCCATGTCCCACTCGACGGCCTCCCCGTGCTCCGCTAGGAAGCTGAGGAGGCCGCGGATTCCCCCGGCTCCACGCCAGAGCGCTTCATCCACTCGTTGGCGACGACCTCGAGGTCGACGAGGGTGTACCCGGCGTCGATCATCTCCTGGACCTTCTCCTCGCTGAGGGCGGTCCTCAGGATGGAGAGGTAGTCCTCGGGGCCGCGCATGCGCTCCTGCAGGTCCATCGGCAGGGAGTTGAACGGCTCGAGAGTGAACTCGACGCCGCGCAGTTCGAATGTGCACGGCTCGGGAAGGGCGTCGCGCTTCTGCTGGGCGAGCGAGTCGAGGGAGGTGACCTCGTTCCCCTTCGCGTTCTTGGCCTTGCTGCTGGTGCTCACGTACTGCTCCTGGTCCTGCGGGTCATGCGGGTTGTGCCCCCGGCAGGCGCGACCCGCATCGCACGCCTGCCGGGGAGTCGGAGCGGGGCAGGCCGGCTGCTAGGCGGCGAGGGCCCAGGCCGGGTCGTTGCTCAGCCAGGTCGCGATCTCCGGCGCCGAAGAGGCGTACGCGGAGACGGTCATCTCGAGACCGACCGCAGCGGACCGGCCGAGGCTGATGGCACCGCGGTCGGTGATCTCACCGCGCGGGATCACGAGCCGGTTGGTGATGTCGCCGTCGCGCCACTCCAGGCCGATCGCCCACTCGGCGGGCCCGGGCGCGGCCGGGATGTCGAGCCGGTACACGGTGCCGGCCGTCACCTCGGTGATGACGGAGTCGGGGAAGTACGCCGTGATCGTCGACGCCTTCAGCTCGATGGCCGTGAACCCGAGCGTCATGTTGACGCTGGTCAGGATGCGACGGACCGGGGAGAGGGACTGCCAGGCGTTGATGTCCTCGACGTCCGTCGAGTACTCCATGCTCACCCCGTCGTCGGACATGAAGCCCAGGTCGACCCACGCCGGGTCCCACGGCGCGGTCAGGTCCGCCGGCGCGGTGGTCCCCTTCGGGGCGAGGTAGATGGAGCCGTCGAGCGCTGCGCGCACGTTGTCGGCGGTGTTCGCCACGGATGCCTCCAGGCATGCGAGAGACCCGTGCGGCCGACGACCGACGGGTGAAGTGGGTGGGGGAGGGCTGCGGGTTAGGAGAGCGCCGGCCGCGCGCGCAGACGCATCTGCATCACCAGCACGTACCGGGGAATCGGGGCGGTCTCGGCGTCCGGCTCGTACGGCAGCCAGATCAGCGACACATCGGCGGCGCTGTAGAGCTGCGCGCCGTCGACCGTGGTGCCCTGGGCCGCCTGCAGGTGGGCGCGGGCGAGCTGGGCGAGGTCCTGCGCCTGCGCCTTGTCGGCGGCGAGGATGTCGATGTCCAGCGTCACGTCCTCGAGGACGTACCGCTGGACGACGGCGCCGCCGCCCCGGGTCACCGACACGACGCCACCCTTGACCTTCTGCAGGAGATCGTCGGGCCACTCGGTACCGACCGTGGTGGCAGCGTCGAGGGCGGCCCGGAGAATGGTGGCGGCGACGAGCTCGGCGTCCGGGAAGACGACGACCGGCTGCGTCATCGCCGTCGGCGGCTGCTCTTCGCCGGCGCCTCAGCCTCGGCCTCCGCGACCGCGGACTCCGGCTCCGGCTCCGGTGCCGGCTCTTCCGCCGGTGCGGCCGCATGCTCCGCCACGACCTCCGGCTTGTGGGGCAGGACCTCGGCGACGCGGCCGTCACGCTTCAGCAGCGCCAGCTTCTCGTCGGTGACGTCGACCACGCTGCCCGGCGGATGGCCGTCGTGCCAGTGGGCGAGTCGGATCGTGGGCATCAAGCAGTCCCCCTCAGGGAATCGAGGGCACGACCGAGCGGCCGGGCCTTGGGCGAGTGACCGCCCTGCGGGCGGAGACGGCTGGTGGACGGCCGACCGGACCCGAACTCCACCTGCAGCGACCACGGGGCGTTCGCGCCGAACTCGGCGCGCCAACCGTTGGGGTTGAGGTGAGCGCCGCTGTAGATCGAGTCCTTGTACTCCCCGTGCCTGCTGACACCCGGCTTGTACGTCGGGCCGGAGTACTCAGGAGCGAACCCGCGCGCGAAGTTCGCGCCCTGCTGCGCCTTGTCCAGGAGGAGATCGCGCATCTCCGGAGCCCGGGCCAGCTCGTCGAACATCCTCGGGTTCGGCACGTAGCGGAAGTGGGCTGCGGGCATGGTCAGTCGACCTCCTTCAGCTGGGCTTCGATGTGCCGGATGTCCCGTGGCACCGGCCAGCGGCCGACCTTGCCGGTGACCTCGCAGACCAGGCCGTCGAACTCGACCTGGTCGATCTCCCGGAGGTCGGGCAGGGTGCCCGGCGCGGAGATCAGCAGCCACCCCGTGACGGTGACCTGCCGGTCCTCCGTGTCCTCCTTGCTGCCGCCGGACGGCTGGATGTTCAGCTGCCCGATGGGGGCCCGGGTGGCGGCCGGCCCGTAGTCGTACTTCTTGTTGCCGTACCGGTCCGTCGTGACGGCCGGCCGGACGACGACGGCGGACTGTTCGTAGAGGGCACTCACGACGGCCTCACCGACAGCGCGGTCCGCCGGAAGCTGCGGAGGATCTTCCGGTGGTCGGAGGTGAGAGAGCCGGTCCCGAAGGTCTCCACCGTGTACGTCACCGACGTGGCGCCGGCGGCCTCGGACCGCAGCCGCCGCGGGTTGGACAGAGTGGCGGCGGCGAGGTCCAGGCAGACGCCGAGGACCTCGTCCGGGATCTCCTCATACCCGTGGCTGTAGGTGACCCGGACACGGTCGGCCCAGATGCCCAGCGGCCGGTTGAAAGGCCAGCCCATCGTGCGGGACAGGTCGTACAGCGGCTCGCCGCGCCGGAGTTCGGATCCCTGCCGGATGAAGTCCCGGTTCTCGACGGCCGGCACCTCGAGCCCGGTCCCGTCCGGTATCTCCACCACCGTCAGCAGGTGATCGGTGTCGACGATGACGGGCCGCTGCGGCAGAACCAGGGCCCGCTCCCCGCCTTCCAGGAGGACCTCGTCGTCCTCGACGAAGGAGAGCACCTGCCCGGTGAACCGGCGGATCGCAGCCGACGCGATCCGCAGCGCGAGCAGCGCCGACTCTTCCGGGGCGGCGACGCCGGGCACGTACGCCTGCAGCTGCTCGGGAGTGGCGAAGGAGGGGAGAGCCACAGCGCCCCCTTCCCGCTACTCGCCAGCGATCTTGGCGAGCTGCTTCACCAGCGTCGACCGCGGCTTGTCCGAGGCTTCCTCCTGGCGCAGCGCCTCAGCTGCCCGTTCCTGGTCCTCGCCGACCCAGGTGAGGACGTCGGCGACCGGAGCGTCGATGTCCAGCTCGTCGCCGGACAGTGGAGGCGGAGGCGGCTCGGTCGGTGTGCCGGTGCCCAGTGGAGGAATCTCGACGACGCTCACCGGTTGCTTGCCCCCGCCGGCGTCCGGCTCAGGGGAATCGTCCTCGAGGACGGTCACCTTCTTCCGAGCGCCGCGCGCGAGGAGTCCGGCGAGGTCGCCGGTGACGATCTGCCCGGCTTCGAGTGGTGTGGGTACGTGGCCGTAAAAGACCTTGAAGTTCTCGTTGACGATGACGCGCACGAGACCTCCCCTTTCGTCTGTGGCCGGGGCCCAGCCGGTGGGGCTGGGCCCGGGGCGGAGGTCAGTTGGCGCTGTGCTCCAGCATCACGGCCCGCTTGAAGAGGGCCGGGTCGTTGTTGGCGAGCGAGTCCGAGGGGACGCCGTAGTCGCCGACCCACGACCAGGTCGTGGACACGTTCTGCTGGTAGCGGTCCTGCGGCGGACGCACGATCCGGGCGACGTCGACGCCGGGGGCCACGTTGATCATGGCGATCTCGGGAACATCGTTGACGCCGGTCTCGGTGAGGAGGTCGGAGATCCCCTCGAACGGAGCGGCGACCAGGGCGCCGGAGCCCATGACGATCGGCCGGTGCACGGTCGCGGCCAGGTCCTCGTGCCCGGTCGTGGCCGAAGTGAGGTACGGGACCTCCTCGTTGCGGACCCAGACGATGCCGCCGAACACGCCGATGGCGAGGTCACGGTAGGTCTCGGAGTCGGCGCGGCCGCGGTAGAGGTTCTGGAACTCGGTGTCCTCGAACAGCTGCGACTCCGTCACCGAGTCGATGTGGGCGACGTAGTTGCTGCCCTCGGCCGCGGGCACGCTCATGCGCCGTAGCCGGGCGACAGCGGCCCGGAAGTGCGAGAACTTGATCAGGTCGCCGGTCCCGACGTCGTACGCCGAGTCGTTGCCCGTACCGGCCCGCACGACGTACGGGGCCTGTGAGGAGACGACGGCCTCACCGGTGACGTCGGCTCGGGCCGTGCCCAGGGTCAGCGTGCTGGTTCCGGTGTTGACGCCGGTCACCGTGTTGTCGACACCGTCGACGGTGATGGTCAGCGGCGTCGACGCGCTGACCGCGGTGGGCACGCCGTCGACGAGGACGTGCGTGAAGCCGTCCACCGAGGCGACGACCATGCTGGTGTCGGACGTGCCGTCGGTCTTCACGAAGGTGCGGCCGCCGGCGTATCCGCTGTAGAGCTTGTTGCGGGCCAGCCGGTTGAGGGTCTGGCCGGCGTGGATGCCGAGGCGGCCGACGTCGTTGAGGTACTTCGACGCCTGCGTCATCTTCGACTGCAGCAGGTCGGTGTCGATGGACTTGCCGTACTGGTCCATCACCACTTCCCACTGCTCGATGCTGTAGGTGCCGGTGGACGCGTCGGAACCGGTGGTCGGGGTGGGGTCCGGTGTCATGAGCCCGTTACGGGTCATGATCTTCCGGGTGCCCTTGGCGCCCTGCCACGGCTCGACGTCCGCGACCTGTGCGAACAGCAACTCGGGCGCGAGCGACTCGCGGAACATGCCGTCGAGCAGGCCGTTCTGCATGATGGCGCGGATCGCCGCGGGCAGAGTCGTCCGGATGTCGTGCCGGTCGAGCCGGAACCACGACCGCGCACGCGGGCGCGCGAGGGTGCTGGTGTTCATGCGGTTACTCCTGGGTGATGTCGACGGACACAAGGTCCGGATGCTGCTCGCCCACAACCTGCAGGCCGAGCAGCGCGGTTTGGATGATGGCCGATACCGCCGCGCACACCCGGCCGTCTTCGACGTGGCCTTCATGGCCGTCGACCTCGATCACGGTGCGGCCGTCGCCCAGTCGGGCACGGACGTGGATCATCCGCGCAGGCGCACGCCGTACTTGGCGAGTTCGCCCTTGAGGGTCGAGCGGTCGGCGCTGCTGTAGTCGGCGGGCTGCTTGCTGTCCCGCGGGCCCTGGCTCGGGTCCGGGCGCGGCCCCTTCTTGCCCGGGTCGGGCTCCGGGTCAGTGGAGGCCGTCTGCTTGCGCAGGTGCGGCTTCCTGTCGAGGAGTTCGGTGAGGTCCGCCTTGATCGTCTCGGCGTCGACGTCGCCGTCCGCGGTGGAGTAGCCGGCCATCTTCTCCTGCAGATGCACCAGCGCGTCGTCCGCGTCCGCGAAGTCCGCGGCAAGTGACCTCACCTCGGCCTTGACCGCGCGTGCGGTGGCGGCCTTGCTGGTGGCCTCGGCGCGTTCTGCCCTTGCGACGGCCCGCTCGAGCTCGCTCTTGTCCCGGTCCTCGAAATCCTGCACCTTCGCGGCCAGGTCGTCGGCGCGCTTCTTCTCGGCGGCCGCCGCCCGCTTCGCGTCGGCGCGCTCCTTCTTCATCGCGTCGAGGGCCTTCTTCCCGGCGTCGCCGAGCTGGTCGGCGCCCTCCGGGTCGTCGGCCGGATCGGGGTCCGGGTCCGGGTCGGCCGGGTCTTTCGGGTCCGCCGGCGGATCCGCGGGATCTGCCGGGTCGGCGGGGTCAGGGTCGTCGTGGCGGTTCAGCTGGAACCAGCCCGCGCTGTGCGCAGCGGACAGCCAGCTCTGGCGGGTTGTCTTCATGATGGGTCTCCCGTTGCGGGGGAAAGAGGGGCGGCCGGGCGTTGCGCCAGGCCGGTGTGGGACAGCGGCTACACGATGTAGCCGTAGCGGCGAAGCAGCCGCAGCTCCTCGGCGCGGACACCGTCCGCGAGTCGGAAGATCTCTTCAGGCATCAGCCGGGGCGACCGCTCCGAGCGGTAGTACCGCGCCGACGTGGCCTGCCCGAACCGCTGCCCGGCGAACCGGCGCGTCGGGTCACCGGCCCTTGCACGGGACCGGCCGTACACGCTGCGCCGGGTGGCGCCCTCGTGGGTGACCTGCAGAGTCCGCCGGTAGATGTGCACGGTGTCCATGCCACGACGGGCGTTGACGACCTGGCCGAGGTCGGCGCCGGCCCGGATCGCCCGGGCCCCGTCGACCGTGAACACTCGCGACTGCTGCGTCGGGCTGAGCTGCGCGAACAGCTGCTCCGGCGTGGGGATGCCGGGCCAGTCCTTCTCCGCCAGCGGCAGAATCTCGCAGTCGCAGTTCGGATGCCGTCGAAACCCCTCCGAGCGGGGGTAGATCTGCCCGGCCAGGACGATGCATCGCGAGCACGCCGGCAGCTGCACCACCCGGACGTACGCCACGCACGACCTGGTCGTCGCCATCCCCACCTGGTCCGCGCCGCGTGCAGTGTCGGCGATCGCTGTGGCGGTGTACATGGACATGTCCGCCAGACCGCCGACCATCGCTTCCTCCGGATCGAGGCCGGCGGCGATCCGCCGCCGCACGCCGATCGCCGGCAGATACAGCAGCGACTCCAGCGGGCCCCCGCCCGGAGCCAGCCCGGCGAACGCAGCCGACACCAGCGTCGCGTCCGGCAGCGAACTGGCGCCCTGCGCGGTCATCTGCGCCGCGATGTACGCGGCCGCCGAGTCCGCCACGCTGAGCTGCCCGGCCAGCACGGCCGCCGCGATCATCGCGCCGGCCTCGTCCTGCAGCGCGTCCTCGACCGTGTCGGCGGTCAGCGTCCGCCACACCGCCTGGATTTGCTCGATGATCGCCCTGATCGTCGCCGACACCAGGTCGTACCGGCCGCGGGCGAGCTCAGGCGGCGTTTCCACTGGACACCTCCGGAGGCTCCTCCACCTCCGGGTCATCCGGATCCGGGTCCGGCTCTGGCTTGGTGCCGAACAGCGGGGTCACGTCGCCGGCAGCGAGGCGCTGCATCACCTGCTGCGCCACTCGCTCGTCCTCTTCCTCCATGCGCGCGATCTGGACCTGGGTGTAGCCGAGGTCCTCGCGGGTCTGCCGCAGCGGCACGATCTTCGCCTGGTGCTTCTTCACCGCGGCGTCGGCGGCCTGCGCCACCGTCGGCGTGGAAGCGTCCCGCCAGATCGTCTCCAGCGCGGTCACCTCCGGCTCGACCTCGCCGTTCTTCACGAGAAGTACGAGCCGCATGACCCGCTCCCACGTCCCGCCCCACGACCTCTGCTTCCGCTCGGCCCGCTTGACCAGCCGCGCCTCGGAGCTGCGGATCGCGTCCGCCGAGGCAGGGTTGGCCGTGCTGTAGCCGAGGAAGTGCGGCGGCATGCCCGTCAACGACGCGACCAGCTGGGCGAGCTGGTTGATCGTCGAGTGGAAGTTCTTCAGGTCCGCCTCGGGGAACTGGATGACGTCCGCGCCGTCGTCCTTCCGGCTCTTCTCGGTGGTCCAGATCCGGCCGGCGATCCGCGACCACACGGAGAGCTTCCGGCCGTTCTCGTCGACGAAGTCGTCCTCACCGAACCCGAACGCCACACGGCGTGGCGTGGCGTGGTATTCGGCGGACACCATCATGTCGGTGGCGATCTTGCAGGCGGCGTCGGACAGCGGGATGACGTCGGCCAGCTCGCTGATGCCGTTGCGGTGCTTCAGCCGGGTGCGGTTCCCGAGGACCTCGACGAGGACCTCGCCCAGCTTGTGGTCGTCGCGCTCGTTGTCCGGGTCCTCGACCCAGACGCCGTCCTTGCCCTTCAGCCACCACACGGTGGAGTTCGGCAGGTACAGCGTGGCGTGGTCTACCTCGTCCTGGCCCTCGCCCTCGCACCACCGCTTCACCGCGGCCGCGACGTTCCGCGTCCGCGGGTCGTGCTCGGCGAACATGTCGAGGGCCGACTCGACGGTAACGATCGGCGTGTCCGGGTCCTTCTCGTTCGTCCCGACCACGACGTACGCCCGGCGCATCACCAGCGCGTCCAAGTGCCCTTGCTGGGACTGCTCGTCCAAGTCGTTGGCCTGCCAGATCCGCCACAACTCCTCGTCGGCCAGCGCCTGACCCGGCAGCCGGAACCCCTCGACATCCAGGCGCTCCTCGATGGAGTCGACGACCAGGCGCGGCCAGTTGATCACAACCTGCCGCACGTGATCTTCCAGCTCACGCTGCAACTCCGGATGCATGTACGACAGAGGCTGCTTGCCCTCGTAGTACGCGTCCAGCTTCCTGAGCTCGCCCAGCTCCTTGTCATGGCAGTCGACCAGATGGGTCAGCCACTCCAGCTCGGTGCGCTCCACAGCTCACCTCGCTCTCACCGCACGACCATGGACGACTTCTTCTTCGGCTTATTCATGCCGGCTGCGATCGCGTCGCGGTACGCCTCCCACGACAGGCAGCCAGCCATCGCCCCGTCCATGGACAGCGGCGACTGGTGCCGTTCCTTCTCGATCACCCACAGCGGCTTGCCCTGCTCATCGAGCATCTTCAGCTTCTTCTTACGGGCGTTCGCGACATGCTGCGCGTACACCTCGTGCCCGGAGTGGGTCAGCGCTCCGGACTTCATCGCCCCGTCGTAGGCGCGCAGCGAGTACGCCATGGCCTTGAGCCTGTTGGTCCACCACTTCGTGACCCGCTTCTCACCCCACCGGCCCTGCCACGTGGTGACCAGACCCTCCCAGTACGGCGGGTCGACGTAGGCGCGCACCACTTCCCAGGCCTCAAAGGCCTCCACCATGACGGCGTCGACCTCATCGGCCGGCGTCTCCCACTGCTGATCCGGGTCGTCGCCCTCGTTGGCCCCGGGAGGGGCCTCCCAGATCCCGAGCGGCCACTGGAACCCCGTCGCCAAGTGAGTCGCGATGAGCGCCGTGGCGTCGCGGAACTGAGCGCCGTCGAAGCCGATCGTGATCCGCTCGCCCTTCTCCGGCAGCGCCTGGTCCGGCCGGGCCAGATCCACCCACCGCTCCACCGAGAACGCCTGGCGGCCGGCCTGCACCCGACGGTTCAGCCAGACCCGCTCCCAGTACGCCCGGTCGGTGTCCGGCGCGTTGTACAGGGAGACGACCGCGTCGACCTGGCCCTCGAAGTCCGGCCACTTAGCGATGCTCGGCCCGGACGCCTCCCGCACCGCGGCCCGGATCGTGTCGTCGTCGGAGAGGTCCTCGTCCGGCCGCGGGGTCGCCTCCCGGTGGAAGAAGAACAGCGTCCGGTCCTTCGACTTCCCCGACGCGACCAGCTCGGCGAACTCGTGCGTACCTTGCGCCACACTGCCCTCGCCGGGCGTGTACGTCGTGGTCGTCTCCAGCGTCCACGGATCGAACAGCATGATCTTCGGGATATTCCCCAGCATCGTCTGGTGCGTCTGACGGTGCCGGGGCAGCGTGAACCGGTGGGTCTCGTCGAAGTGCTGGAACGTCGTACGGGCACCATCACGCGCATCGGGCGACGACGCGAGCGGCACCGCCCGGCCCATACCGTCCCACCGCATGATGCGGTCCAGGCCCGGGTCGAACAGGTCCGCGTCCGGCCCCTCCGACACGATCGCCAGCAGCGCCGCGTAGGCGAGCTCCTCGGTCTGCTCCTCGGTGTAGGCGACCATCGGGATGTACGGGTCCGACACCGGCACACCGACCGGCTCGCCATCCGCATCGAACCCGTCGCACCGCACCGGCCCCTCAGGGTGCAACTCGGCAAATGCCACCGCGGCGGCCAGCTCGGTCTTCGCCGTGCCCTTGCGCACCGACAGCCCGACGCGCTTGAAGCGGCGCTTGCCCGCACGAGGGTGCCCCTGCGGATACACCTCGTACCAGCTGTAGATCAGCGCACGCTTCTCCGCGTCCAGCCGGTACGGCCGGCCGCGCAGGGCGCCCGGCCCGTGGATGGCCCGCTCCTCGAGCAGGTCACACACCTGAGGTCCCAGCGTCGGCCACAGCTCGCCGTCCGGCCTGGGCACCATCAGGACGCCCACGATCTACTCCACCACGTGCAGGGTGGCCCGCGGATCGTCCGGCCGCGGCCGTCGGCTGGTCGTCGCCGGCCGCCGCTTGCGCGACGCCGGCTTCACGTCGTCCGCCTCGGCGATCTTCCACCGCAGACGCAGCATCGCCAGCGGCGTCAACCCGAGCCGGTCACCCAACTGCCTGGCCTCCTTGGCCGCGTCCAGGTCGCCAGCCTCCGCACGGGACTTCCACCGCACGTACTGCGCCACCTCACGCGACCACTTCAACTGCTCCCACATCACGGCCTGCGGCGTCCGCCACAGATCACGCCACAGCTCACCTTCGAGCTGCTGCTGCGCCTCGAGCTGCTTGGTCAGGATGAGCGCGGCCTCGCGTCCGGCGTCTGCCTTCTTCTCGGCGGCCGCCTTGGCCCGGCCCTTGAGGTCTGGTTCGAGGAGAGCCAGCTCGAGCTCGGCGGCCTTGCGCAGCGCCTGGTCGCGGCGGGCGGTGAGGACGACGTCGTCGAGGAGGGGCCACTTCGGTGTGCGGCCCTTCCGCCCTTCGGCGGGCAGCGGTGTCATGGCGACGGTGGCGTTGCGCCGGCGTCGCGCTCCTTCCGGCTTGGGGGCCGGTCCCATTCCACCCATGAGGTGTCCTTCCGGAGCCGTTGCGGCGGGAAGAGGCCGCGGCGTTGCGCCGGGGCCGGCGGTACTCGGTGGGGCTCGACGCGTCGAGCGGGGGTCCCCAGACCCGTACAGCCAGAAGTTGCCCTCCCCCGCGGTCTCCTGCGCGCGCCCGCCTGCGGGTGCGCCCCCACCCGCGCGCGTGCCCGGGCGGGCGCGCGACGGCCGGAATGATCATGGCGTTGCGCTGTGATCGTGATCGGCGGCGGCCGCGGGCGGCCGGCGAGTGGGCTTGGAGCGCGGCTCGCGAGTGAGTTGGTCAGCTCGCGGGCGCTGTGAGGCTCGGGCTGAGGCCGTGAGCTGGCCTGTGGTCGGCCCGCTGTGCCCTGCTGCCTGCCTGCACGGGGCTGGCAGGGGAGAGGAGGAGGCGTGAGGGTCAGGCGTGGTCGGCGGCCCAGCCGCCGGGCTGATGGCGCGCAGTCTCGCTGCTGTGGCACGGACCGCACAGGCCTCGGCCGTGGCGTGGATCGTCAGGGTCCTCGCCAGCGGCGGCCAGCTCCCGCCGGCTGCGGGGATGGTGGTCGGCGTGGAGGGACGGCTCACCACACGGGTCGCCGTGGCCGTGGCCGGTCTCGGTACACACACAGGACGGGTCGCGTGCCAGGACGGCAGTACGGAACTGCCGGCGGTGGCGGGTGCCGTAGCCACGCTGGGCTGCCGTACCGCGGCGCTGCTCTGCCTCGGCGCGGCAGCCGGGGCACCGGCCGCCCTGGGTGTACTCGGGGCAGCCTGGTGTGGTGCAGATGGACATCGCACGTCTGGCCACGGTGACCACCTCCTGCGGGATACGGTGCCGGGCGTGGGGGCAGGGGGCCCCTGTGATGAGGGGGGTGGTGTCGTGGCCGGAGGGTGCCGTGACTGCCAGACGTGCACGATGTCGTGGATCGCTCGTATGGGGCGTCACACGCTGTATCTGTTCACGCTGTCCTGGCTAGTGAAGCCGGTGTTCCTGCGGACGTGTCCGCAGTGCAAGCACATGATGGGCCGGCACCAGCGGCGGCGGGACGGCTCGTTCCAGGACTGACCGGGTCTACGGCGGGGGTGTGCCGGCGGTGTCGGCGCGGTACTTGGCGAGGGCGGCCTGGACGCCGTCCTCGCCTCCGTCGTTGGAGTCCAGGCGTTCGATGGCACACCACAGTTCGGAGAGCCGTCCGATGCGTACCTCGGCTCGGGTCTCCCACTGCCGGAAGAGGACCAGGAGTTCCTCGGTCTCTCGTGCGGCGTCCTGGGCGTAACCGAGGCGGGCGAGCCGGGCGGCCATGTCTTCGAGGTCGTGGCGGTGTGCTTGGAGGTCCTAGAGGTCGACCGCGGCGAACAGGTAGTTGTAGCTGCCGCCGCTCACCGGGGCGATCCGATCCTGGTCTGCTCGAGGCCGCGGTGGGTCTGGTCGGCGAGTGCGGTGCTGTCCACGTCGGTGAGGCTGTCGACGTGGATGTTCACGGTCGGGGTGACGTAGTCGGACACGTCGTTGGCGGGGATCTCGACGGTGTCCTCGAAGCACAGGATGGCCTGGGCGCCGAGGTCGGCCTTGAGTGCCTCATGGAGGGGGCGCTGGCCGCTGTCGCTGTCGTAGGCGAGGGACTGGTACGTCGTCTCGTTGGCCTGGTCGATGACGAGGGCGGACGGGGGGCGTTCGTCGGAGGCGCCTTCGGGGAGGGGGAGGATCTGGATGCGCGGCATGCGGGTTGCCTGCTCTCAGGTGTCGTCGGTGGATGCTTCGGTGTAGCCGCTGTTCTCGATGTTCTGGGCGGCGGTGATCATGCCGAGGGCTGTGATCCAGTCGAGGGACTCGGAGCGGCGGTGGACGAGGGAGACGGTGCCGTCTGCCTTCACGATCTTGAGGATGACGAAGGCGTCGGTGGGGAGGTCGCCTTCGTCGAGGTCGGCGCGTGTGCCGAGCGCGTCGATGATCGAGCCGAGCTTCTGTTCGGCCATCAGATGGCGAGGGCGGTGAGCTTCAGTTCGGCGTTGTCGACGTCGACCTCGAGCTGGGCGCCGTAGGCGTCGGTGGGGAAGGGGCCGACGTAGAGGCTGGCCTCGGTGGCGACGCTGACGGTGCGGGGTGTGACGGTCTGTCCGTCGATGAGGCCGCGTACGTGGAGGGTGAGGGTGCGGGCGACGGTGGTGCCGGCGTTTCGTACGAGGAGGATCACGCGGCCGTTGTTCGAGATGACGTGGTTGTTGACGGCGTCGCCGTTGGCCTCGGCGGGCGGTGCGACGCCGGCGCGGGTGACGGCGGTCAGGGGTATGGCGGTGCGGGCCACGACGGGCCTCCTTGGTCTCGGTCAGGCGACGCGGCGTATGGCGGCGGTGTTCTGACGGGCGGTGCGGTGGGCGGCGGCGATCTGCTGCTGGCTGTAGATGCGCCGGCCTCGCTCGTCGCGGCGCGCGCCGGTGAGGTGGCCGCGGCGTTCCCAGGAGTAGATCGTCTGGACGCTGCCGCCGATGAAGGCAGCGGCCTCGGCGACGGTGAACCAGATCCCGCCGGCGGCGTCTTCGCGGCCCTGGGCCGCGGTGCGGTCGTCGGGGTGGGGCATGTGATCACCCCCTGGAACGGCGAAACCCCCGCTCAGGGCGGGGGTCGTGTGGTGCGTGGGCACAAGTGTGCTGTTGGCACCGGATTATGCAGTGCTGATCGACTACGTGTCCAGCTCCGTGACCAGCAAGTTCAGATAGGCGCGCCGGAAGACGGGCTCGAGCTGCCGCATACGCGCGCGGCTCCGCGCCTGCATGCGCTCCTCGTGCTCGCGGTACGGGCGCAGCACCTCGGCGGTCGTCGGCCCCTGGAACAGAGCGGGGTCGTTGTGGTGCTCCTCGTCGAAGAAGCCGAGGGCGTAGCGCTGTACGAAGTGGGTGTACCGGGCGATCACAGTGCGCTGGTAGGCCTCGCGTCGTCGGCGTACGGCGCGGGCGGCGCGGTCGCGGTTCGGGTAGGGAGTCACGAGGCCAGGGTAGGCGCGGCGATGCCCGGGTGGACCAGTTCGTAGTGGGCGGCGTAGGCCTGCTCGAGACGGGCACGGTGGGCGTGGGCACGCTCCTCTGCTGCGGCTCCGATGGCCGCGGAGATCTCTTCTTCTGTGGTGCTGCTGAGGACTTCGGCGAGCGTGCTGCCCTTGGCCCGGGCGGGAAGCCGGACCGGTGGGATGGGGCCAGGGTCGGTGAACTCGTCGTGTGTCCAGCCGCAGTCACGGGGGCAGCGGAAGCGGGCGATGCCGGCGGTGCCCTGCTGTCTCGGGAAGGACGGCGGCGGGATGATCTCGGCGACGGGTACGGATACGCGGTGCCCGCACTCGCGCCAGGTGGCGGTGAAGGTCTCGGCGCCTTCCGGTAGCTCCAGGTCCATGCCGGACTGTGAGCGGAGGCAGAACGGGCACGTGTACGTGATCACGGGGAGGGTGTAGCGAAGCGCCTGGTGGACGCTGATGTCCGGGTACGTGATGGCGTCGCGGGTCTGTTCGAGGTACTGGGCCCACTGCTGTTGCGTCCACTGGGTGGTCGTCTGCTCGGGCGTGAGGTGAGTCTCCTACGGAAGGGCCCCGCCGCGACGGGGGTTTGCACGGCGGGGCCCGGTCCAGTGTGGCAGTGCTACCGCTGCTGGGTCTGCTGGTCGGCCTGCTCACGCGTGGCTCGGTCGGCCGCCGCGGTGTAGGTGGCGCGCTGCTCGGGGGTCCAGTCGGCGACTTGGCGCGGGAGGCTGTCGACGACCTTGTCCAGTGCCCTGGATGCGGGCTGCTGGTTCTTGCGGTTGAGGATGCCCATGATGGTGCTCCTGTCTCGTGTTCGGGATGGGACCGGGGCGGCCGGTTTGCTGGCAGGCGGGCGGCCGTCCCGGGGGAGATGGGCCCGTAGACGGGCGGTAGATCGCGGTAGACGATCGGGTAGACGTGCAGGTCAAGCGGCGGTAGACGAGGCGGTAGACGTCTGCGGGGCGGAGTCCTCGGAAGGGGTCTGGAGGTCGCGGCGCCGGACCCCCCAGGTGGGTACGCCGGCCACCTTCACCCGGAGGTCGTGGGGCACTCCCAGGCGCTGCAGGCACAGGCGCAGGTCGGTGACCGTGCGGCCCTCCCACTGGCCGTGCTCCTGGAGGTGGGCGAGGACGGTCCGCAGGTGCACGCCGGAGCCCTTCCCCATGAGGTCCAGGAGGAGGGTGCGCAGGGCCTCCGTGTCGGCCGCGGCGGAGTCCTCCTCGTCGGGGGTCTCGGGGGCGGTGGCGGGGGCCTGCTTCCCGGCGCGCCAGGCGGCGATGATCCAGGTGCCGGTGAGGAGCCAGAGGAGGTTGGGGAAGGCGCGGATGAGGCGCCACAGGAGGTAGCCGCCGAGGGTGAGGAGGGCGACGCGTGCCCAGCAGCCGAGGGCGGCTTGCCAGCCGGTGAGGTCGTCGCGGCGGGCGCGGCGTACCCAGGCGGCGGTGCGGGCGGCGAGGCGGCGGGCGAGGATGCCGGTGCCGGTGGTGAGGCGGTCGGCGGCGTTGTGGAGGCGGGTCACAGGATGTTCGCCCCCTCGGCCAGGGCGACGATGCCGTCGCCGACGCCGTTGAGCGCGCCGGGCAGCCAGTCGAGGGCCCCGGCACCGCCAGCAGTGAGGCAGACGACGGTGCCGACGAACGCGCCGCCCACGATCCTCCTGCGGTCCTTCTTGCCCGCGGCCTTCCAGGCGAGGCCGACGGCGAAGACGACGAGGGCGGCGACCAGGGCGCCGACGCCGATGAGGCCGGCCATCTGGCCGCTGCTGATCGTCTCGGTCTGGGTCGTGCCGGTCGCCGAGCGGCCGACGCTCTCGCCCGCCGAGTTGGCGACGGCGCCGGTGCGCTGGCGGGCCCAGCCGAGGATGCCGCCCGGGCAGGCCGCGGCGGCGGCCGCGGCGGCGAGGCCCTTGCCGAACGAGGCCAGTTGCTTCATCTCGCGGCCGCCGGTCCACCAGGGGCGGAGGTTGGCGTAGAGGATGAGGAGGGCGGCGAGGAGGCCGCCGAGGCTGGCGGTGGTGGTGCCGGTCATCGGGTGACTCCGGTGAGCAGGAGGATCGGGTCCCACCAGTCGAGGACGCCGAAGGCGCCCAGGGCGGCGGTGACGAACAGGAACCGCGGCACGGCCCGGTGGGTGCGCCGGTCCAGGACCCACGTGGCGGTGAGGGTGCCGGCGGCGACGACGTACGCGGCGAGGATCCCGGCCTCGAGGCGGAGCTGGTGGACGGCGGTGGACCAGAGGCCGACGGGGCTTTGCCCGGCGAGCCAGGGGGTGAGCGCGGCGAGGATCGCGACGACCATCCGCCAGGTGAACAGCCGCTCCCAGATGCGTTCCCACAGGCGGGGCTCGGGCTCCGGCTCGGGTACGGCGAGGAGGACCTCGTGGATGTGGTGGACGACCTGCGGCGGCGGTACCGGCTGAGGGGCGGCCGGGACGGGTGCGGCGGGCGGGGCGACCGGCGGGGGCGGGGGTGTGCGCCAGGGCGGGAGTTCGTCGGGCTCGGGCGGCCGGGCGGGCAGCGGGGCGCCGGCTGGTATGACGCGGGTCGGGGTGACGGGGCGCGGGGTGGGCTCGTGCATGGCGGGGTCCTGGTGGCCGAAGGGGCGGACGGACAGGGCGCGGAGGAACACGCGGACACGGTTCTCGTCCGCGCCCTGGGCGGTCATGAGGCGGTGCGCTCGATGCGGCGGCGTGTCCGGGCGACGGTGTCCGCGGGGACGTCCTGTCCGTGGACCTGGCGGACGTAGGACAGGACCTTGTCTTTGTCCGTGATGCCGGACGCGAGTGCTGTCCGTACGGTGTCCGCGACGGTCTGTCCGGGCGGGGCGATGGGGCGGACGGGCCGGACGGTCGGACGCGTTGACCTGCTGTCCTTCGTGTCCGGACGGCTGTCCGTGTCCTCGTCGAGGACGGTGCGGACGGTGTCTGTGTCCGTGTCGATTCCGGCGGCGGACAGGTGCCGGACGATCTCCTCGGCGTCCGCCTCGGGGAAGGTGTCGGCGGCTGCCCGGACAGCGGAGCGGACAGTCCCGTCCCGTCGCTTGTCCGGTCGGGTGTCCGTGTCCGGCGGGGTGAGCTGGTGTCCGGTCTGGACGGGGTCGAGGAGGTCGAGGCGGACACCGACCGCGCGGCGCAGCGTCTGCCAGGACCGGCCCGGGTACATGACCCAGCCGAGGAGCGGGATGTGTGGGAGGCGTTCGGCGACGAGGCCGCGGGCGGCGCGCTGCTCGTCGCGGATGTCGCGGCGGTGGAGTTCGAAGAGGAGCTCGACGCCGACGGAGAGGGAGGCGAACCCGGCGGCTGCGGGGAGGCCGCCGATGTCGTGGCCGTGGTTCCAGTTGAGGATGCCGGCGACGCCGACGAAGGCGATGAGGGCGAGGCGGGCGAGGCCGGCGGGGGTGCCGCGTTCGACGGCGCGGCGGGCGTAGGTGGCGCAGATGAGGCCGGCCGCGTCGAACATGACGGACAGGGGCCAGGCGAGGTTGGGGCCCATGCCCCAGCGCATGAGCTGGCCGGAGAGGGACCAGGCGGCGGCGACGAGGAGCATGCCGAGGACGAGGGCCCAGGCGAGGCGGATGGGCTGGGAGAGTCTGCGGCCGTTGGCGGCGGGTGTCTTCACGGTGGCTTCTCCGGTACGGGTCAGCGGCGACGACGGGAGCGGCGGGGGCGGGTGAACAGGGCGTTCAGCGCCGCGGCTGCCAGCGCGGCGGGCGCCAGGACGACGAGGAAGGCGACGGCGTACTCCACGGCGTGCTCCTTCACCGGCGGCGGTGGCGGCAGCGCCACGCGTACGCGGCGAGGACGGTGGTGACGAGGAACGGCCCGGGCTGCGCCGTGAGCAGGGCGACGACGGCGCACACCGTGAAGCCGTAGCGGGCGAGCGGGCTCGCGAGGTGGCGGCTCATCGGGCGGGCCAGGCGAGCTCGAGGGTGTTCTCGGTGTCCGGGTCCAACAGCTTGACGAGGGGGATCTCCAGCGTGTCGCTGCCCGACCGCGCCGCGGGCAGCGCGAGCGGGACGGCCGCGGCCTCGAGCGCCGGCGCGGCTCCGGTGAGGGAGACTTCGGCGCCGTTCTGGCGGGTGCCCCATCCAGTACGGGCGCAGGTGGCGACGCCCCACCAGCGCATTACGCGGAGCACTGTCCACGAGCCGACGACCGCGAGGGGCATCAGCAGCCAGGTCACCGCGCGGTGGCGCATGCGTTCGTCGGAGCGGATGACGCCGAGGTAGCGCAGGGCCTGGGCCCAGCCGATGAGGAACGGGACGATCAGGAAGCTGGCGGGTGGGGTGTTGCCATAGCGGAGGGGTTCGACGATCAGGAGCCAGGCGAGGACGACGGTGGACAGGGCGACCTGGAACCAGCGCAGGAGGTGGGCCCAGTAGGCGTAGCCGGTGACGGGGAGGTAGCGCATGCGCCATACGGAGCGGATGGTGGAGCCGCGCATCCACCGCATGTACATGCGGGCGAAGTGGCTGGCCTTCTCCGGCAGGGCGGTGAAGACCACGGCGCTCGGCTGCTGGACGGTGCGGCCGCGCAGCAGGGCGTAGAGGGTGAGGAGGCTGTCGTCGGAGAACTTGACGGGCCGGCCGAGGAACGTCTCGCCAAGGTAGCTGTCGAGGTTGTCCCGGACGACCGGCGCGCGGTAGGCGGCGAGGGGGCCGGAGTTGACGAGGACGGCGCCCATGGCGGACAGGGCGCTGCGGTCGGTGAGCTGCCCGGTCGTGAACCACAGGTCCGTGATCCGGGTGAGCAGGTTCGACCGGTGGTTGGTGGCGAGGACGATGCCGGCGACCGACTGCACGCGGGCCCGGGCGAAGGGGACGAGGATCTCGTCGATCGCGTTCGGCGCGAGGCAGGAGTCCGAGTCGACGGTGATGTAGACGTCCGCGTCAGGCGACGCTGCGACGCCGGCGGCCTGGGCGTGGCGCTTGCCCGCGTTCGCGGTGCGCCGCCAGGTGGTGGTGATGCCGGACTCGCGAGCGGCTGCTATCCACCAGGCGCGGACCTGGGCGTAGTCGCTGCTGGTGGATCCGTCGTCGACGACGTGGACGCTGTCCGGCCGGCGGGTCTGGGCGAGGAACGACTCGAGGCCGAGGCGCAGGTAGCCCTCGTCTTCGTTGTAGACGGGCAGGAGGACGGCCACGTTCAGCGCCTCGAGCTGGCGGTGGGCGCGCGGGCTGACCCGGCGGGGCCGCTCAACGTGGTACATGATCGTCTGCGAGAGCAGCAGCAGGAAAGTGACCGCCCAGACCGCGGCGAGGCGGGAGCCGGTCTCGTCGCCGTAGGTGGCGGCGGTGACGCCGTGGTGCGCGGCCCACAGTCCGGCGGCGACCAGGGTGATCGCGGCGGCGAGGACAGTGCCGGAGCGGTGGACGCGCGCGGCCAGCGGCGTACGGCGGGCGTCGGCGGTGGTCACTGTTGCCCCGCGTTCTTGCCGCGGCGGAAGCCGAAGCGGATCAGGCAGGCGCCGACGATGACGATGCCGGCGGCCGCGGCGAGGAGCCACCAGCCGGTGACGATGGCGCCGCCGACGGCGAGCGCGCCACCGATGCCGGTGCTGGCGAGACGGGCGTGGTCAGACACGAGGTGTCCCTTCTGGATCTTGGATGGTGGGTGGCCGGGCCGTGGGGGGAGGTTCGCGGCCCGGCCGGTCTGGTGGTGGTCAGGCCGCCCGGGCGAGGGACTGGCGCGGGTGCGGGCGGGGCCGGATGGGCAGGGGCTCCTTCGCGCGGCCGTGGTCGGGGTCGGGCTCGGCGGCGACGGCCAGGAGCGGGCGGGGCGCGGTGCCGGGGTCGACCCAGGCACCGCACTTCCCGCACACGAACTGGGAGCCGTCGCGGCGCATGGGCCGGCCGCAGCAGGACGGGGCGCTCACATGCCACCCGCGATCTGCCGGAGCTCAGCGGCGTACTCGCGGCGGGGCACCGTGTGATCGATCTCCGGCGCCACGTCCCGGAGGGCGCGCAGCAGCGGCGGGTCCATCGTGGCCGCCTGCAGCAGCGCGTGCCTGCCGATGGTGGTCATGAGCGCGTTCGGCCGGTTCGCGTCGAGGCGGTCGGCGATCTCGCCGAGCATCTCCTTGACGAGCCGCTGGGTTTGGGCCGACGGGCGGTCGTAGCGGGGCGCGTTCATCCGAGGGCCTCGGCGGCTTCGCGGAGCCGGGTGGCGTACTCGTGGCCGGTGCCGGCGTACGGGTACGGGAGGTGGGTGCGGGCGCGGGTGGTCGCGATGTGCTGGACGGCCTCGGGGAGGGGGTCGAGGATCGCGGCCTCCGCGGTCAGCAGGTCCTCGTGGAGGGACCAAGGGTTGACCGGGGTGCTGCGGCGCTCGGTGAGGCGGGCCGTGACGGTCAGGACCTGGGCGGCGTAGGACGGCTGTTCGACCAGCTTCCGGAGGGCTTCGTCCATGTCGGGGGGCTGGGTAAGGTCGGGCACTGGGCCTGCTCCTTCGATCGCTTCGGGGTGGGTCCACCCCGGCCCATATGGAGCGGCAACTCCGGGCCGGGGCTTTGTCCGTTGGACACGAGACCGAGGAGCGGCCTCGCCAGCACAAGCTAAACCCTAGGGTTGATGAACGCAACCCTAGGGTTTAGCTTGGTGGCGATGTCGCGCTCTCACCGCAGGAAGGAGCGCGGGTGGCAGACGAGCTGGAGGAGGTGCAGCGCCTGGTGGAAACCATCGAGGCGTTCGAGGCCATCGAGGACGACGAGGCGTGCGCCGTGGCCGTGTCGCAGGCGCTGGCTCAGTGGCCGGACCACCACTCACGTCTGCGTGAGCTGCGGCAGCGTCGCGTCCAGGCGCTCAAGCAACAGGGCAGGACCTGGGCCGAGATCGGTCAGCTCCTCGGCGGGGTGACCCCGGCCCGGGCGCAGCAGATCGGTGCTGGCCTCAGCGGCGCGTCACGGAAGAAGCGACAGCAGGCCGGGGAGTAGCCCAGCGTGCGATGGCCCCAGCGTCGGGGGACGCTGGGGCCATGACGTCTGTCACGCCTGTGATCGTGCACCCGCCCGACGAGTCCGGCGGTCGCCGGGTCCGGGTGGCCGGAACGATCCTCGGCCTGGCGTACAGCACCCGGGACGTGGCCGCGTTCCTGCAGGAGGCCGGCTTGCAGGGCTGGGACGACCTTGACGTCGTACGGTCCGACCTCATCGAGTGGCGTGGCGGCGGGCCTGAGGTGTGGACATACTGAGGCTGACCGCGCTGAGTGTGAGCGAGCCGCCCGCCTGGTTTCCCCCGTGGCGGGCGGCTCGAGCTGTGTGGTCCAGAGATCAAGGCCGGCGGCGGTACAGAGTCCGGTCCAAGGAAGTAACCGCAGCCTGCGCACCTGGGGCGCCGGCAACGGTAGCCGGTGCGTGCGGTGGCGGTACCCGAGTATCAGCCGCGGCCGGGCCGGCGCTTCAAGCGGAGCCGGTCGAGCGGCACGGTCTCGAAGGCGCCGGTACCGTGGCGCATGATCGTCACCAGGTCGGCGGGGACCGAGTCCTTGGTGGGCACGACCGTTACGACGTCCTGGCCGAGGAGGACCTGCGTCCCGGGCGACGGGCGTTCGTGGATACGGGCGGCCTCGTCCGCCGCGCGTACCGCCTTGTTGAGGAGTTCCTCGGCCTGCTCGGTGGTGATGGGCTCGCCGTCGAGGTAGTAGCGGCCGGGGCCGCCTATCCACTTCGGGGCGTGGTCGACGCGGGTGCCGGGGGTGATCTTCTCGTGGCACAGGCGGCACTCGTACCAGGTGTCGGTGTGCTCGTCGCGGCAGTCGTCGCACCAGTAGGGCTCGCCGGTGACCGCGACCAGGGTGGGGTAACGGTCGGGACCGTCGGCGCAGGCGTGCTCGTGGCCGCGGCTGTCGGTGGCCCTCCACGTGGGGTCGGGCTGCGGGAGGTTGCTGGTGATCCACTGCCCCTCGTTCTCGAAGACCAGTACGCCCTCAGGCAGGTACGTGGACATGGCGTTCAACGCTGGGCTCCTTCGAGGACGGCGGGTGCGCAGTAGTGGACGCGGAGGGTGCGGCGGCCGGCCGGGATCTCGTGGGTGGCGCCGCCGCAGTTCTTCGTGAGGCAGATTGCGCCGTGCTGGGCGACGTCGAGGCGTGCGGCGAGGGCGAGTTCCTCCCGGGTGTACATGGCGCGGCAGTTGTCGCCGGTGCACTCGATGTACAGCTGGTGGTCGGTGGCGACGAGGGTCAGGCCGTCGCAGCGGGGGCACAGCTGTGGGACGGGCCGGTGCTGGGGGCGGAGGCGGGTAGTGGCGCGAACGGTGCGCATCAGCTGGTGGAGTTCGTCGCGCATGTCGCCGGCCCAGGGTTGGCGGGCTGCCCAGTCGAGGACGGCGGGGCGGGCGAGCCAGTCGGCGATCACGGCCGGGGTGAGGGCGGGTGGGTTCCAGCGGCGGGTGTCGCAGATGGTGCGGGCCCAGGGGATGAGGACGCCGAGGATGGAGAGGGTGCCGTGCTGGTCGCCGTTCGGGTCGCGGATGTCGGTCCAGGCGGCGGGGCCGAGGAGGTTGAGGATGTCGTCGCGGCCGGGGAGGGGTGCGGTGCGGTAGGCGGTGCGGCCGCCGGTGGAGGAGCCGGTGGTCTCCCGCTGCCGGGAGGCCTCGAGGACGATGATCTGCCGGGGGAGTTCGACCTGCAGCCAGACGCCGATGAGGTGGACGCACGGGGTGCAGAGCAGCTGGCCGGCCTCGTGTTCGTGGGTGCGGAGACTGCGGGTACAGGTGGCCGCGGCGCAGGGCGGGGCGGGGGTGGTGGTCACCGGGTGTCTCCTTGCTGTGCTGGTGGTACAGGTTGGGTGGCCGGGCCGCCTGCGGTGGTGCGGCGGCCGGGCCACCGGGCGGGTTACTGCCGGGGCGTCGGCTGCTCGCCTGGGGTGGCGGGGGCAAGTCCTGCCCGGAGCTGGCCGCGGTAGGTCAGGTGGTAGACCCAGGCGCCTTCGCGGGTGGGATGGGGGCGGGCGCCGATCCAGCCCGCGCGCTCGAGCCGGTCGAGGATGGGGTAGACGGTGCCGGATCCCTTGCCTGTGGTCCGGCAGATCTCGAGGCCGGTCGGCGGGGCGGGCGCGTCATGGATCGCGGCGAGGATGCGGTGCACACCGCGTGTGATCAGCAGCTTCACGACAGCCTCTTCCGGACCGGGGGTTCGATGGGCGGGCGTACGGGCTGGGAGATGGTGAGGCGGCCGTAGCCGTCGGCGGCGCCGGCCTCCTCCAGGACGTACTGCACCCCTTGGAACTGGCGGCGGACGACGGGCTCCCACAGACCGAGGTCGTCGGCCAGGCGCAGCAGGCGCCGGTCCAGGTCGGCCTGGTGGGCGGCGGTGAGCGCGTCGAACAGGGCGCGCAGGTCGCCGGTGAGCGAGGCCTCGACGGTGGTGGTGAACCCGGCGGTGTCGCCGTGCTCGCACGGCATGGTGACGACGGGCACCTCGGCCGGGCCGGTGTCCTCGTACACGGTGCCGGTGATGGGGTTGATGTACCCGAAGGGCTCCCACTCGGTGGCGCCCGCGGGCAGGACCCACGCCGTCCGAGCCGCATCGAACCGAGCCGCATCGAACAGCGTCACGGACGGGGCTGCCCGGTACGCCTCGTAGTACAGGTCCTTGACGGCCTGGCGGTAGGCCTCGTCGGCCGCGCGCGCCCATTCCGGCAGGGCCTCCTCGTGGCCGGTCACTCGTCCACCGCCTGCGGGTTGCTGGCCTGCGGCTCCGTGGCGGGGTGGACGACGTCGGGCGCGGTGGTGTCGGAGTCGTCCGCCTGGTGGGCGCCCTCGCAGCGGCCGGTGTAGGTGTGGCCCTCGGCGCAGGCCGGCCCGCACTGGTGGAACAGGTCGAGGGTGTGCTGGCGGATGCCGGCGTACTTGTCCTCGGTGGTGTGGCCGTCCCACTGTGCGAGCGGGTGGCCGGCGTCCACGTGAGGGACGCACGTGAACAGGTCGAGGTCGCGGGGGCTGATGTGCCAACTGGCGCGGCGGCCGCCGATGGTGAGGTAGACGATCTGCCAGCCCGGCTCCTCGGTCTCGTCGACGTCGGGGGCGATGACGGCGCCGTCGGTCATCGCGGCCAGGAGCGCGACGAGGTGGGCCCGCTCACGGTATGCGCCGTCCCGCTCCTGCTCGGCGGTGTGTTTCCCCTCGCCGACGGTCTTCAGCTCGCGCTCGCGCCGCTCGGCGAGGGCCTGCCAGTCGACGCGTGCGGTCGTCTCGGTGGCGTGCTGCTCGGCCGCCAGTAGCCGCCCGCAGCGCGCGCCCTTCAACCACTCCCGCACGTCGGTCGTCGAGATGGCCCGCTGCTCCCGGTCGGCGATCGCACAGCACTCTTCGACGAACGCCAGGGCGTCTTGCGCGTCGTAGAGCTGGATGCCGAGGTCGTCGGCGAGGGTGCGGGCCTCCTCGGCCGTCAGCTCGGGCTCAGGCGCTTCGGTCGCTGCCGGGCCGGACGGCTTGGCCAGAGCGCGGAGAGTGGGGCAGTGCTCGTACCCGCAGGGGCTGTTGTCGCAGCCGGAGCCGTCGTAGCCGGAACACTCGACACAGATGAGGAGGCCGCGGTGGTCGGCGGGGCGGTGAAGTGCGCGCACGCGGGCGATGGCTGCTTCGGCCTGCTGGGCGCGTTCGTGTTGCCGCATCGTCTCGGCCTCCTGCTCGGCCAGCCGCTCGCGGAGCTGGTCCCGGCCTCTAATGAGGCAATCGATGCGGGTCGCGCGGTCGGCGGCGCGCATCTCGTACGCCTTGGCGCGGCCTTCGAAGTTCTCGGCGCGCTGAAGTTCCTCGCGCATGGCCCGGACGGTGTTGGCGAGGGTGGCCACGCCGCGGGCGCCGACGTCGCCCTCGACGCCGAGGTCCTGTAGGAGCGCGTCGATCTGTCGGAGCACGTCCACCGGGTCCGTCTTCGGCGGTGCGGTGGGGAGGGTGCCGCTGAGGAAGGCACGGCCGATGGCTGCTTCGAGCTTGGTGGGGATGGCCTCCATGGCTTGCTCGGCAGTGCTGCCGTCGAGGACCTGCACGGTGGCGGCGAGGCCGGTGAGCATGCCGGAGATGAACAGGCCGGCGGGCTGGACCAGCTGTTTGGGCGTCTCCTCCTTCAGCACCTCGATCATGGCCTTGATGTGGGTGCGTTCCCGGTCGTGCGGCTCGGCGGTGCTCGGCTCTGGCGGACCGGACGGCGCGGGCTCGTACGTCTCGGCAAGGACGTCCTCGGCGATGGGGTAGTACTCGCCCTTCACGCCGCGGACGATGTGCTGCCCGATGTAGACGAGGACCCAGGTGGAGTGGAGCTTGTCGTACACCGTGGCCGTGGCGGCGGGGTCGTCGGAGTTCTCCCGGCTAGCGTCGTCCAGGGCGTGGAAGTTGGCGCTGCCGGTGAATGCCTGCACCTCGGCTTCGTTGCTGCCGGTCCACTGGATGGTGTCGACCTCGACGGGGAGCTTTCGGTAGCGGGTGACGGTCACTGGGGCTGGTCCTTTCCGTTGAGGTCGGCTTCGTTGGCGGGGGTGCCGTAGCCGAGCGGGATGCCGAGTGCTGTGCAGCAGGGGGTGCAGCGGCGGCGGCCGAGGCGGGAGATGAGGCCGGGCATCCACCAGCGGCGGCGCATCCCGCACACGGACCGGCCAAGGGGCGGGCGGGCGTCGTCGATGGCGGCGCGCATCTGCTCGGGGGTGGCGGCCGCGCTGGGGATGGCGTGGAGGCGGCGCCACTTCCCGGACACCAGCCACCAGTGGCCGGCGTTCTCCGGGATGGGGTGGGAGGTCACGCGTCCTCCCGGTGCTGCTGCTCGATGTAGTCGAGGAACTTCTCGAGGGAGTGTTCGGTGCAGTCCTCGCCGTGGACCTGACCGCGCGAGGCGCGGCCGAGCGAGCAGCACGGGTTCAGCGGTGGCGGGTTCTCGCCGAGGGCGCAGCGTCTGGCCCAGTCGGCCTCGAGACGACGTCGGCGGAGGCGGCGGTGTTCGCGGAGGGCGGTCTCGGTGAGGACCAGGACGCCGAACGCGAAGAGCAGGGCGGGTATGCGCAGGCCGCGAGCGAAAGCGGTCAGGGTGGCGGCGGTGAGGAGGACGGCGCCGGCCGACGCGGCGTACAGGTAGCGGCGGGGACTGGGCACGAGCTGCTCCTGGCGGTGGTGGCGGGGGCGCCCTGTCCGGTAGTGGCCGGGCAGGGCAGCGGAGTTGAAGGGGGTCGTCACGCGGCTTCCTCGTAGTGGTCGCGGGCCGGTCTCGGTCGGCGGATCAGTCGCCACACCACGGCGCCCGTCCACCAGACGGCGGCGACGATGGCGAGGACGATGACGGTGAAGAGGGCGGAGAGGACGACGACCCAGCCGAGGAGCGCCCAGCCGAGGGTGTAGAGCGTGTCGAGCGCTTCGGTGATCACGACGGCTCCTCGTCCTGTCGCTTGGCGATCCGTGCGGCGACGTCGGGGTGCACCGGGATGCCCATCTCTGTGCAGGCCTCGGCGCATGCGGTGTCCAGGTCGGCGGGGTCGATCCAGTCGACGATGTCGAGGAGCACGTCGATGTGGGCGTGCATGCGGCGTTCGGCCTCGGCGGGGTCCTGCTCAGCTGTGAGGTCGAACAGGGTGTCGGCGATCATCGATGCGCCCCGTCCTGCCGCGCCCCGGCGGCGGTCAGGGCGGCGAGCGCTTCCGCGTCGTGTGCGGTCACGTGGCCGCACGGCCACGGATTCCAGCGGTGTCCGGGCGGGGCGGGCTGCGGGTCGGCCTCGTACCCGGAGCCCGTGATGCGCTGCAGGGCTGCGCCCTGGTGGAGGGCGCAGCTGTAGATGGTGCCGTGGTGGGTGCCCAGTGCCCCGGGCCCGAGGGTGCTGGCAGCGATGAGTAGCGAGGCCCCGGCGTCGCACTCCCAGCCGGTGTGCCCGTCGCGCGAGGCCTGCCCCGGCGTGGCGCGCAGCTGCTCGGCGTAGCGGCGGGTGGCTTCCTTCACGGGCCACGGCTCGTCGTGCTGCGCCTCGGTGGCGGTCGGTGTGGCGCGGGGGCTGGCCGCCGCCCGGGCCCAGTCGCAGATGGTGTTTCCGCCGGGGTTGTGGACCCACCAGGCGGTGAGCGTGCCGGTCACGCGGCTGATGGGCTGACCGCAGTGCGCGCACTGTTCGGTCCGCGCCCACGCGGGTGTCTCGTCGTCCTGTCGCGCCCCGGCCTCGAAGTTGCCGTCGGGCCACGTGGGCGAGAGCAGGCCCAGGATCTGGCTGGCGTTGATCATGCCGCGGGGGCCTACGCGGTCACGGACGGCCTGGCAACGCTCGCGGACCCGTTCCAAGGCGGCCCGGGGGGTCTCGGTCTCGGTGGCTGGTGTCTCGTCGGCCATGCGGCGCAGCTCGCAACGCGGGCACACCGGCTGACCGTCCCGCATGGGGATGTCCATGCCGTCGCGGCCGTGCCAGTGGAAGCCGCACTCGGGGTGCTTGTAGTACGGCGACAGTGCGACGTCGGCAGCCATGCGGCGCAGCTTGTCGGCCAGGTCCTGGAGAGCGGTGAGCGGGCCGACCTCCCTGGCCTTCAGCGTCTGCTCGATCTCCATGCTCATCTGGTCGGCGGTCTCGGCGGCATCGAGCAGCGCGCTGCGTCGGGTGAGGTAGGCGCGGAACTCGGTGACGGCCTGGCGGTCGCGGTCGGTCATCCGGTAGTTCGGGTTGTTGCCGCAGGCGGGGCCGGTCTGCTTGGTCACTGGGTGAGGTCCTGTTCCTCGAGGGCGAGTTGTCCGTCGGTGGTGGGAACGGGCTGGTTGAGGGCGGCGCGGATGTCGCGGGGGTTGCGGCGGAGCGCTGCGCGCTGGGCGGGGGCGAGCTTGCGCCAGCACCTGGATCCGATCCGCCGCTTCCGCGCGGCCGCGGACCGGATCGGCTTGTGGCACAGCGCGCACTCGGCGGCGGTGTCGGTCACAACTCGGCTCCCTCGAAATCGAAGACACCCTGGGAGAAGCGCTCCCGGGCGAGGTCGTGGTACGCCGCGTTGAGGTCGATGCCGATGTACTTCAGGCCGAGCTGGCGGGCGGCGGCGCCGGTTGTGCCTGATCCGCTGAAGGGGTCGAGGACGGTGCCTCCGGGGCGGCAGCCGGCCTTGATGCAGCGCAGCGGCAGCTCGATGGGGAACACGGCGAAGTGCGCGGCGGGGTAGGGCTTGGTGGTGATGTCCCAGACGTCGCCGGGGTTGCGGCCGAGGGGGTGGCCGTCGGCTCCGGGCTCGTCGCGCTGGGACGTGGAGTGCGTCTGTGCGGGCAGCACGCCGAGGCGCTGGCGTTCCGTGTGACCTCGAGGCCTGCGCTGCGGGCGCATGGTGTGCGGCTCGCGGATGGCGTCGAGGTCGAACCAGTACCGCTGCTGCTTGGTGAACAGGAACAGGTGCTCGTGCCGGGACGACAGCCGGTCCGTGACGGACTCGGGCATGGCGTTGTGCTTGTACCAGATGACCTCGTTGCGGAGGATCCACCCGTCGTCTTGCAGCGCGAACGCCACGCGCCAGGGGACGCCGATCAGGTTCTTCGTGGGTAGCGCCGTGGTGCCGCGGATCGTCTCGGCGGTGAAAGTGCAGTCCCGGCGCTGCCCCGTCTTCCCCTGCCGGTGTGTCGAGCCAGGCGGGTAGGCGTAGCTGTCGCCCAGGTTGAGCCACAGCGTCCCGTCGTCGGCCAGGACGCGTCGCGCCTCGGCGAACAGGGCGCGCATCGTCTCGACGTAGGCCGCGGGCGTCTCCTCCAGCCCGTACTGGCTAGCCGTGCCGTAGTCCCTCAGTCCGAAGTAAGGGGGCGAGGTGACGATGCAGTCAACGGCGCTGGCGGGTAGGGCGCGCAGGGACTCGAGGGCATCGCCCAGGACGAGTGTGACTTGCTCGTCGCGGTAGTACTCGGTCATTGGCGGCCGCCGCCGCTGGCCGGGGCGGTGCCGCGCATGACGGCATCGGTCAGGTGTCCGCCGGCGATGCAGGGGACAAGACCGCAGTTGCTGACGACGTAGCCGACGGGCGGCCGGCCATGCGCCCGCTCGAAGAGGACGTACCGCACGTTGAACCGTCGGCCCTCGGCGAGCAGGGTCATCGTCCGGCCCCGCATCGGCCCGCGCCACACTCGGTGGTCGCCGCTGGTGGCAGGGATGGCGTAGCGGGCGAGGGCTTCGTCGATCGTCAGACCTGTCGGCTCTCGCGAGGGGACGGGGATGTTCAGCTCGCGTCGCAGGCGGGCGATCTCGTTGGGGCTGAACCGGGTCTCCCGGCGGATCTCCTTGTACATGCGGCCGGCGAGGAGCATGCCGATCACCGTCGGCTCGAGCGCGTCGAGTTCGGCGCGGGAGCGCTTGGCTCGGCCGGGTGGCAGCGGGATCCGCCGCTCGGCGCGGACCCGACGGATCCGGTGCCCGTCGACGTGCAGCTGCTGTGCGATCGCCTTGTACGTGGCGCCGGCCTGCAGGAGGGCGGCGACCTGGTCGTCGAGTGTCATCGGCCCTGTCCCCACAGTGGTGGCTGGGCGGTCGGCCTGCGCCGTGCCGGCCTGCGCACCGGCACGGCCGGCGGCGACGGCCTCGAGCCGTTGCTGCCGGTGCAGCTGGCCCAGTGCGCGATCGCCTTCCACTCGATGTGCTCGGGCTCCGGCCGGTCCGGGGTGAGCTCGCGTACGACGAGGCCGCCGAGCCCGGTGGTGTGAGCGGCCAGCCCACCGGCAGGCGACGGCAGCGCGTTGAGCGGCGTCCGTTGACCCGGCATCGGGCCGGAGGCCCAGCGGATGGGCGCGCCGCACCGGTTGCAGGTGGTGACGCCGCGGCGTGGGTGCGGGGTGGTGGGCATCAGGTGTCCTCTCCGCGAGGGCGGCCATGCAGGAGCGGCAGCGTCCTGAGGTGGCCGTAGAGGTGGAGCGCGACGGCCTCGCCATGGGTGGCGACGGCGGCGAGGATCTCCTCGTCGCTGGCCTGCTCGCGTTGGCGGTAGGTCTTCTTCGGCGGCAGCGGCTGCACCGGCGGCAGCTCGTCGGTCTTCGGCAGCAAAGCGCTCGGCCGGGGCAGCGGCTTGTCTCCCAGCTCGAGCAGTTGCTGCGCCCGGGCACGGCCGGCGGCCCGGTAGCGACGCCGCTCGTCCGTTTCGGCCCGCTGTTCTCGCAGCCGCTCGGCCGTGGAATGCGCACGCAGTTGCTGCAGGCGGGCCTCGAGGTCGCGGGCGTACCGCCACCAGGCATTGGTCGCCTCCTGCTGGCGGGCGCAGGTGCGGCAGGCGCCACCGGCCTCGTGGTCGTCGGGGTCCGCACCCCAGATGACGCCGTCCTCGCAGCGCGGATCACTGCAGTCGCCGGGGACGATGCCCACGGCGAGGAGCCAGGCGCCCATGTCGTGGATGGCGGTGGGCGAGATACTGCGGTAGCGGGCCTGGATGCGGGAGGCCATCCGCTCGGGCCTGATGCCGTCGTCGAGCTGGCGGCCGATCTCGCGGGCGACACGGCGCAGGACGAAGCGGCGGACGCTGTCGAGTTCGTGGCGGACGGGGGCGAGCGCGGTGTGGATGCGCTCGGTCCAGCGGAGCTCCGGCCCGGTGTAGCCGGGGCTGTTGGTGGTGGGCTGGCTCGTGGGCGGTGGGGTGGGGCGGTTGCCGCGCGGAGCGCGAGAGGTGCCCGGCCGGAACGTGTCCGGCACCCGTGGGTTGTCCACAGGGGCGGCGACCCACTTACGGTCACCTCGCCTACGGCGGGAACCCCCACTCAGCTGCGGTGTCTCGGGTCGGTCAGTCCTGTGGTCTTCCTTAGACGTGAGGGATCCGTCATGATCGCTCGGACCGGATCCGTCATGAATGACCGGTGACGTGGCCTCCCACAGGGCGAGTTGCTCGGGCCCCTCGTCATCGAGGATCGGTGCCGGAGCGGGCACTGTACGGAGCGGGCTGGGGTTGGTCTCGTAGGCGTTGCGGCCCTGCCCGCCCTCGCGGCGGCGGACGGTCAGCCAGCCCGTGTCCTCGAGGTCGTCGACCAGGCGGCGGGCGGACATCTCGGTGAGGTGCTGGCCGGCCTTCGCACCGCTGTGGTGGTGGAGCATCTCGCCGAGCTCGGTCGTCGTGACCGGGATACGGCGGGCGGTGGCGTAGGCGAGGAGCGCGTAGGTGCGCAGCAGCCGTGGGGTGAGGGACTCGGCTGCGCGGACGGGGACACGCACCCACAGTTCGCCGTCGTCGATGGGACGGGTGGTGCGGTGCGCACTCTCGCCGGTGCCGCCGCGGGCGGTCTTACGGACGGTCGGGACCTCGATCAGGCCGTCGACCGGGTCCGGGTTCTGCAGCAGCCTGAGGCCGCGTTCGACCGCGCTCTTCGACATGCCGAGGTAGGTGGCGAGGGTGGAGACACGAGCACGGCAGCCCTCCGGGCGGAGGGACAGGGCTGCGATCTTGACGTAGACAGCCAGGGCAGCGTCGCTGTACTGGCTGCCTGCGACCAGGCGCAGAGGGACCTTCACCGTCAGTCCGCCGGCGCGCGGCCGCGCACCCTCGGCCGCACACGGCGGCGGGGTGTGCGGTGCAGCCTCGGCGGCTGCGAACGCGACGGCGGACATCAGGGTCCTTCGGTGGTGGGCTGGGTCAGCGGTTGATGCAGGAGGGGTAGGCGGAGCCGCGGCGGCAGTCGTCGTAGACGTCGGCCGGTACCTCGAACTCGTGCTCGTCACCGGCCTTGTCGCGGGTGGTGAGCTCGTATTCCCAGCGGCAGTCGCGCCGGGACTTCTTCTTCTTGCCAGTGCCGGTCGTGACGGTGCGGCACTCCTGGTCGCGTTCCTTGGCGACGACCCGGCCGGCCGGTCCCGGCTCCTGGGTGGAGGAGCAGGCTGCGGTCAGCAGCAGCGCCGTGGCGGTGAGGGCCGCGCCGAGCGCGGCGAGGGGGCGGCGCATCACAGGACGCCGGCGGCGCGGGCGGTGGGCAGCCATGCGGCGAACTCGCCGGTGATCCCGTCGTACAGGGCGCTGTCGGGGATGCCGCGCGGGTCGGCGCCGGCGTGGAAGTAAGAGGCGTTGTCCACGGCCCGGCCGGCGAGGGTGTCGAGGCGCTGCAGGAACGGCACCGGGCGGGGCCGAAACCGACGAAGGCCCAGAACAGGGGGCGCTTGGCGTAGCGGGTGAGGAGCTGCGCTGCGGCGGACGCGTCCTGCGGTGCGCCGTCGGTCTGGAAGATGACCAGGGCCGGGTCGGTGGTGCCGCTGTTGGCGTAGTGCTCGACGACGATCTGCATGGCGGCGGAGTAGTTGGTGCCGCCCATCGTGCGGTTGCCGCCGAACAGGCTGTGCTGCTCGGCGACAACGCCTTCGTGGTCACCGAGGTGGACGCCGACGATCGGGTAGGGGCGGGTGTCGAAGAAGACGAGGGGGACGATGCCGTCGTCGTCGACGTTCACGGACAGGCCGAGGGCCTGGTCGGCGAGGTGCTGCACGCTGCCGTCCGCGTAGTACTCGTGCATCGAGTACGAGCGGTCGACGACCAGGTACACCGCGGCGCGCTGCCCGGTGAGGCCGTGCTTGGTGAGGCTGCCGGCGGCCGTCTTGGCGAGGTTGACGAGGCCGGGGGCCTGCTGCTCGACCTTGCTGAGCGAGAACATGGGCTTCTCCTTGGTGGGTTGCGGGTTGGGCGCCGGGCGGGCGCGGCGTGGTCAGCGCCCGCCCGGCGGTCAGTGGGTGTAGCCGGTGTCGCGGCGGGTGCTGATGAACACGCGGACGTCCTCGAGCGCTGCGGCGGGGATCGCGAGGGCCCAGTGGGTGCTGCCGACGCGGGGCCCGCTGGCGAGTCGGCGGTCGTACAGCCAGCCGCGGGACTTGAGTGTGTTGATGGCGACGTTGACCTGGGCGACGGTGAGACCGGTGGCCAGGGCCAGGTACTCCCGGTCGGGCTGCATGTTCGGGGAGATCCGCCCGTTGTGGTGCCCGGCCCGCCACATCAGGTCGTGCGCGAGTAGCCGGCTGCTTGCGGGCAGGCCGCTGCGGCGCAGGCCCAGGAGGAAGTAGCGGCGGAAGTGCTCGTCGCGGGTGAGCTGCCCGGGGGCGATGGACTCGGCGGCCGACAGCTTCACCGGCGTGTACGGGCCGGTGGCTGCGGCGCGGCGTGCGGCGCGCGCCTTGGGCCGGGCGGCCGGCCTGGCCGGAGCCGTCGCGGCCGCGGGCGTGGCGCGGCGGGCGACGTCGGCCGGGGTGGGGACGCTGCGGGGCTGGGCCGGTGCGGTCATCGGGTCTCGTCCTGCCTGTGCTCGGTGCTGGTGGGGGCAGCAGCCTCGGGATCGGTGCCGTGTGGGGGCTGGAGGTGTGCGGGCCAGCCCGGCCCCGGGAGGGGCTCGGGCTTGCCCCGCTGCCCGGCTGGGGTGTGGCGGGCACACCACCAGCCGGACGGGTACAGACGGGCGTACGTCAGGGCATGTGGTTCGGGCCTCTGCCATTCGCACGCGGGCGGCCGGCGCCTGGTCACTCGAGCGCGTCCGGCTCGGCGGGCTCCTCCTGAACGGCGGTGGGCGGCTCGTCGTCCCAGACGTCGTCGTCCGGGCGGGTGAGCAGGTCCTCGGCCGCGCAGTGGGCGGAGGAGGCGACGGACTCGCGAACCCACTTCAGCCGCAGGTTGAGGCTGTGGTCGTGCCCGCGGAAGAGGGCGGACACCAGGTAGCCGGTGCGGTCCGCCGCCATGCGGGTTGCGGTACGCAGCGCGGCGAGGGGGGCGGGGAGGTCCTGGTCGTGGGGTTCGTACGTCCAACGCTCGACGTAGTACTGCAGGTCGCTTTGCGTCCCGTGCTGGTCGCGCCACGCCTGTTCCTGCTCGACGATCTGTTTGGCGCAGGGCACGCTGCAGGCGGTCCTGGTCCAGTAGGTGACGGGGTGGAGGCCGGACTCGTAGAACACGGAGCGTTCCGTGCAGTGGCAGTCGGCCTCTGGGGTGCCGGCGTGGGGGCACGGTTGGCCTTCGGTACGCGGGGCGCTGAGGCTGCTGTGCTGCATGCGGTAGGCGACGACCCGGTACTCCGTCTCACGCGTGCAGCGGGTGCCGACGCTGACGTTGCCGGCCTGGCAGAGCTTGGCGCGCGAGTAGGCCCAGTGCTCGCAGTTGTCGCAGGTGCAGCCGTCGCCGCAGTTGCAGCCGAGGGACTCGCCGTCCTCGTTGGTGCCGGCGCACTGGCAGCCGTCTTCCTCGGCGAACTCCTCGTCCAAGGCGCGGGCGTCGGCGTAGCCGGGGTCGCCGGGCAGGAGCAGGCCGGGCTGCCAGGCCCGCATCAGGACGCGGGTCGCTGCCTTGATCTCCTCCGGCGTCGGGGGAGCGGGCGTGGTGGGCTCGGTCATGACGCTCCGTTCGAGGTCGTGAGGGCGGGGAGTTCGGTGCAGGTGTGGCGCTCCCACTTCGCGGCGAGGACGTCGACCGGCGTGGACTGGGTGACGGTGCCGAGGCGGCGGCCGCACTGGCACGAGCCGTGGAACTCGCAGTCGCCGTACTCGACGACCAGGGCGTGACCGCCCGCCAACGTCTCGCGGGACTCGAGGTCGGGCGGGTCGGTGCGGGGCTCGCGGTGCGCGCGGGCGAGGAGTTCAGCCGCGGTCGCCGCGTTGTAGCCGGCCGACTCGAGGACCGCGAGGATCTCCGCGCGAGCAGTGGCGCCGCCCACCGGCCGCTGGATGCGGCCTCGGGTGTCCTTCTGCTCGCGCTCCTCGAGCCGGGCGTTGATGGCCTCGGCCAGCTGCGGCACGGTCGCCGTCCAGTCCGTCGTGGTGCCGCCCGGTTCGAGGCCCTGGACCAGGCGCTCGCGCAGCTCGTGCGCGACGACCGGCCGGGTCAGGCGCGGGTGGCGCAGCACCGCGGCGATCGTGTCCGTACGGGAGGTCACCGGGGCTCACCGCCCGGGCGGCCGATGCCGCGGACGTCGGCGAGCGCGCGGCCGATGGCGGTGCAGCGGCCGGGGCAATACCAGCGGGCGGGCTCGCCCGTGCCCGGCACCTCGACGCGGACCATGGCCGGTGCCGGGCGGGGCTGGTCGGCGGTGGTGCCGCAGCCGTCGACCGTGCACGGCTCGACCACCGCGGTGTTCGCGGCCGCGCGCGGCTTCCCGACGAGACCACCGTTGAACTCGAAGCGGGGAGAACTCTTGCGGGTCTTCGACATCAGTGGTCACCGTCCTCGGCGGCCGTCGTTTGCTCGGCGCTTTGGGAGCGCAGGGTCATGCAGCCGACGTAGAGGTGCAGTGCGTCGACGCACCCCGTGGCGCTGGTGAACACCGCGTCGTTCTGATCGACGCGCTTCACGGGCTCGCCCAGCCAGGTGGCCCAGGACACGACCTCGTCCGGCGTCCGGAACACCATGTGCAGGTACGACTGGTCCAACGGGTTGGTGACCGACGGTGTCGCGGCCAGCGGCTCCGGCAACTCAGCGGGGAGCTGCTGGAGGAACAGGCGCACGCGCTGCCCGAACTGGAACACGCCGGACTCGAGGCGCTGAAGCTCGGCCAGGGCGCGCGCGGTGATGCCCTCGGGCTCGGTGTCGTTGGTCATCAGACGTTCACCGCCACGGGGCGGTGGGGGAAGCGGGCGGTGATGTCGAGGAACTCGGCCGCCTCCTCGACGGACGAGCACGGGGCGGAGACGTGGCGGTAGCGCAGGGCACTGACCTGGTGGGCGCCGTCGGGGTCGGGCTCGGCGCCGGCCATCCACACGCGCTGGCCGGAGCTGTCGCGGTAGCCGGTGATGATCCCGTACAGGGTGGCCCGGTTGACGACCGAGCCCTGCAGGGTGACGAGGTACTCGTGCGGGTCGGCACCGGGGGCGGCGGGGCGGCCGGGCCACAGCCACACGCCGCCGCACTGGGTGGGGGCCTGGCCCCAACCCGTGTTCTGGGTGGTGGAGTAGACCTCGGTCAGGGCCTCGCCGCTGATGATGCGCACGGTGTCGCAGCCCCGGCACACCATCCGCACCTGCACCCGGCGGAACGTGTCGCCGTGCTCGCAGTTCGGGTGGCCGCACGTGTGGTGGTCGGAGCCGGTGGACTGGGGGCGGATGCCCTCGGTGCGGCGGACCTCGACGTCGTCCCAGGACGGGTCGGTGCAGTCGACGGTGTGGGTGAGGGGTTCCCACCCGAGGTAGGTGTCAGTGATCAGTTCCATGCGGTCCTCTTGCTGAGGGAGACGGTCGCGGCGGTGAGGAGGCAGACCTCGTCCGGGGCGGGCGGGCCTGCGTGCCGGGCAGTGGACGGCGGGTACGAGGGGCGCGGCGGGGCAGCCGACACCGGGACCAGTTCCGCCGGCATGCGGTCGGCGGGGCCCGGGTCGGTACGGTCGGCGGCGACCTTGACCAGGACCGCGAGCACGGCCCAGGCCCCGGCCGCCACCCCGCCGTAGCGCAGCCACTCAGCGGCGAAGGCAGCGGCGCCGTTCATGCCGGGCCCGGGCCGGTCTCGGCGAGCAGTCCCATCAGCCGGTCGGCGGGGCGGTCGGCCATGAGCGTGGGCACGCCCTCAGCGCAGACCGCGACGACTACGTCGCCGACCACTCCCGTGGCGAAGACCGAGTCGTCCTGGCGGGTGACCGTGTCGGGGTGGACACCGAGCTTGTCGAGCCACCACCGCCAGGCGTGCAGGGACTGCGGCCGTACGGTCAGCCCGAGGTATGTGGCGGAGGGGACGTCGGTGGCGACGACGTCCGGCTGCCGCCCGCGGAGCTCGGCGGCGAGTAACGCGGCCGGCGACTCGAGGTCCACCTCGGTACCGATGCGGGCGGTGCAACCGGCGTACGTCGTGGTCTGCACGCCGGCCCGTTCGTCCAGGTCGGGGCCGACGACGCCGTACTCCACCGGCACCGTCTCTGCGTGCGCCTCAGTGGCCTCGGCGATCAGTGCCGTGACTGCGGGGGTGAGCTCGACGGCCAGGCGCTCGAGGTGCTCGCCGGTCAGCGGCAGGTCCAGCATCTGGGTGGCGAGCTCGAGGTGGGAGTGCAGCTTGTGCTGCAGGCCCCGGCTCACTTGCCGGACTCCGGCGTGCCCGTCAGCGAGCCCGGGGTGGTCTTCACGGCGGTGAGCGGGCGTACAACGGTGACGGCCGGCGCGACGATGTCGGCGGGACCGGTCCCGACAGTGGGCATGGGCTGCGTCGCCTCGCCCGCGGTCTCGGCCGTGGCGTCGGCGGTCTCCTGCAGGAGCTCGTCGGCGTCCGCCGGGTTCGTCAGCGCCCAGGCGCTGAGCGGTACGCCGTCGACGACGGTGCGCAGGCCGATCCAGTAGCCGACGAGGGAGCCCTGGTCGTCGCGCTTCTCCTCGCGGGTGGGCTCGGTGTCGGTGAGGGCGGCGGTCTCGAGGACGCCGCGGCCCGCGATGAAGCCGGCGCCGAAGTGGAGACGTGCCTCGTAGCTGTCGAGGGCGAAGCTGCGGTGCGCCTCGGCGGCGGTGGGAAGGGTGGGCACCTGGTCGACGAGCCAGTCGGCGAGCGCACGGGCCCGGTGGTAGGAGGCGCGGCCGGCGATCTGCGTAGCGGTCGCGGCGGGTGCGGTGGTCGTGGTGGGCTGGGTAGCCTGTTCCACGTGAGCCTCATTTCAGAGTGAGTGATGTGAGGCGACGTCTCGAGCGGGGCCGGTCGGACCGTGCAGGGTCCGGGCGGTCCCGTTTGCGTGGGGTCAGGAGACGTTCGCGAGTGCCTTGCCGCGGCGCGGCAGGGGGCGCAGGTTGGCGAGCGGGTGAGGGGCCGCCGCCGGGCTGGGCTTGGGCGGTGCTGCCAGTGGGCCGGTCGTCGGCTCGTGGTGGTGCAGTTGGTCGATCCGCTCGAGGTCGGCGTCCGTGAAGTACACGGTCCGGCCGAGCTTCTTGTGCGGCAGCTGCTTGATGTGTCGGCGCAGCCAGGACTCCTCGATGCCGAGCTCCTCGGCGGCCTCGGGGTACTGGAGCCGGCGGGTCACGACCGGGCTCCTGCCAAGCTGCTTCGGCGGGACCGGACGCTGCGGGCCGCCTGGACCCACAGGACGCCGCAGTCGACGCCGAGGCGCTCGGCCGAGCGGAGCGCCGCCTCGTAGGGAAGCTGGGTGCTCTTCCCGGTGAGCAGGTTGCCGATCATGCTGCTCGATACGCCGGCGGCCTCAGCCAGCTGACGGACGGAGACCTTGCGGCCTTCACCGTCGCGCTCCATCAGCAGCCGGAGGAAGGTGCGGCCGTCGCAGTCCTCACGATCGACCAGTTGGTACATCGGCAGATCTTGGATCATGTCCACCTCGTGTGACAGTTCGTCTCTGTGGTGAGACATGAGGAGTGTGGCACGTCGTGGACGACTTGCCTATCTCCTGAGACAGCGTGGCGAATTCGCCAATGGCCCGATCGTGTACTAGCGGGAAACGTCCCTCGTCATGGACAATTTGTCCTGCACCTGCGACTGACTGACCCTCTGAACAGGTGCAACATCACAGACGTAACACCAGTCACGTGGACACCCCGCGCCCAGACCGCGATACGGAGTGGCAGGATGATCCCCATGGTGGAGCAGGCGGCGCGGACGGATCTCTCCGATCTGGTGCGCACACGACGAGCGGAGCTCGCGCTATCGCTGCGCGCCCTGGCCAGTCGGTGCATCAATCCCGACGACCCCGACGCGGGGCCAGTCGTCGATCACAACTGGATCGACCGCTTGGAGAAGGGGACGCTGCGCGAGATCCCCGACTACGGGCGACTGGCCGGACTGGCCGCCGGCCTTCAAGTGGCACTCGGCTCGGTAACGGAAGCGGCGGGCTCTCAGTTCTGGCGCGTCGACTCGGTCTGGAGCGATGACGGCCAGGTGCGCGCCCTGGTGCACGACTACCTGGAGATGTCCCAGGACGATCAGGAGCGAGTTCGTGCGCTCATGGATTCCTGGCGCCGACTCAAGCGCGACTGATTCCCTTCGGTCTCAACTCCCCCTTATGTGCGCCTTGTTGACGCTGCCCGACTACACACTGTGCGTCGCCTATTGGCTGAATGTGTCCGCCAGTGTCTAATGGTGATCCGCCTGGGGGTGGAGATACCGATGAGCCTCGTGCTGCCCATGTGACGGTGCGGCTCGGGGGGACAGGGGCGAACATGTCAGATCAGTGCACGTCAGCGGTGTACCACCTTGCACAGCCAGGCCTCATGCCCAGTGGCCGCCTTGTCCATGTGGAGGACCGCCCGGGCGCACTGGCCGACATCTACCTCCACACCCTGCACGTCCGCGAGCCCCTGGTGTGGGAGCTCAACTGGATAACGCGCCATCAGGTCGGTAACGGACTGTGGCAGCAGCGCTGGACGCATCCCGGTCGCATGCAGGAGCCGGCCAAAGGCCTCGGTGTCGCCGTCTCCCGTTGGGAGATCGTGCCCGGCGTGACCATGCCCCGCGGCCGCACGGTCATGCCCGTTGAGGAGGACGGCAGCTGCATCTGGCTCATCCGCGCCGGGTACTGCACCCGCTCCGTGCGCGACGAGATGAACGCGATGCTCGAGCGGATTGCAGGCGACGGTCTCTGGCTGCAGCGCTGGGACGATCGGTGCGTTCGCCCACCTGCACCCGACCCTGTGCCCGTACTCGCGCCGCCGGTTGTGCCGCTGTCCCTCTGACGGCTCAGGGGTGGCCAGGGCCTGACCAATTAGTACGACTTTCATTCACTGAGCGTTTCACCCTGGTCACACTGTGATCGGTGTGGCATCGTCGATGATCCGCCTGGGGGGCGACATTGGATCAGTTCGCCCGTGTGTTCGAACAAGTGAGCGAATGTGCGGGCCAAGCTACGGCGCAGGAGGCATCGCGCATGACGGACGACGTGCCATCCGAGGAGAATCGGACCGCCGACGACTCACGCCCAGCGAAAGACGAGTTCCCCCAGACGGAGATCGAGATGCACTACGTGGACTCACTGCCAGGAGGAAAGGTTGTGATGCCATTCGAGAGGGACGGTGCCCTCGCCTGGTTCGTGGTTCGCGGGGAGATATCCCTGCAGGCCGGACGAGAGCTGCTCGGCCACATGAACCACCTCGTCCACACCGGGCTGTGGGAGCAGAACTGGCGAGGGCCACAGCCCGGCGACTGACGGCCTACAGCGCGCGCAGACCCACGACCGGTGCGGGCCCCGACATGACGTCCTCAAGTGCAGCGATGATCTCCGTGTCGAGCTCCCGCACAAGGTGCCCGTACCGGTCCACCGTCGTCTGAATACTCTCGTGCCCCAGCCGTGCCTGAATGGCCGGCAGCGGGATCCGCTTCCCGATCAGCCACGCCACGTGCGTATGCCGCAGATCATGCAGACGCGGCCTCTTCGGCAACCCCTTCGCGACCGCAGCCGCCACCGCCGGCTTCCACTTCCGGTGAAAAAAGTTGCTGTGCCGCCAGTGCTTGCCGGTCGCAGTCCGGAACACGTACGCCTCCGGCGGCTGCCCCGTAACCAGCTCCCGCATCATCCGCACCTGGCTCGGGGTCAGCGCCACCATCCGCCGCGCCTTCTTCGTCTTCGGCGGACCCAGGTAGAAGGACTTCGGACTGCCCTTCGCCGCGCGCTTCCACGCCCGCTGGATGTTGGCCGTCGGCACCGCGGCGTTCAGCGCCAGGTCCTGCACCTGCAGGGCGCTGGCCTCACCCCACCTCATGCCCGTGCCGACGAGCCAGTCCGCGAGCTGGCGCGCGGACGGGTCCCTGAACTCGGCAGCGATCCGCGTGTACTCCTCGTGCTCGAGGAACGTCATCTCCTCCTGGATGTGGTCATCGGCGCGGGGCAGCTGCGTCTTCATGCAGCAGTTCTTCGTGCGCAGCTGGGGAGTGGCCTCGATCGCGGCCTGCACGACGCAGTACAGCAGCCCGTGCCGGTTACGGATGGACTTCGGGTCCCCCTTACGGCGGGCCCACTTCTCCGGATCGTCCGGGTCTCGCTCGCCCGCCGCCATGACCGCGACCCAGTCGTCGACGTCCTCCTGGACCAGGTTGCAGATGGTCGCCTGCTCCGCCACGCCCCGCACGTTGGTGTGCTGGATCAGGGACAGGTGCAGCCGGATGTCCCGGTGGTAGTCGTCCTTCGTCCGCTCGTCGACACCGTTGAGGCGGTTGACGTACCGCGTCGCGTAGTCGACGAGGGGGACGTCGCCGGGGATGGCCGGCGTCTCGACGAATCCCTCTCCGGGCACCCAGCCGTGCGGCCACTGATTGCCGTGCGCCTCGACCAGCTTCTTGAACTGCTCGGCCTGGGCGCGCCCCTCGTCGGAGGTCTCGGCGCCGAACTTCTCGTTCTGCCACTGGCCGTCCTGACGCCACTTCACCTGGAAGGTGATGGCGCCGCTCTTCTGCGGTCGTTCCACGATGCTCGCCATGCAGGGAAGATAGGCCGCAGGTTCCTTGATCGGTTCCCGCGATGTTCCCATAGTGATGAGAAACACCAAGGGCCGACCTGTTCTACCAGGTCAGCCCTTGATCATTCAGGGTGAGTGACGGGACTTGAACCCGCGGCCACCTGGACCACAACCAGGTGCTCTACCAACTGAGCTACACCCACCAAGGCCGGTGCTCGAACTCCCGCGTGGCGGGACTTCCCGACCGGCTGAGAAAAAGTGTACAGGGTCCGAAGGGGTGCTCGCGCCCGGCTTTCGCGGACGCCGCCCGGCGGACCGGCGCCCTTACCCGGCGGACACGACGTGCTTCGCGGCGATCGCCTTGGCCGTGTCGGAGTCGGGGCCGGGCTGCGGGACGAAGACCGCCTCCCGGTAGTAGCGCAGTTCGGCGATGGACTCGCGGATGTCGGCGAGCGCGCGGTGGTTGCCGTTCTTCTCGGGGCTGTTGAAGTACGCCCGCGGGTACCAGCGGCGGGCCAGCTCCTTGATGGAGGAGACGTCGACGATCCGGTAGTGGAGGTAGTCCTCCAGCGTGGGCATGTCCCGCAGCAGGAAGCCGCGGTCGGTGCCGACGGAGTTGCCGCACAAGGGGGCCTTGCCGGGCTCCTTCACGTGTTCCCGCACATAGGCGAGGACCTGGGCCTCGGCGTCCGCCAGGGTCGTGCCGCCGTCGAGCTCCGTGAGCAGTCCGGAGGCGGTGTGCATCTCACGCACCACCTCCGGCATCGTCTCCAGGGCGCGCTCCGGCGGGCGGACGACGATGTCGACACCCTCACCGAGGATGTTCAGCTCGGAGTCGGTGACGAGGGCGGCAACCTCGATGAGCGCGTCGTCGGACAGCGAGAGGCCGGTCATCTCGCAGTCGATCCACACCATGCGATCGTTCATGCGGACACCTTACGGCGGGCGTGCGTCCGCCGGACCCCCGGCGTGGGTGCGGGCGCCCTGCGGCGGGCGGGCGGGTGCCGCGCCCCGTGGCCGGGGCGGGCGACACGGGAGCTGCCGCACCCCGGGCCCCGCCCCGGCCTGTACGGCCTCGTCCCCCGAACGCCGGACGGGCTGGTCGCTCGTCCGGCGTCGCGAGTGTCACCTCACGTCACCTCACGGCGCGCCGCGCTGCCCCGGCACGCTTGCCGCGCCCGCCGGTATCGGTGACGCCGTGCGGCGGGTCTGGAACGGGACCGCGTTCTCCGGGGGGAGGGCGACCGGAGCGTCGGGCGGGGGCAGGGCGCGGGGGCCGCCCGCGGTGCCGGTGCCCGGGTCCGTCTGGCGGTCGCTCTGGGGGCGGCGCGCCCGGTAGGCCGCCCGGTAGGCGGCCGGGGACGAACCCAGTTGGCGGCGGAAGTGTCCGCGCAGCGCCACCGGTGAGCGGAAGCCGCAGCGGCCCGCGACCTCGTCCACCGAGTAGTCCGACGTCTCCAGCAGGCGCTGTGCCTGGAGGACCCGCTGGGTGATCAGCCACTGGAGCGGGGCGCTGCCCGTCAGCGAGCGGAACCTGCGGTCGAAGGTACGGCGGCTCATGTAGGCGCGCGCGGCCAGCGTCTCCACGTCGAACTGCTCGTGGAGGTGCTCCAGCGCCCAGGCGACGACCTCGGCGAGCGGGTCGGCGCCGATCTCCTCAGGTAAAGACCTGTCGAGGTAGCGCTCCTGGCCGCCGCTGCGGCGCGGCGGGACCACCAGGCGGCGGGCCAGCGCACCGGCCGCCTCGTTGCCGTGGTCCGTGCGCACGATGTGCAGGCACAGGTCGATCCCGGCCGCGGTGCCCGCGGACGTCAGGACGTCGCCGTCGTCCACGAACAGCTCACGCGGATCCACGTGCACCGACGGATAGCGCTTGGCCAGCGTCGGCGCGTACATCCAGTGGGTGGTCGCGGGCCGGCCGTCGAGCAGGCCCGCCGCCGCCAGGACGAAGGCGCCGGTGCACAGTCCGACGATGCGGGCACCCTCCTCGTGCGCCCGGCGCAGAGCGTCGAGCGCCTCCTCCGGTGGCGGTGAGGTGATCGACCGCCAGGCCGGCACGACGACGGTACCGGCGCGTGAGATCGCCTCCAGTCCCTGCGGTGCGGTGAGTTCCAGGCCCCCTGTGGTCCGCAGCGGGCCTTCCTCGCCGGCGCACACCAGCAGTCGGTAGCGCGGTACGCCGGCGTCCTGGCGGTCGATCCCGAACACCGACAGTGGTATGGAACTCTCGAAGATGGGGCCGCCGCTGAACAGCAGCACCGCGACGATCTCCTTGCGGCGTCGCCCGGAGAGCTTCCGGGCCGCGGCTTCCGGCGCGGCAGCGGAGTCGTGGCTCATACTGCTAAGCCCCCCTCGGTGGTCGCGGCACCCTCTACCCTTCGGGTCTGTCGCTCCAACACGTTTCCCCTCGGTCCTGCACGAGTCCCCCGCCGTAGACGGTCAAGATCGAATCTACTGTGTCCCGTCCTGCCGAAGTGGCTGGTTCGGCACTTGGGACATTGTCGACATGGCAACTTGGCGTGAAGCAGTCGATCACGAAGCGTTGCACTCCGGGGGGCCACTGGGAAGTGCGCCTTGTGTCAGTGGCCAATCCCCGTAGGGTGCGAAGGGTCCCGGAGACCCTTTCCGTGCAGGTGGAACGGGGGTTGAGGGGTGGTGAGGGGTGCTGATGCGCCATCGGCGGAAGTTGGCTGAAAAGAAGCGGAACTGTGCGCGGAAACCGGTCAGTCGACCGGTGTGTTTTCCCCGGCGTGCCGCCCGGCCCCGCGGACCGGCGGTTCGGCCCTGTGCCGGCTCCCGCCCCGCGACCGGGCCGCGACACGCTCCGAACGCCGCATCAGCAGCCGGCAGGCGCCGGTGACGGCGGCCAGGCCGAGGGCCGTACCCACGGTGCCCGCGAACGGGGCGCCGTACCAGAGGAGCGCGACCGGGACGAGGGCGCAGCCGAACGCCGCCCAGCGGACGAGGTCGGTGACGCCGTCCCGGGGCGGCGCGCCCGCTCCGGGGCGGTCGGGTGCGCCCGGACGGCCGCAGGTGCCCGGTCGGCCGGACGTGCCGGACCTAGGCTCGGCGGGGCGGTGCTGTCCGGACAAGGGGGTACTCCCTGGGGATGGCGGCGTGGAGATCAACGCCCGCGCGGCGCGTCGGTCACGACCGGTCACGGACGGTTGAATCCTGTGCGAACAGCCTGTACAGAGCAGCAACCATTGCGTTACGGGCGCCCTCTCGGGCATGCTCCGGTGAGCCCGCGGCGGACCACTCGCGGGATCTGGGTGAAGGAGGAGTGCCGCCGTACCCTTGGGGGTATGGGCTTGGGAAGACCAATCCCGGACACAGCTCCGACGCACCGTGTTGTCCCCCCTAGAGGATAAATCGCCGAGACAGCCATGGCCGGTCACGAATTCTTCGAACCCGCGGACCGCAAGCGGCCCGTCGCCGAACCTGCGGCGGCCGAGCCCCTGGCGGCCGAAGAGCCACGCCAGTCGTGCGACCCAGCCTTCAAGCACGGCGTCGTCGTCGGTTTCGACGGTTCCACCTCCAGTGAGCGCGCCCTCGCGTACGCCATCGGCATGGCCTGTCGGCTGGGCTCCGGCCTGGTCATCGTGCATGTGGCCAACCGGCTGCCCACCACGGTGTGGGCCGGCTGTGAGCCCCCGGTCTTCGTCGACGTGCCCGACCACCGCACCGAGGTGCTGGGCCTGGAGCTGGCGTGCGCGGACTACCTCGCCGAGGTGCCCTGGATCCTGGTCGAGCGCGGCGGCGACATCTGCCACGAACTCGAAGAGGTGGGGCGGGAGTACGAGGCGGACGCCATCGTCGTCGGCTCCAGCCACGGCCTGGTCGGCCGCCTCTTCGGCTCGGTCGCCGGGCGGCTCGCCAAGCGGGCGAGGCGGCCCGTGGTGGTCATCCCGTAACGGCCGTGGTGCCGGCCCGCCGCGGACCCGGCGGTCCCGCTCGTGCGCGGACCCGGCGGTCCCGCTCGTGCGGCGCAGCGTGAAGCTACCGACGCGTAGAGGTGTTCGTGTCCTTGTGAAGGGCATATACGTGTCACCGCACAACTGCACATTGCATGAAGGGAGCCCGCCGTGGACAACGACGTCTCCGCGGGAAACACCACCACGGCCGTGGGCCGACTCGCCCTCGGCATCACCCTGCTGGCCTTCGGCATCGGTCACACCGGCGTGATCGACCGGGTGACGGCGGCGGACGCCGTCACCGTCGCCCAGTACGTCGGCGGCGTCGCGCTCTTCGTCGCCGGGCTGCTGGCCCTGCGCGAGAGGGACACCGCCTCCGGCACGGCCTTCACCGTCCTCGGCGCGTTCTGGTTCACCTGGGCCGTCTCCGCCGGCCACCCCGTGTCCGCCAACGCGGCGGGACTCTTCCTGCTGCTGTTCGGCCTCGTCGCCCTCTCCCTCACGTTCGCGGGCGGCGACCCGCTCGGGCAGGGCGCCTACGGGCTGTTCTTCGTGTCCCTGCTGCTCCTCGCCCTCGGTGTCCTCGCGGACAGCGAGGGGCTGGGCAGGGCGGGCGGCTGGTTCGCCGTCGCGGCGGGGGCGGTCGCCTGGTACGCGGCGACCGCGGCCCTCGCCCACTGGCCGACGGACCTCTCGCGACGCGCTGCGGGCCGGCGGGTGACGGCCGCCGGGTAGCCGCGCGGGCCGGGGGCCGGGCAGCCCCCGGCGACACGACGGCCCCTCACGTGTGGGCGGCACACGTGAGGGGCCGTTTCCGTGGAAGTGGAAGACCTACTCCACCGTCACCGACTTCGCGAGGTTGCGCGGCTTGTCGATGTCCCGGCCCAGGGCCAGGGCCGTGTGGTAGGCGAGGAGCTGGAGCGGGATGCCCATGAGGATGGGGTCGAGCTCGTCCTCGTTCTTCGGGACGACGATCGTGTGGTCGGCCTTCTCCTGCTCCTGGTGGGCGACGGCGAGGATCTGCCCGCTGCGGGCCTTGATCTCCTCCATCGCCGCTCGGTTCTTCTCCAGCAGGTCGTCGTCCGGCACGATCGCGACCGTCGGCAGCGCGGGCTCGATCAGGGCGAGCGGGCCGTGCTTCAGCTCGGAGGCCGGGTAGGCCTCCGCGTGGATGTAGGAGACCTCCTTGAGCTTGAGGGAGGCCTCACGGGCGACCGGGTAGCCACGGACCCGGCCGACGAAGAGCATCGAGCGGGCGTCGGCGTACTGCGCGGCCAGCTTCTTGACGTCCTCCTCCTGCTCCAGCATCTCGGAGATCTGCGCGGGCAGCTTGCGCAGACCCTCGATGATCCGCTTGCCGTCGCGGACGGACAGGTCGCGGGTGCGGCCCAGGTGCAGGGCGAGCAGGGCGAAGGCGACGCAGGTGTTGGTGAAGCACTTGGTGGAGACGACGCAGACCTCGGGACCCGCGTGCACGTACATGCCGCCGTCGGCCTCGCGGGCGATCGCCGAGCCGACCACGTTGACGACGCCGAGGACGCGGGCGCCCTTGCGCTTCAGCTCCTGCACGGCGGCCAGCACGTCGTACGTCTCGCCGGACTGGGAGACGGCGATGTACAGGGTGTCCGGGTCGACGACCGCGTTGCGGTAGCGGAACTCGGAGGCCGGCTCGGCGTCGGCGGGGATACGGGCCAGCTCCTCGATCATCTGGGCGCCGATCTGGCCCGCGTGGTACGAGGTGCCGCAGCCGAGGATCTTCACGCGGCGCACGGCACGCGCGTCGCGTGCGTCCAGGTTGAGACCGCCGAGGTGCACGGTGGAGAAGCGGTCGTCGATCCGGCCGCGCAGCACGCGGTCCACGGCCTCGGCCTGCTCGTGGATCTCCTTGTGCATGTAGGTGTCGTGGCCGCCCATGTCGTAGGAGGCGGCCTCCCACTCCACGGTGGTGGGCTCCGACGTGGTGCGGGTGCCCTCGGTGGTGTAGGTGCGGAAGTCGTCGGCCTTGAGGGTGGCCATCTCGCCGTCGTCGAGGGTGACTATCTGCCGGGTGTGGGCGACCAGCGCGGCGATGTCGGAGGCGACGAACATCTCCTTCTCGCCGATGCCGAGGACGACCGGCGAACCGTTGCGCGCGACGACGATGCGCTCGGGGAAGTCGGCGTGCATCACGGCGATGCCGTAGGTGCCCTCGATCACCCGGAGGGTCTCGCGGACCTTGTCCTCCAGCTTCTGGGCCTCGGAGCGGGCGATGAGGTGGACGAGGACCTCGGTGTCGGTCTCGGAGAGGAACTCGACGCCGTCCGCCTCCAGTTTGCGGCGAAGGTCGGCGGCGTTGTCGATGATGCCGTTGTGGACGACGGCGACCTTGTCGTCGGCCGACATGTGCGGGTGGGCGTTCACGTCGGAGGGGGCGCCGTGGGTGGCCCAGCGGGTGTGGGCGATGCCGGTGGTCCCCTTGAAGCGCGCCGGGACCTTGGCCTCCAGGTCGCGGACCCGGCCCTTGGCCTTGACCATCCTGAGGCCGGCGGCCTTCGGGGAGGTGACGACGATGCCCGCCGAGTCGTAGCCGCGGTACTCCAGGCGCTGGAGGCCCTCCAGAAGCAGGGGCGCGACGTCACGCTTGCCGATGTATCCGACGATTCCGCACATGTATACGTATCCCTCGAGTCCTTCTCGGCCTGCTCAGCCGTAGACGATGCGGCGCAGCTGACGGAGCGACAGCTCCGGGGGCGCGACCGCCCGGTATTTCAGTTCCGCCTCGATCCGCTCGAAGATCGTCGCGTTCACCAGACCCTGGGCCTGGAGTTCACGGTGGCGGCGACGGACGTACTCCTCGGTCGTCTCGTCGAAGTAGGCGAGCACGTCCTGGACCACGCGCAGCGCCTCGCCCCGGTTCAGGGGAGTGGACCGCGTCAGATGATCAACGAGTTCGTCGTGCACCCGGTAGATCCTGGGGTAACGGTGAGGGATTCGCAAGAATCCTGCCCGGTTTCGGGCAGGACCCCGTGGGGGGAGTGGTGAAGCCGGGCTGCATCCGCTTCAGGACCGCCTGCTTGGCCAGGCTGAACCACTCGTCCCCCAGCACTTTGGAGCGGTGCGGTCCGCCCAGCTCCCGCAGCCGTCGCCGCAGTGCGTCGTGGTCGTCCTCGGCGGGGGATTTCCGCCAAGCGGGGGTTGTTTCACCGCTTCTGCGGACGGTGCCGGTGCGGGAGAGTGGTCTGCACCCGTCTCCGACCCTCTGACCGCACGCCTCGCGAAGGGAGCGCACGTGAGACCTCAACGACGGCACCACAGAACGACTCCCCGCATCACCCGGCTGCTGGGATCGCTGCTACTGGTGGTGGCGGTCGGCGCCATGACCACCGGTGCCGCCCCGGACCGCCGGGCGACCGCGACCCCCCTGGACCGGGTGATCCCGGCCCCCGCCTCGGTCGACCCGGGCGGCGCGCCGTACCGCGTCACCCGCGGCACCCGCATCCGCGTCGACGGTTCGCGCGAGGCCCGCGCCGTCGGCGACTACCTCGCGGACATCCTGCGGCCCGCCACCGGCTACCGACTGCCCGTCACCTCCCACGGCCGGGGCGGCATACGGCTGCGCCTGACGGGCGGCCCCTACGGCGACGAGGGCTACCGTCTCGACAGCGGCCGCTCCGGCGTCACCATCACCGCCCGCGAGGCCGCCGGCCTCTTCCACGGCGTCCAGACCCTGCGTCAGCTGCTGCCCGCCGCCGTCGAGAAGGACTCCGTGCAAAGCGGCCCCTGGCTGGTCGCGGGCGGCACCATCGAGGACACCCCCCGCTACGGCTGGCGCGGCGCCATGCTCGACGTCTCCCGGCACTTCTTCGCCGTCGACGAGGTCAAGCGCTACATCGACCGGGTCGCCCTCTACAAGTACAACAAGCTCCACCTGCACCTCAGCGACGACCAGGGCTGGCGCATCGCCGTCGACTCCTGGCCGCGCCTGGCGACGTACGGCGGCTCCACCGAGGTCGGCGGCGGTCTTGGCGGTCACTACACCAAGGACGACTACAGGGAGATCGTCCGGTACGCGGCCTCCCGCCACCTCGAGGTCGTGCCCGAGATCGACATGCCGGGCCACACCAACGCCGCCCTCGCCTCCTACGCCGAACTGAACTGCGACGGCGTGGCACCCCCGCTGTACACCGGTACCGGGGTGGGCTTCAGCTCGCTGTGCGTGGACAAGGACGTCACGTACGACTTCGTGGACGACGTCCTCGGCGAACTCGCCGCGCTCACCCCGGGCCGCTACCTGCACATCGGCGGCGACGAGGCGCACTCCACGCCGCACGCCGACTTCGCGGCGTTCATGGCGCGGGTGCAGCCGATCGTCGCCAGGTACGGCAAGACGGTCGTCGGCTGGCACCAGCTGGCCGGCGCCGGGCCGGCCGAGGGCGCGCTCGTCCAGTACTGGGGCCTGGACCGCACCAGTGACGCGGAGAAGGACCAGGTCGCCGAGGCCGCGAAGAACGGGACCGGGCTCGTCCTGTCCCCGGCCGACCGGACGTACCTGGACATGAAGTACACGAAGGACACCCCGCTCGGCCTGTCCTGGGCGGGCTACGTCGAGGTGCAGCGCTCCTACGACTGGGACCCGGCCACCTATCTGCCGGGCGTCCCGGCCTCCGCGGTCCGCGGCGTGGAGGCGCCGCTGTGGACGGAGACCCTGTCCGACCCCGGCCAACTGGACTTCATGGCCTTCCCGAGGCTGCCGGGCGTCGCCGAGCTGGGCTGGTCCCCGGCCGATACGCACGACTGGGACACCTACAAGGCGCGGCTCGCCGGGCAGGCGCCGCGCTGGGAGGCGATGGGGATCGACTACTACCGCTCGCCGCAGGTGCCCTGGAGTACGGACTGACCGGCGAGGCGCGACGGGCACCCCGGAGGACCGTCTCCGGGGTGCCCGCCCGTCCGCGGGGGGCCGTCAGCGGCCCGCGAGGGGGTTCTTCAGCTTCCCGATCAGCTGGAGCGCCCCGGACGGGTCCGCGAGGTCCACCATCTGCCGGTTGTCGCGCAGCTGGAGCCGGTTGAGGCAGGACAGCGCGAACTCGGGCGCGAACACGTCGTACCGGTCGAACTTGTCGGCCAGCTCAGGCACCGACTCCTGGTACTCCCGGGTCACGGCGGCGACCGTCCCCCAGAAGGTGTCCTCCTCCATGATCCCCTCGTCCGCGAGGTCGGCGGCGAGGAAGCGGAAGAAGCAGTCGAAGACGTCCGTGAAGACCGACAGGAGCTTCTTGTCGTCCGGTACGTCCACCGCGATGCGGGCCACCTCCGGCGGCAGCACCGCGTCCGGGTCCATCACCGCGATCTCCTCGGCGATGTCCTTGTAGACCGCGCGCCGCACCACGCCGTCCTCCAGCACGAGGATCACGTTCTCGCCGTGCGGCATGTAGACCAGGTCGTAGGCGTAGAAGCTGTGCAGCAGCGGGACGTAGTAGGCACGCAGGTAGTGCCGCAGCCACTCGGCGGGCGGGAGCCCCGAGCGCTCGACCAGCGCACCCGCGAAGGAGGAGCCCTCGTGGTCGACGTGGAGCAGGGAGGCCATGGTGGCGAGCGTCTCGCCCTCCCGCAGGGACGGCACCGGGCTCTCCCGCCACAGCGCCGCCAGCATCTTGCGGTACGGCGAGTACCGGTCGGTGGCCTGCTCGTACTCCAGGTGCCGGTAGCCGACGGCCGCCCGCTCCCGGATGATGCTCAGGCCCGTCGACTTCAGCACCGGGTCGCCCTCGATGAGCCGCGCCAGCCAGTCGTTGATGGCCGGGGTCGCCTCCATGTACGCCGCCGACAGACCGCGCATGAAGCCCATGTTGAGGACGGACAGGGCCGTCTTCACGTAGTGCTTGCCGGGGTGCGAGGCGTTGAAGAAGGTGCGGATGGACTGCTGGGCCAGGTAGTCGTCGTCGCCCTCGCCCAGGCACACCAGGTGCTGCCGGGCGACCTCGGCGGCGAAGGTGACGGTGAGCTTGTTCCACCACTGCCAGGGGTGCACCGGGATGAGGAGGTAGTCGGCCGGGTCCAGGCCGCGCTCGCGCAGCACGCCGTGGAAGCGGCCGACGGTCCGCTCACCCAGCTCGTCCCGTACGAAGGACTCGTACTCGATGCCCGCGCCCGCCGTGAACGCCGCCCGCGAGCGGTGCGCGGCCAGCCACACCAGGCGGACCGGGCTCGCGGTCTCGGGGGCGTACGACAGGTACTCGTGGACGCCGAAGCCGAGCCGCCCGTTGTTGGCGACGAAGCAGGGGTGGCCCTCGGTCATGCCGGTCTCGACGGCCTGGAAGTCGCCGCGCGCCAGTTCGGCGGCGGTGACCTGCGGCTTGGTGAGCTTGTAGCAGGTGCCGGAGAGGGTGGAGGAGATCTCCTCCAGGTAGACGGGCAGGATCTCGTCGCTCAGACCCAGCGTCTGTCTCAGCTCGACGAAGAAGTCGAGTGCGGCGAGCGGGAGTTCGCCGCCGTCCCGGTACCGGGTGATCGAGTCGGCGTCCACCTGCCAGTGGTCCAGGGCACGGACGGTGGCGGTGAAGCGGTACTCGGTCTTGCCGTCGTCGCTGCGGACGGCGTACGCCTCCGCGTCCCGCTCGGGGGTCAGCAGCCGCTCGTGCGTGAACTCGGCCAGCGCCTTGCGGACCAGGAGGCGGTTGGCCCGTTCCCAGCGCTCGGGTGTCAGATGGGCGACGGCGTCGGCGAGGCTCATGCGGACACCGCCCCCTCGAACTGCTCGCGGGTGCAGAAACTCAGCAACGCCTTCTTCTCCGGCTTCACGATCTCGCGCTCGGGCACGAACCCGACGGCCGCGTTCAGGGCGTGGACGGCGGTGTTGGACACGTCCGGTTCGACGACGACCCGCCTGGTGGCCGGGTCGGCGAACAGCTCGGTCATGACGGCGGTGATCACGGCCCGGGTGAAGCCGTGCACGGGCCGGTCGGTCGGCGCGACCAGGAAGTGCATGCCGACGTCGCCCGGCTCCGGCTCGTACAGCCCGACCAGCTCGCGGTGGGCGGGGTCGTAGCGCTCCATCAGGAAGGCGGGGACGCCGTCGTGCAGGCCGAGGTACGCGTCCTGGTGCTCGTCGGCGGCCAGCTCCGTGTAGGCCCGCTCGACGTCGACCGGTTCCGCGTCCCGCATCATCCAGAACGCGGACTTGGGGTGGGTGAGCCAGCCGTGCAGCAGCTCGGCGTCCCGCGGCGGGTCGAGGGGACGCAGGGTGAGGGTGCCCGGGCCGGCGGCCGTGGTGGGGGTGGTCATGCGCTGAACTCCTGGAACGCGATCGACTTCTCGACCGGGTAGTACTCGGTGCCGAGCAGCTCTCGGACGATGTAGCTGTTGCGGTAGGCGCCCATGCCCAGATCGGGACTGGTGACGCTGTGCGTGTGCACACCCGCGTTCTGCAGGAACACACCGCTGCCGGTGACGTCGACGGCGTAGTTGCGGGCCACGTCGAAGTTGCCCCGTGAGTCGTAGCGCAGCCGGTCCCGGACGGGTTTGAGGAACTCCGGCTCGGCGTACCGGTAGCCGGTGGCCAGGACCAGGCCCTCGGTCTCGATCTCGAAGTCCCTGCCCTGCTCCTCCTGACGGAAGCCGAGCGTGTAGGTGCCGTCCGCGTACCGGGCCTCGGTCAGCGCCGAGTTGGTGAGCAGGCGGGTGGGGACGGGGCCGCCGAGTCTCTTCCGGTAGAGCAGGTCGAAGATCTCGTTGATCAGGTCGCCGTCGATGCCCTTGAAGAGGCCCTTCTGCTCGGCCGTGAGGCGGTAGCGGGTGTCCTCGGGCAGCGCGTGGTAGTAGTCCACGTACTCCGGGGAGGTCATCTCCAGCGTGAGCTTGGTGTATTCGAGGGGGAAGAAGCGCGGGGAGCGGGTGACCCAGTCGAGCCGGTAGCCGTGGACGTCGATCTCGCTCAGCAGGTCCTGGTAGATCTCGGCGGCGGACTGGCCGCTGCCGACCAGCGTGATCGACTTCTTCTCGACCAGCTCCGCGCGGTGCTGGACGTACCGGGAGTTGTGGAGGAAGTCGCCGGCCAGGCCCCGGCAGGCGTCCGGGACGTGCGGCGGGGTGCCGGTGCCCAGGACGAGCCGGCGGGCGCGGTAGGTGTCGCCGGACGTGGTGGCGACGGCGTACAGCTCCTCCCGCTCGTCGTACGTCACCTCGGTGACCGTGGTGGCGAAGCGGACGCTGCTCAGCCTGTTCGCGGCCCAGCGGCAGTAGTCGTCGTACTCGACGCGCAGCGGGTAGAAGCTCTCGCGGATGTAGAACGAGTACAGCCGGCCCTTCTCCTTCAGATAGTTGAGGAAGGAGTACGGCGAGGTCGGGTCGGCGAGGGTGACCAGGTCCGACATGAACGGGGTCTGCAGGTGCGCGCCGTCCAGGAACATGCCGGCGTGCCACTCGAAGTCCGGCTTGGACTCCAGGAAGACGCCGTTCAGCTCGGCGATGGGCTCGGTGAGGCAGGCGAGGCCGAGGTTGAAGGGGCCGAGGCCGATCCCCACGAAGTCGTACGGTGCGCTGGCTTCAGGAAGCGCGGTCAAGGGAGTCTCCCAGGTACTGCTCGGCGTGGCCGGCGATCAGGTCGAGGACGGCGGCGAGGTCGGCCGTGGTCGTCTCGGGGTTGAGCAGGGTGAACTTCAGGTAGTGGCGGCCGCCCACCTTGGTGCCCGCGACCACGGCGGCGCCGGAGGCGAAGAGGGCCTTGCGGGCGTACAGGTTGGCGCGGTCGATCCCGGCGGGGTCGGTGACGGCCGCCGGGACGCAGCGGAAGACCAGGGTGGAGAGGCTGGGCGCGACGACCACGTCGAAGCGCGGGTCGGCGGCGAGCAGTCTCCAGCCCTCGGCCGCCAGGTCGCACACCTCGTCGAAGAGCTGCCCGATGCCGTCGGCGCCCATCACGCGCAGCGTCATCCACAGCTTGAGCGCGTCGAAGCGGCGGGTGGTCTGGAGGGACTTGTCCACCTGGTTGGGGATGCGCTCCCGCACCATGCGGCGGGGGTTGAGGTACTCCGCGTGGTAGGTGGCGTGGCGCAGGGTGGCCGCGTCGCGGACCAGTACGGCGGACGAACTCACCGGCTGGAAGAACGACTTGTGGTAGTCCACGGTGACCGAGTCGGCCCGCTCGATGCCGGTCAGCCGGTGCCGGTACTTCAGCGAGGCGAGCAGCCCGCAGCCGTAGGCCGCGTCCACGTGCATCCACACGCCGTACCGCTCGCACAGCTCGGCGATCCCGGGCAGCGGGTCGATGGAGCCGAAGTCGGTGGTGCCGGCCGTTGCGACGACGGCCATGGGGACGAGACCGTCGCTCGCGCAGCGTTCCAGCTCACGGGCGAGGGCGACGGTCTGCAGGCGCTTGTCGTGGTCGACGGGGACCGAGACGACGGCGTCGGGGCCGAGGCCGAGCAGTTTCGCCGACTTCTGCACGCTGAAGTGGCTGACCTCGGAGGCGAAGATCCGCAGGTCGGCGAAGTCCTCCGTCTTCGCCTCCTCGCGGGCCAGCAGCAGCGCCTGAAGGTTGGACTGGGTGCCGCCGGAGGTGAACACGCCGTCGGCCGCCGGGCCGAGGCCGATCCGGGCGCAGGTCCAGTCGATCAGTTTGCGCTCGATGAGCGTGCCGCCGGCCGACTGGTCCCAGGTGTCCAGGGAGGAGTTGACGGCGGAGAGGACCGCCTCACCGAGCAACGCCGGTATGGCGACCGGGCAGTTGAGGTGGGCGAGGTAGCGGGGGTGGTGGAAGTAGACGGCGTCGCGGAGGTAGACGTCCTCCAGCTCGTCGAGGACCGCGGCCGTGTCGTGCAGTGGCCGGTCGAGGTCGATCTCGTCGAGGCGGGGGGAGAGGGCGTCGACCGTGGCACCGGTGAACGGGCGGTCGGTGGTGGCGATTGTGGCGGCCACCCGCTCGACTCCTTCGGTCACGGAACGGCGGTACCGCTCCGCGGTGGCGTCGTTGAGCAGGTGCGAACGCATGGGGGGTCCTCCGGTTGGGGACGGGCCGAGAGGGAGAAGGGCTCCTGATCCACTTAGGTTAGCCTAACCTAAGTGGATCGGTCGAGCGTATGCCCGTGCGTGACCGCCGTCGCGGGCGGCTCGTGCGCGCGGTCGTCAGCCCCGCTCGCGGAGCTGTTCCTCCGTCAGGGCCCGGCGCCAGTGGCCGGCGAAGGTGACGCGCCGGTGGTCGATGCCGCGCTCGCCCACGCGGCGCCGGCGCAGCCGCCTGACGCGGCCGGACTCGCCCGCGATCCGGACGCGGGGGTGTCCGGCGGGCGGCGGCTGGGCGTCGCGGAGGGTGGCGAGGGCCGTCTCGGGGCCGTCGGCGAGGTCCCCGAGGAGAGGGCCGCGCGGGGGAAGGTCAGCCGACCTTCTTGGCGTTCTCGATCGCCTCGGCCAGGTTGTCCAGCAGCGGCGTGCACTTGTCGTAGGACAGGATCGGCTCGGGGGAGCGGGCGATGACCTGGCCGGCCCTGACCGCGGGCAGCTTCTTCCAGGTGCCCTCGGTGATGTCCGCGGGCTGGATGGTGGAGGCGCGGTCGTCCATGATGATGACGTCGGCCGGGTACTTGTCGACGTTCTCCCAGCTCAGGCTCTCGAACCAGCCGCCGGTCGCCTTCTTGGCCTCCTCGGAGGGCTCCACGAAGTTCACGCCGAGGGCCTTGAAGTACTCCAGGTCCACCGAGAGGTTGGTGCCGGAGACGTAGAACAGGTCGGGGCTCGCGGAGCCGGCCAGCACCCGGATCTCGGGCCTGGCCTTGGCGGCCGCGCGCAGCCGGGCGGCGGCCTTGTCGAAGGCGGCCTTGGCGTCGGTGGCCTTCTTGGCCTTCATGTCCGCGCCGAGCGACTCGGCCAGCTCCCACATGCGCTGGAGCGGCTGGGTGAGCCGGCGGTCGAAGACGGAGATCGCCACGCTCGGGGCGAGCTCGGCGATCTTGTCCTTGGACTCCTCCGGGACGGACCAGAGGGTGCCCGCGGTGTCGAACGTCGTGGTGATGAGCACCTCGGGGGCGAGGGACGCGTACTTCTCGACGTTGAACTTGCCCCACTCGTTGCCGAGGACGGTGACCTCGTCCACGTCGAGGTCGCCGGCCTGTACGTCGGGCTTGCCGTCCTCGGTGGTGGTGGGCCCGAAGACGCCCTTGACCCGGACGCCGTAGTCGAAGAGGGCGGCGGCGACACCGGTGAAGGCGACGATGTTCGTCGGCACCTCGTCCAGCTTCACGGTCGTGCCGCGGTCGTCCTCGAAGGACCAGGGGCCGGACTTGGCGGCGCCGCCGCCCGACCCGTCGCCCGAGCCGCCGCTCCTCGCGTCGTCGTCCCCGCAGGCCGCGAGCACGGCACCGAGGCCGAGGGCGCCGCCGGCGGCGAGGATTCCGCGGCGGGTCGGGTGGGTGGCGCTGGCGTTGGACATGGTGGTGGCTGCCTTCGAACGGTGCGGGCGTCGCGTCCGCGGGACAATTCGAAGGTAGGTTAGCCTAACCTCAGATCATGCGCAGGGGCGGGGTCCGGTCCCGGCCCCGCCCCGCGTCGTCCGGGCCTCAGCCCGCCAGCCCCAACTCCCTTGCGATCAGCATCCGCTGGACCTCGCTGGTGCCCTCGCCGATCTCCAGGATCTTCGCGTCCCGCCACATGCGGGCCACCGGGTACTCGTTCATGAACCCGTAGCCGCCGTGGATCTGGGTGGCGTCCCGGGCGTTGTCCACCGCGACCGTCGACGAGTACAGCTTCGCCAGCGCCGCCTCCTTCTTGAACGGCTCGCCCGCCACCAGCCGCGACGCCGCGTCCCGCCAGGCGAGGCGGGCCGTGTGGGCCTTCATCTCCATGTCGGCGATCTTGAACTGGATGGCCTGGTTGGCGCCGATGGGCCTGCCGAAGGCGTGACGTTCCTTCGCGTAGGAGACGGACTCGTCCACACAGCCCTGTGCGAGCCCCGTGCCCAGCGCGGCGATGGCGACCCGGCCCTCGTCCAGGATGCGCAGGAACTGCGCGTAGCCGCGCCCCAGCTCGCCCAGCAGGTTCGCCGCCGGGACCCGGACGTCGGCGAAGGACAGCTCACGGGTGTCCGACGCGTTCCAGCCGACCTTCGAGTACGGGGCGGCCACCGTGAAGCCCGGGGTGCCCGACGGGACGATGATCGACGAGATCAGCGGACGCCCGTCCGGCTTGCGGCCGGTGACCGCCGTGACCGTCACCAGGCCCGTGATGTCCGTGCCCGAGTTGGTGATGAAGCACTTGGTGCCGTTGATGACCCACTCGTTCGTGGCCTCGTCCAGGCGGGCCGTCGTGCGCGTCGCGCCCGCGTCACTGCCGCCGTCCGGTTCGGTCAGGCCGAACGCGCCCAGGATCTCGCCCGAGCACAGCCGGGGCAGCCACTCGCGCTTCTGCTCCTCGGTGCCGAACAGGTGGAGGGGCATCGCGCCCAGCGAGACCCCGGCCTCCAGCGTGATCGCCACCGACGAGTCGACCCGGGCCAGCTCCTCCAGGGCCACGCCCAGCGCGAAGTAGTCGCCGCCCATGCCGCCGTACTCCTCCGGGAACGGCAGCCCGAACAGACCCATGCGGCCCATCTCGCGGACGATCTCGTACGGGAACTCGTGCCGCTCGTAGAAGTCGCCGATCTTCGGCGCCACCACGTCGTGCGCGAACTGTTCGACGGTGCGGCGCAGTTCTTCCAGTTCGGGGGAGAGCTTGTGGTCCATGTCGTTCACTGCTCCTGGTGGGAGAGGGCTCGTACGGTGCGGGACGGGCTCGGTCGGCCCAGGTGCGCGGCCATCCAGACGCTTGTGGCGACGAGACGGCCGAGGTCGACTCCGGTGTCGATGCCGAGACCCCGCAGCATCCACACGAGGTCTTCGGTGGCGAGATTGCCGGTGGCGGACTTCGCGTACGGGCAGCCGCCGAGCCCGCCGGCGGAGGCGTCCACCGTGGTGACGCCCTGCTGGAGCGCGGCCAGCGTGTTGGACAGGGCCTGGCCGTAGGTGTCGTGGAAGTGCACGCCCAGCGCCGGCACGGGCACGTCCGCGTCGGTCAACGCGGTGAGCAGGGCCGTCACGTGCCCCGGGGTCGCCACGCCGATGGTGTCGCCCAGGCTCAGCTCGTCGCAGCCCATGTCCAGCAGGGCTCTGCAGACCCGAACCACCTGGGGGACGGGTACCGGGCCCTCCCAGGGATCGCCGAAGCACATCGAGAGATAACCGCGGACATGGACGTCGCGCGCCTTGGCCCGGGTCACCACCGGCTCGAACATGGCCAGCGCCTCGTCCACCGTGCGGTTCAGATTGGCCTTGGCGAAGGACTCCGTGGCGCTGGCGAAGACCGCGACGCGGCGGGCGCCGAGCGCGAGGGCCCGGTCCAGGCCGCGTTCGTTCGGCACCAGTACCGGAAGCGACACCGGCAGGCCGGAGACCTGCGGGTACAGGTCCTCGGCGTCGGCCAGCCGGGGGACCCACCCGGGGTGGACGAAGCTCGTCGCCTCGATGGTGGTCAGGCCCGTGCCGGCCAGCCTGCGGATGAACTCCGCCTTGACGGCCGTCGGGACGGTGGCCTTCTCGTTCTGCAGTCCGTCGCGCGCACCGACCTCGTGGACACGGACGCGGGCGGGCAGTCCGTTCGCCGGTACGGGCATCGGGAGGCCCAGCTCCGGGGTGTTCATGTCGTCTCCTCCCTCTCGTCGGTGGGTGCGATGACCGCCAGCACCTGGTCCATGGCGACGGTCGTGCCCGGTGCCACGTCCAGCTCGGCGACGGTGCCGGCGTGCGGGGCGGAGATGACGTGCTCCATCTTCATCGCCTCCACCACCAGCAGGCTCTGGCCCGCGCTCACCTCGTCGCCGACGGCGACCTTCACCACCGTCACCGTGCCCGGCATCGGCGCGGTCAGCGAGTCGGCGCCCGCGTGGGCGGCCCGGTCGAGGGAGGCGGCGACCGGGTCGTGGTCGCGCACCTGCCAGGCGTCGCCGTCGCGGCCCAGCCAGTCGGCGGCGCGGTGGAAGGTGTGCCGGACGCCGTCCAGGGTGACGGCGACGCGGTCCTCGGTGACGGTGTGGGTGCCTCGCGGGGTGTGCGTGACGGGTTCGAGTCCCGGCGCACGCAGCGCGAACGCGACCGGCTTCGGCTCGCCCCCGGTGCGCCAGCCGCTGGGCACCGAGAACGGGTCCGTCCAGCCGTCGCCGCGCGGGCGCAGCGCGTCCAGCCGTACGGCCGCCGCCGCCTCGTACACCTCCTCCGGTACGTCCGTGGCGACCAGGCCGTCGACCTCGCGCTCCACCAGCCCCGTGTCCAGCTCGCCCGCCACCACCGCCGGGTGCGCGAGCAGCCGCCGCAGGAACCCGGCGTTGGTCGGCACGCCCAGGGTGACCGTCCCGGCGAGGGCCGCCCGGAGCTTGCGCAGCGCGGTCTCCCGGTCGGGGCCGTACGCGATCACCTTGGACAGCATCGGGTCGTACAGGCTGCCGACCTCGGTGCCCTCGCTGAGCCCCGAGTCGGTGCGCACCCCGTCGCCCTCGGGCTCGCGCAGCCGCAGTACCGTGCCGCCGGAGGGGAGGAAGCCGCGCGCGCCCTCCTTGACGGACACGGTCTCGGCGCACAGTCGGGCCTCGATGGCGTGCCCCGTCAGCCGGACGTCCTCCTGCCCGAACCCGAGCGGTTCGCCCGCCGCCACCCGCAGCTGCCACTCCACCAGGTCCAGGCCGGTCACCAGCTCGGTCACCGGATGCTCCACCTGGAGGCGGGTGTTCATCTCCATGAAGTAGTACTGGGAGGGGTCGCCGCCCGGCACGATGAACTCCACCGTGCCGGCGCCCCGGTAGCCGCAGGAGCGGGCCGCCTGCACGGCCGCCGCGCCCATCGCCGCCCGCGTCGCCTCGTCCAGGAGGACGCTCGGCGCCTCCTCGATCACCTTCTGGTGCCGGCGCTGCAGCGAGCACTCGCGCTCGCCCAGGTGCACGACGTTGCCGTGGCCGTCGGCCAGGACCTGGATCTCGATGTGCCGGGGACGGTCGACCCACCGCTCCACGAGCAGCGTGTCGTCGCCGAAGGAGGCGCGGGCCTCGCGGCGGGCGGCGGCGATCTCGTCGGCCAGCACGGCCGCGTCGCGCACCAGCCGCATGCCCTTGCCGCCACCGCCGGCGGAGGGCTTCAGCAGCACCGGCATCCCGATCTCGCGCGCCGCCCCGGCCAGCTGCTCGTCCGTGAGCCCGCTGCCGCTGCTGCCGGGGACGACCGGCACCCCGGCCGCCTTCACCGTCTCCTTGGCGCGGATCTTGTCGCCCATCAGGGCGATGGCGTCGGCGCCCGGCCCGATGAAGACCAGCCCCGCCTCCTCGCAGGCCCGCGCGAAGCCGGCGTTCTCGGCGAGGAAGCCGTACCCGGGGTGGACGGCCCGCGCCCCCGTCCGGGCCGCGGCCTCCAGCAGCCGCTCGACGGAGAGGTAGCTCTCCGCCGCCGGTGCCGGACCGATCCGTACCGCCTCGTCGGCCTCCCGCACGTGCCGCGCGTCCGCGTCGGCGTCGGAGAAGACCGCCACCGAGCGCACGCCCATCGAGCGCAGCGTCCGCATGACGCGCACCGCGATCTCACCGCGGTTGGCCACCAGTACCGTGTCGAACATCGAGCTCCCCATCGCGCTTCCCATCGAAGTCCCCTCCTCACATCCGGAAGACGCCGAACCGGGGCTCGCCCAGCGGCGCGTTGGCACACGCGGTCAGGGCCAGGCCCAGCACCTGCCGGGTGTCGGCGGGCTCGATCACGCCGTCGTCCCACAGGCGGGCGGTCGCGTAGTAGGCGTTGCCCTGGCGCTCGTACTGGGTGCGCACCGGCGCCTTGAAGGACTCCTCCTCCTCGGCCGGCCACTCCTCGCCCCGGGCCTCCAGCTGGTCCCGCTTGACCGTGGCCAGTACGGACGCGGCCTGCTCGCCGCCCATCACGGAGATCTTGGCGTTGGGCCACATCCACAGGAAGCGCGGCGAGTACGCCCGCCCGCACATCGAGTAGTTCCCCGCGCCGTACGAGCCGCCGACGACCACCGTCAGCTTCGGCACGCGCGTGCACGCCACCGCCGTCACCATCTTGGCGCCGTGCTTGGCGATGCCACCCGCCTCGTAGTCCCGGCCCACCATGAACCCGGAGATGTTCTGCAGGAACACCAGCGGGATGCCGCGCTGGTCGCACAGCTCGATGAAGTGGGCGCCCTTCTGGGCCGACTCGGCGAACAGGATGCCGTTGTTGGCGACGATCCCCACCGGGTGGCCGTGGATCCGGGCGAAGCCGGTGACCAGGGTCTGCCCGTACTCGGACTTGAACTCGGCGAACCGGGAGCCGTCCACCACGCGCGCGATGACCTCGCGCACGTCGTAGGGGGTGCGGGAGTCGACCGGCACCACGCCGTACAGCCCCCGCGGGTCGGCCTTCGGCTCGACGACCGGCTCCACGCCCCAGGGGAGCGGGCCGCGTTCCGGCAGGGTGGAGACGATCTGCCGCACGATGCGCAGGGCGTGCGGGTCGTCCTCGGCCAGGTGGTCGGTCACGCCCGAGACCCGGGAGTGGACCTCGCCGCCGCCCAGCTCCTCCGCGGTGACCACCTCACCGGTGGCCGCCTTCACCAGCGGCGGACCGCCCAGGAAGATCGTGCCCTGGTTGCGGACGATCACCGCCTCGTCGCTCATCGCCGGAACGTACGCCCCGCCCGCCGTGCAGGAGCCGAGGACGGCGGCGATCTGCGGGATGCCGGCGCCGGACATCCGGGCCTGGTTGTAGAAGATCCGCCCGAAGTGCTCGCGGTCCGGGAAGACCTCGTCCTGCATCGGCAGGAAGGCACCCCCCGAGTCGACCAGGTACAGGCACGGCAGCCGGTTCTCCAGCGCCACCTCCTGCGCCCTGAGGTGCTTCTTCACGGTCATCGGGTAGTACGTGCCGCCCTTGACGGTGGCGTCGTTGGCGACGATCACGCACTCCCGGCCGCCGACCCGCCCGATCCCGGCGATGACGCCGGCGGCCGGGGCCTGTCCGTCGTAGAGCCCGTCGGCCGCGAGCGGCGCCAGTTCCAGGAACGGCGAGCCCGGATCGAGCAGCGTGTCCACGCGGTCGCGCGGCAGCAGCTTGCCGCGCGCGGTGTGCCGGGCCCGCGCCCGCTCCCCGCCGCCGAGCCGGGCCGCGGCCAGCTTGGCGCGCAGCTCCCGAACGAGGACGCCGTGCGCTTCCTCGTTGGCCCGAAAGGCCTCGGACGCGGGATCTGCCGCCGTCGTCAGCTCCGGTGCCTCGTGCATCCTGCGGTCCCCTCACCCAGTGGTCGACCAGTTAATGAGCGTTAACGCGTTTCCTTCAGGTTAACGACCGCTAACCTCCCTGTCTAGAATCGACTCCATGGCCACCAGAACCGACGCCCCCACCCGCCGCGAGCAGATCCTCAAGGAGGCCGCCCGGCTCTTCGCCGAGCGCGGCTTCCACGGGGTCGGCGTCGACGAGATAGGCGCCGCGGTCGGCATCAGCGGCCCCGGTCTCTACCGGCACTTCCCCGGCAAGGACGCGATGCTCGCCGAGCTGCTGGTCGGGATCAGCGACTCGCTGCTCACCGGGGCGAAGCGGCGGCTGGCGGAGGCCGGGGGGACGGCCGGCTCCGGGGCGCGCGCGGGTGCCGGGGCGGTGGGCCCCGGGGCGGTCCTCGACTCGCTCATCGAGGGGCACATCGACTTCGCGCTCGACGACCGTCCGCTCATCACCCTGCACGACCGCGAGCTGGACCGCCTCCGGGACGCCGACCGCAAGATGGTGCGGCAGCTCCAGCGGCAGTACGTCGAACTGTGGGTCGGGGTGCTGCGCGAGGTCTACCCGGCGGTCGCCGAGCCCGCAGCCCGCTCCGCGGTCCACTCGGTCTTCGGCCTCCTGAACTCCACCCCGCACCTGGGCCGCCCCGGCTCCCTGCCCGGCCGCGCGGTCACCGCGGCGCTGCTGCACCGGATGGCGCGGGGGGCGTTCGCGGCGGTGGGGGAGGCGTAGCGAGGGGCGCGGGCGGCGCACCGGGGCGGAGGAGTGACGAGGGTTACCCGCCTCGCGGTCTGGACGCCCCTGACTACCCGCCGGTACGGTTGAGTCTGAGCAAGCGCTTAGATACATATCCTGGAGGTGGCGCGGTGCGCCGTACGGTGTTCAACGAGGACCACGAGGCGTTCCGGGAGACCCTGCGCGCCTTCATCGAGGCCGAGGTCGTCCCCGTCTACGACGAGTGGTTCGCCGCGGGCCAGGCGCCGCGCGACTTCTACTACAAGCTCGGCGAGCTGGGCATCTTCGGCATCAACGTGCCCGAGGAGTTCGGCGGCGCGGGCATGGACAGCCACAAGTTCGAGGCCGTCCTCTACGAGGAGACCGCCCGCGCCGGCGTCCAGTTCGGCGGCTCCGGCGTCCACGTGCTGCTCGCCCTGCCCTACATCAACATGCTGGCCACCGACGAGCAGAAGAAGCGCTTCCTGCCGAAGTTCGTCAGCGGCGAGGAGATGTGGGCCATCGCGATGACGGAGCCCGGCACCGGCTCCGACCTCGCCGGCATGAAGTCCACCGCCAAGCTCTCCGAGGACGGCACCCACTACGTCCTCAACGGCGCCAAGACCTTCATCACCGGCGGTGTGCACGCCGACCGGGTCATCGTCTGCGCCCGCACCGCCGCGCCCACCCCCGACGACCGCCGCCACGGCATATCCCTGTTCGCCGTGGACACCAAGTCCGAGGGCTACTCCGTCGGCCGCAAGCTGGACAAGCTCGGCCTGCGCACCTCCGACACCGCCGAGCTGGCCTTCGTCGACGTCAAGGTCCCCGTCGAGGACCTGCTCGGCGAGGAGAACAAGGGCTTCTCCTACCTGGGCCACAACCTGGCCTCCGAGCGCTGGGGCATCGCCTTCGGCGCCTACGCGCAGGCCAAGGCCGCCGTCGCCTTCGCCAAGAGCTACGTCCAGGACCGCACCGTCTTCGGCAAGCCGGTCGCGCACTTCCAGAACACCAAGTTCGAGCTGGCCGCCTGCCAGGCCGAGGTGGACGCCGCCGAGGCCGTCGCCGACCGCGCCACCGAGGCCCTGGACGCCGGTGAACTCACCCCCGCCGAGGCCGCCAGCGCCAAGCTGTTCTGCACCGAGGTCGCCCACCGCGTCATCGACCGCTGCCTCCAGCTGCACGGCGGCTACGGCTACATGAACGAGTACCCGATCGCCCGCCTGTACGCGGACAACCGCGTCAACCGCATCTACGGCGGCACCAGCGAGGTCATGAAGATGATCATCGCGAAGAACATGGGCCTGTAGACCGCGAAGTCTCCAGGACATGAGCGAAGCACTCCAGTCCCTCCTCGACCTGCTCGACCTCGAGCGGATCGAGGAGGACATCTACCGCGGCCGCTCCCGGTCCGCCGTCGTCCCCCGCGTCTTCGGCGGGCAGGTCGCGGCCCAGGCCATGGTCGCCGCCGGCCGCACGGTCCCCGCGGACCGGCACGCGCACTCCCTGCACGCGTACTTCCTGCGTCCCGGCGACCCGGGCGCCCCCATCGTCTACAACGTCGACCGCCTGCGCGACGGCCGCTCCTTCACCACCCGCCGCGTCGTCGCCGTCCAGCACGGCAAGCCGGTCTTCACCCTGTCCGCGTCCTTCCAGACGTACGAGGAGGGCCTCGACCACCAGGCCCCGATGCCGTCCGCGCCGGACCCGGCGGCCCTCCCCACCGGCGAGGAGCGGCTGCGGAGCTATCCGCACCTGCCCGCCGAGACCGTGGAGCGGTTCCTGCAGGCGCGGGCCGCGGTCGACCTGCGCTACGTCGACGACCCGCCCTTCGGCGACTTCGGCACCCCGCGCGAGCCGCACTCCCAGGTGTGGTTCCGCACCAACGGCAAACTCGCGGACGACCCCCTGCTGCACGTCGTCCTCGCCACCTACGTCTCCGACATGACCCTCCTCGACTCGGTCCTGCTCGCGCACGGCCGCGGCGGCTGGGCCGTCGGGGACGTCGTCGGCGCCTCGCTGGACCACGCCATGTGGTTCCACCGGCCCTTCCGCGCCGACGAATGGCTGCTGTACGACCAGCAGTCGCCGTCCGCGTCCGGCGGCCGGGGCCTCGGCCAGGCCCGCATCCACACCCAGGACGGGCGGCTCGCCGTCTCGGTCGTCCAGGAAGGCGTGGTGCGCGTCCCCCGGGAACACTGAAGGGACATGACGGAACCCGCGAACGAGAAGTCCGGCGGCGGCGACAGCACCTTCACGGTGCTCGTCGCCGCCTTCGCCAATCTGGGCATCGCCGTCGCCAAGGCGGTCGCCGGCGTGACCAGCGGCTCCAGCGCGATGCTGTCCGAGGCCGCGCACTCGGTCGCCGACACCGTCACCGAGGTGCTGCTGCTGACCTCGCTCACCCGCAGCGTCCGCCCCGCCGACGAGGACCACCCCCTCGGCCACGGCCCCGAGCGCTATGTCTGGGCGCTGCTCGCCGCCGTCGCCACCTTCGTCGGCGGCGCCGTCTTCTCGCTCTACGACGGCATCCACACCCTCACCCACGGCGAGGACCTCGGCGACCCGCTGGTGTCGTACATCGTCCTGGCCGTCGCCTTCGCGCTGGAGGGCTACTCGCTGCGCACCGGCCTGCGACAGGTCCGCGGCGAGGCCGCCCACCACCGGGTGTCCTTCGGCCGCTACCTGCGCCGTACCCCCGACACGGCCGTGAAGGTCGTCGTCATGGAGGACTCCGCCGCACTGGCCGGCCTGCTGCTGGCCGCGGGCGGACTGCTCGGCGGGCAGCTCACCGGCTCCGCCGTCTGGGACGCCGTCGCCTCGCTGTGCATCGGCGCCCTGCTGCTGTACGTCGCCTGGGTGCTGGGCCGCTCCAACGCCGAATTCCTCGTCGGCCGCCCACTGCCGCGCACCGTGCGCGAGCGCATCCGGGCGGAAATGGTCGCCGTCGAGCACATCGAGGCCGTGCTGGAGCTGACCACGCTCGTGCAGGGGCCGCGGGAGGCGCTGGTCGCCGCCAAGGTCGACTTCCGGGACGTGTCGACGGCCGCGCAGATCGAGTGGGCCTGCGAGCGGGCCGAGCAGCGGCTGCGCGAGGAGTTCCCCGTCGTGCGGCGCGTCTACCTGGACCCGACGCCCGGGTTCGCGCAGCGCCGCTCGGAGGGACTGAACCCCTGGCCGTGAGTGACGGTGCCGAGTCGCCGGGCCCGACGGGCTACTTCAGCCCCGCCTCCGTCAGCAGGTACGCCGTCATCGGGTCGTAGTGGCGCGGGCTGACCACGTGGTCGTCCAGCGGCACCGCCACCTGCAGGGTGCCCTCGGACTCGGCGAGGAAGAGGGCCGGGTCGTTGCAGTCCGCGTAGCCGACGGAGTCCACGCCGTGCTGGGCGGCGCGGCCGGCCCAGCCGTGATCGGCGACCACCAGGTCGGGCAGCGGGCGGCCCGCACGTTCCAGACCGGTCAGGACCGCCTTCATCGGCTCACCGGAATGGGTGTGCCACAGCGAGGCGCCGTGCTCCAGCACCGAGACGTCCGCGAACTGCTGGACGTACCCCTCCTCCGTCGTCAGCCCCTCCGGGATCACGACGATCTCGCAGCCGGCGGCGCGCAGCGCGGCGGCCGTGGCACGGTGCACATCCAGCAGCCCGCCCGGGTGGCCGGTCGCGAACAGCACCCGCTGCCCGCCGTCGGCGGCCTTGCGCAGCCGCCCCGCCATCCGCTCCAGCGCGGACACGGTCAGCTCCGGGTCGATGGTGTCCTGGCCGTACCGGTACTCCGGGTCGTCGTTGACGCCGACCCGCTCGGCCATCACCGCGAGCACGTCCTGCTCGTCGCTCCAGCGGTCGCCCAGCTCCAGGCCGAGCCAGAAACCCCGGTCGCCGTTGGCCAGTTTCCGGTAGTGGGAGAGGTTGTTCTCGCGGGGCGTGGCGACATCGCCCGCGATACGCGTTCTGACGAGGTGTTCGGCGAGTTCGGCGCGGCTGGGTGTCCCGGGTATCGGCATGGCTCCATTGTGAGGCAGCCGCCGGTGCCCGTCTCCGCCATGTCGCCCGCTGGGACGTGGGTCACGCGCCCGGCTCACGTCCGCCGCAGAGCGAACCACAGCTCCATCCGGACGTCCGGGTCGTCGAGGTCCGCCTCCAGCAGTGCCGCGCAGCGGGCGATGCGCTGCCGGACCGTGTTGCGGTGCACGGACAGCGCCACGGCGGTGCGGTCCCAGCTGCCGTGCAGGGAGAGCCAGGCACGCAGCGTCCCGGTGAGCGCGGGGACGTCGGCGAGGGGCGCCAGCAGCGTCCGCGCGTGCGCCTCGGCCTCCGCGTCCGGCACGAGGTCGGCGAACGCGGACCGGTCACCGTGCCGGACCAGTGCCACCCGGGTCGCCCTGGCCCGTGCCAGCGCCCGCGCCGCCTGCACATCGGCGGCCGGCCACTCGGCGGGGGCGACGCGGGCACTGACACCGAGGGTCCAGCCCGGCTGGGCCGCGGGGCCGCTCGCCGGTTCCCGGGACCCGCCCGGCGATTCCGGCCCGGCCGCCACGAGCACCCGTACGACGTCCCCGGCCGAGTCGACCAGCGGGGAGCCGAGGGCCGTGCCCAGCGCCGAGGCGGCCACCGGGTCCGGGGTGCCCGCGGCCGGCCGGGCGTGGACGACGTGCCAGCGGACGGCGCCCTCCGCCGCCCCTGTCCCGAGCAGGGGCACGACCTCCTCGGGGCGGGCGCCCAGCAGCAGCCGTACGAGGGCCGAGGAGCGGGCCGCGCCCGTGCCGCTCCGGTGCTCGCCGGTGAGCAGGGAGAGCAGCACGGCGGCCACCGACGCGATGGTGTGGTCCCCGGGCTCCCGGTGCGGGGCGGCGACGGCGAGGACGAAACCCTGCCCGCTGCCGAGGGCGTACGCGGCGAGACGGGTGCCGGCGACGGTGTCCGTGGCGGTGCTGGGGGCGTGGCCGGTGACGAACCGGGCCAGCTCCGCCAGCGCCCGCCGCACCTCCTCCCCGGGCTCCGGCCCCGCCGCCGCGAGCTGCGCGCCGTCCGGCCCGTACAGCGCCGCCCGTCCGGCCAGCCGGGTGGCCAGCCGGCGCAGTACCGACGGCACCGGGTCCGGACGCGCGGCCGCCGCGGCCAGCCCCCGCTGCGCCTCGGAGACCCGGCGCAGCTCGGCCAGCCTCGCCCGCGCCATCAGCTGCCACACCGCGCGGGCCACGCCCGAGAACGTCGTCCTCGTCGGCACCTCCACCAGCGGCAGCCCGTACGCCTCGCAGGCCGCGACGAGTGCCTGCGGCACGGTGTCGTGCACGGGCGCCAGCCCGAAGCCGAGCGCGGCACCGCCCGCCGCCACGATCCGCGCGACATAGCCGTCGAAGTACGCCGCGCCCGCCCCGCGCGGCACGTGCACCCCCGCCGTCAGCAGCAGCTCGCCGCCCAGCAGGTACGGAAAGGGGTCGGACATCTCCGAGGTGTGCGCCCAGTGGACCGTCACCTCCGCGGCCGGGGGCCCGGCGATCAGGCGCAGGCCCAGGTCGCCGCGCGAGAGCAGGGCCGCGAGGGACACCGGCGGAGTGGGAGGTGCGGACGGGACGGCCGGCTCCTGCATCGTGGACGTTTCCTCTGTTCATGGGGCCCCGTATGGATGAAACGTACACTTCGCAGTCGGTTTCCGGCCACCTATCGTCGAGCTGGCCCCGGGGACGGAACTGCCGTTCCCGGGCCCCCAGTACAGTCGGACACCAGTAGTACATACGCGACGAAGCGTAAGAAGGAAGGCAGTGCATGAGCAGCAACGAGACGCCCCGCGGTCCCGTCGACTCCTCCCGGATCCCGCGCTACGCCGGACCCGCGACCTTCGCCCGGCTCCCGCGCCTGGACGAGGTCGGCGCCGCCGACGTGGCCGTCGTGGGCGTGCCGTTCGACTCGGGCGTCTCCTACCGCCCCGGCGCACGCTTCGGCGGCAACGCCATCCGCGAGGCCTCCCGCCTGCTGCGCCCGTACAACCCGGCGCAGGACGCCTCCCCCTTCGCCCTCGCCCAGGTAGCGGACGGCGGCGACATCGCCGTGAACCCCTTCCACATCAACGAGGCCGTCGAGACGGTCGAGGCCGCCGCCGACGACCTCCTCGGCACCGGCGCCCGCCTGATGACCCTGGGCGGCGACCACACCATCGCCCTCCCGCTGCTCCGCTCGGTCGCCAAGAGACACGGCCCGGTCGCCCTGCTCCACTTCGACGCGCACCTGGACACCTGGGACACCTACTTCGGCGCCGAGTACACGCACGGCACCCCCTTCCGGCGCGCGGTCGAGGAGGGCGTCCTCGACACCTCCGCGCTCTCCCACGTCGGTACCCGCGGCCCGCTGTACGGCAAGAAGGACCTCACCGACGACGAGAAGATGGGCTTCGGCATCGTCACCTCCGCCGACGTCTACCGCCGCGGCGCCGACGAGGTCGCCGACCAGCTCAGGCAGCGCATCGGCGACCGCCCCCTGTACATCTCCATCGACATCGACTGCCTCGACCCCGCCCACGCCCCCGGCACCGGCACCCCCGAGGCCGGTGGCATGACCTCCCGCGAACTGCTGGAGATCCTGCGCGGTCTGGCCTCCTGCAACCTGGTGTCGGCCGATGTCGTCGAGGTCGCCCCCGCCTACGACCACGCGGAGATCACGTCGGTCGCCGCGTCCCACACCGCGTACGAACTGACCACCATCATGAGCCGCCAGATCGCCCGGGCGCGTGCCACGGACCAGGAGACCGAGACCAAGTGACCCACGACCACGACCTGGTGCTCCGTCCGACCGCCGCCCAGACGGAGGCCGCGCTGAACCCTCCCCCCGGCCGCACCGGCGGAGACCTGGTCGTGGAGACCCTGGCCGGGCTCGGCGCGACCACCGTCTTCGGCCTGCCCGGCCAGCACGCCCTCGGCCTGTTCGACGCACTGCGCCGCTCCGACCTGCGCTACATCGGCCTGCGGGTGGAGAACAACGCCGGTTTCGCCGCGGACGCCTACGGCCGCATCACCGGCGAGGCGGCCCCGCTGCTGCTGTCGACCGGCCCCGGCGCGCTCACCTCCCTGGCCGCCCTCCAGGAGGCGCGGGCGGCGTCCGCTCCCGTCCTGGCGATCTGCAGCCAGGTCCCCACCGCGGGCCTCGGCGGCGGCCGCCACGGCTACCTGCACGAACTCCCCGACCAGGCCGCTTCTTTCCGGGGCGTGGTGAAGTCCGTCCACACCGTCCGCACCCAGTCCCAGATCCCGTCCGCGATCGCGGAGGCGTGGACGTCGGCGCTGACCGTCCCGCACGGCCCGGTGTGGGTGGAGATCCCGCAGGACGTGCTCCTGTCCGAAACGGCGGTCCCGGTGGTGACGGGCGGCGACACCTTCCCCGAGGAACTGCCCCCGCGCCCCGAACTGACTGCGGTGGCCGCCCACCTGCTGTCGGATGCGCGACGCCCCGCGGTCGTCGCGGGCGGAGGAGTCGTCCGCGCGGACGCGTCGAAGAAGCTGCGGCAGCTGGCGGAGCGGCTGCAGGCCCCCGTCGTCACCACCTTCGGCGGCAAGGGCGCGTTTCCCTGGACGCACCCCCTCTCCCTCCAGTCCTGGCTGGAGGACCGCCACACGACGGACTTCCTGGAGGACGCCGACGTACTCCTCGTGGTCGGCTCCGGCCTCGGTGAACTCTCCTCGAACTACCACACGTTCAAGCCCCGCGGCCGGGTGATCCAGATCGAGGCCGACCTCGGCAAACTGGAATCCAACCACCCGGCCCTCGGTATCCACGCCGATGCCCGCCTCGCCCTCCAGGCCCTGCTGGAGACGGTGGCGGAGCGCACCGACCCCACCGCCCCTGAGCGGGTACGGGCGCTGCTGGACCAGGTCCGCGACCGCATCGCCGCCCAGGAACTCACCCTGGAGCAAGACGTACTGGCGGCAGTCCGCAAGGCCCTCCCGGCCGGCGCCCCCTCCTTCTGGGACATGACGATCCTCGCCTACTGGGCGTGGTCGGCCTTCGACGCGAAGGCTCCCAACACCATGCACTCGGCCCAGGGCGCGGGCGGCCTCGGCTACGGCTTCCCGGCGGCCCTGGGCGCCGCTGCCGCCGACCCCACCCACCCGGTACTGGCGGTGTCCGGCGACGGCGGTGCCCTGTACTCGATCGCCGAACTGGCCACCGCCCGCCAGTACGACCTGAACGTCACCTGGCTCATCGTCGACGACGGCGGCTACGGCATCCTGCGCGCGTACATGACGGACGCCTTCGGGCAGCCGACGGCGACGGAACTGACCCGTCCCGACTACGCCGCCCTGGCCGAGTCCTTCGGCGTCCCCGGCGTGCGCACCTCCCCCGGGGCCCTGGAGACGGACCTCGCGAAGGCGCTCTCCTCACCGGGCCCCTCGGTGGTCGTGCTCCCCGCCGTACTGCGGATGTTCGCGCCGACGCACCTGGGGTGACCGCCTACCAGATCGACTCGACCCATTCCGGGTGGTCGACGAAGGGGTTGCGGTTGTGCTGGTAGGCGTCGTAGATGACCTGGTTGCGGCGCTCCTCGAAGGCGTCCGGCGGATCCTCGTCGCTCCACGCCTTCAGGACGGAGAGTCTGCCGATGTACGGGCTGCTGCCGTTGCCGACGCTGCCGTTGACCTCCAGGTCGGCCCAGCCGTCGCCGCCCTCGTAACGGACGGCCATGTAGAAGATCATGCGGGCCACGTCGCCCTTGACCGCGTCGCGGGGCTCGAAGGAGTCGGAGTCCGTGAGGCTGCCGCCGCCGTTGCTGACGGCGCTGCCGCCGTTGTCGAAGTCCTTGTTGCCGCGGACGCCGTTGACCCGTACGTCCTCGGGACGCAGGTGGTGCAGGTCGGTGCCGGGCCCGGTCGAGGTGCCGAAGCCGCCGTGGGACTTGGCCCACACGTGCTCGCGGTTCCAGTCGCCGGTGTCGCCGCCGTTCAGTGACTTGCTGCGGGAGACGCCCGAGTAGACCAGGATCACGTTGCCGGTGTCGGCGGGGTCCTCGTCGGTGTCCTTCAGCGCGTCCCAGAGCGCCGAGTACGACAGCTTCGTCTGGTCGCTGATGATCGTGTGGAGCGAGGACTTGAGGCTCGTGCCGGTCTTGCCGATCGCGTCCTCGTAGTACGTCGAGTCGTAGTCCGTGGTCGTGGCCGTTGGTGTGGCCGTATGCGCGGCCGTCGTCGCCGTGGCCGGGGCCGCCGTCAGGGAGGGGGTGGCGAGGCCGGCGAGGACGACGGCCGTTGCGAGGGCCGCCGCTTTCCGGCGCCGCGTGCGTATCGCGCGCATGTGGGGTGTCCGATCTACGCGTGTGGAGTGGAGCGGTGGAACGAGCGTGACATGGACATGTAGGAGGTGGGGTGTACGGAGGGTGTCGATTGCGTGAGGGCGGCCCCCGGCCGTGATGGTCGGAGGCCGCCGTGGTGGTTGGTGTGCCGGGGGTCAGTTCGCGTCTGCGGGACCCAGCCGGTAGACGGCCGACGTGCTCCGGGCCTGCGAGCCGGAATCGTCGGCGGAGGCGGAGGCGGAGGCGGAGGCGGAGGCGTCGGACGAGGCGGTGGTGCCGTACTCGCTCTCCTCGACGGCCGTGCCGTGTTCCTGGACCCACTGGGTCACCTCGGAGCTGACCCCGGAGCCGCCGTCCATGCCCCCGTCGCCCACCTGGATGTAGTGCGACTCGCCCTTCCTCACCAGCTCCTTGAGCCTGTCCAGGGTCATCGCCCGGTCGCTGCCGGACCAGCCCCACATGGAGACGACCGGTTCGCCGCTGCTGAGGATGACCGCGCGGCGCTCTGCGAGCTCGACACGGCCAGGAGCCACGTGGCCCCGTCCTGGTGTTCCTTCAGATGGGCGACCAGCTCGGTGCGTGCGCCGCCCGCGCCGCCCATGCCGCCTCCGCCGCCTCCGCCGCCTCCGCCGCCGAAGTTGTCGGCACCGCCCGGCCTTTCGCCCGCGCCGGTGTCGCCGCTCGCCCCGCTGGTCTCGTCGTCGGGCAGCCCGCCGCCGTCGGACGAGTCACGCCGCCCGGCAGTTCGCTCCCGCCGGGGAAGGCGCCACCGCCGGGAACGCCCTGGCCGCCCTGCGGCCGGTGTCGGGCAGCCTGTCGCCGTCGGACGAGTCACGCCGCCCGGCAGTTCGCTCCCGCCGGGGAAGGCGCCACCGCCGGGAACGCCCTGGCCGCCCTGCGGCCGGCCACCCGGCCCCTCGCCGCCTCCGCCGCCAGGGAAGCCGCCCCGGGCACCACCGCCCCCGCCGCCCATGCCGCCGCCGTCGTGGGACCGGCGGTCGGGTCGGTCCCGCCCATACCGCCACCCGAGCCGGACGGTACCGACCAGGCCCACGCCGCCGGGCCCGCGATCCCGGCGACGACGGCCGCGGCCACGGACACCGCCGGCAGCCGCACCCGGCGCCCCGAACGGAAGACGAGCAGCCCGGTGATCGCCAGTGCCATGACCACGGCGACGGCCGGCCACAGCCAGGTGTTCCAGCCGGATGCGCGGCGCAGCGGCACGACCGCCCAGACCCCGGTGACACCGAGGGCGAGCGGCAGCACCCGCACCCACCGCCGGTCGGTGCGGAAGGCCCGCAGCAGCATGACGCCGCCTCCGCCTCCGCCTCCGCCTCCGCCTCCGCACAGCGCCGCGATGCCCGGTGCGAGCGCGGTCGTGTAGTCGGGATGTGTGGTGCCCTCGCCCATGGCGAAGGTCAGGTAGCGCAGGGCCCTCCAGCCGCCCCACGGGACCAGCGCCGCACGCGTCGGGTCGGTGCGGGGCGTCCTGCCGCACAGCACCAGGCCACCGACGAGGGCGATGCCCGCGAAGGGGAGCAGACAGACGAGGAAGACCGCCGGCAGCGCGATGCAGGGCGAGGGTCGCCGGCAGGGCCGGGCGGCGACCGGCGTGGCGCGCCGGGCGCGGGAGACGGCGGTACGGGCGGCTCGGCGGCCGCGTGCAGGGGAGCGGTGGCAGATGTCACCACGTCACCGTGTCGACGGCCGCGATGGGCAGGGGCTGTGCTCCGACTGGGGCGAGTCCCGCGCCTGGTCATTCGGGGGTCACTCGGAGACGGCCGCCCACGGAGCGAGCAGATCGCGCAGCAGGTGGGTGAAACCCGCGTCCAGGGCGTCCTCCCAGTCCCGGTCGCCGACGGCCTCGGGGCACAGGGCCGCGGGACGGGCGATCCACAGGATCTTCCATGGCCGGGAGTGCAGCACCGGATCGCCGTGGATCCCGCCGCGCGGCGCGAGCGGGTGCAGCAGGTCGCCGACGCGCTCCGTCACGACGCGCAGGAGGGGGCCCTCGGTCCTGGTGTGCGCCTTCGCCATCGCGGTGCCCGAGGTGCGGGCGACGGCGGTCGTGGTCGGATGGCGTCGGACGAGGCGTACGACCTGCGTCAGGTGCTCGGTGACGCCCTGGACCGTGCCGTCGCTCGGGTGCGTGCGGGCCGCGGCGTCGAAGGTCTGCGCGAGTTCGACCGTCAGTGCGCGCAGATGCAGCGTGGAGACGGACTTCCAGTTCGAGTAGAGGAAATTGCGCGAGGTCCTGCACGCGCGGGCGATGGCGGCCACGGACACATCCAGGCCATCGGTACGCATGAGAGCGCGGACTGTGCTGATCACGTGCCTTGTGCTGAGGGGGTCGCGGTCGTGCCAGGGGGGCGGGCTCATGGACCCTATGGTCGAGAAAGCGTGAGCACTTGGGGCGTTTTTGTCATGGGGCCACTCGGATGAGCGAGGGGAGGACAGAAAGGGGGGTGGTGTTCACGCTTTTGAGGGGAGGGGCCACCCCCGGCGGCCGTGCTGAACGACGTCCACCCGGGACCTGGGAGCCCCGCACGGGTGTCCCAGCGGTGGACCCGTCCACCACCTCCCCACAACCACCGGCTCGTCGTCGCGGCCGCGGCCGTCGCACCGGTCGGGGGACACGGCCACCGGACACTACGGAGGCGAGGACCGGCGCCACCGTACCGCCCACCTCGCGGGCTGCCCCGCTTCTCCTGCTCGCACTCCCGCTGCCCGCCTCGAAACGACGGAGCCGACGGCGACCGGCTACACCACACACGGCACCCGCATGCGTCGCGGGCGCCACAACCAGCCGAGCCGGTGCGCCCGCCCCGCGCGTACGAGGACGACGCCCTCGTACGCCCCGCCTCCTGGCCCACGAGCGACGCGACGAGACCCGGCGGCAGCGGGCCCGCCGCCGTGGCCCGTGGTGTGCCGTGCACGGCGTCGCCCTCGGGCCGCGGGTGATCCACGGTGTCGAAGTGGCGCGGCGAACGACGACACGCGCGCCGCCCGGCTGCTGCCCCGGGAGGGCTCGGAGGGCGAGCCCTGCCCTCGCTGACCGACGGCGACGGGCCGCTGCCCCGGATGGGGCCGACGTCGTGGAGAGCGCCCCACCGGACATGGCCCGGGACCCGCTGGACCACGCCGCCGGCCTGCCCGCCGACGCGCGGCCTCCCCGCGGGCGCCGCCGGGCGACTCCGCTTCCCGCTGACCCGGATGCGCGAGGCGCTGACGGACCGGCACCGCGTCGCGGAGAGCCGGGGCATGCGGTCGAGCCGGACGCGGAGGTCATCCGAGCACTTTGGGCAGCACCTCCCTGAGGGTCGCCAGCTGAGCCCGGTATCCGGCGTTGAACTCGACCAGTTCGGGTTTGCCGAGGTTGTCCTTGAGGGCGCCCTGCTTCAACGGCACCACCGCGGGCATCGCGCGGAACACCTCGGCCATCGCCTTCGCGTGCCGGCCCTTCTGCACAGCGGTCACCAGGTCCTCGAAGAGGTCGAGCTGCAGAGCCTGGATCCGTTGCCGCGGACTGTCCTTGTCCTTGAACTCGTCCTGCACGGTCGGCTTGGGGCTGCCGGGATCCGCGATGAACTTCAGCACCCGCAGCGTCGCGTACAACCGCCCGGCCGACCTCTGACCGCTTTCCCTCTGCTCTGGCATGGAGCATTCCTTGCCATCCGGACGCCCCCGCATCCCACCTTTCGCGCAGCGGCCGGCTTTCCGTCCATCTCCCCGCCCCAGGGCGACGGACACGCGCCAGAGAACCCTCCGTACCGTCCTCGCCGCCCTCACCGCGGGCCTGGCGGCGGCCGGCTGTCTGACCGCCACCGGACCGGCCGCCGCGCAGGAGAGTCACCGGGAGAACGACTGCTCACCCTCCGTCTCCCGCACCGGCTTCCTCCGACGCCCTCGACAGGGCGACGTACCACGGCACCCACGTCGGCAACCCGACCGTGACCGGCCGTTCCGGGGGCCGCCTGGACGTGCCCGTCGTCAGTGACGACAACCGCAACGACGTACAGACCACCCCCTCCCCAGGCTCCGCGTGCGCGCCCGGAACGCTGCTGCGGGATGAAATCCCCGCTCGCCCGTGTTGGTGCCTTCCGGTAGATCAGGTGAGCAGGACGACCGACCGGAGGGCACGGCGTGGACGCGCAACGGGGATGGGTGCGACGACTGGCGGGGTACGCCTGGCGGTACCCCAAGGACGTCGTCCTCGCCCTCGGGGCCTCACTGGGCGGCATGGCCGTCATGGCCTTCGTCCCGCTGATCACCAAGGTGATCATCGATGACGTGATCGGCGACAAGACCCGGGACATGGCCGTCTGGGCCGGTCTCCTCGTCGGCGCCGCGCTCGTCGTCTACGTCCTGACCTACATCCGCCGCTACTACGGCGGCCGGCTCGCCCTCGACGTCCAGCACGACCTGCGTACCGACATGTACGGCACGATCACCCGGCTCGACGGGCGGCGGCAGGACGAGCTGTCCACGGGGCAGGTGGTCGGGCGGGCGACCAGCGACCTCCAGCTGATCCAGGGCCTGCTCTTCATGCTCCCGATGACCATCGGGAACGTCCTGCTCTTCCTGATCTCCCTGGTGATCATGGCGTGGCTGTCCCCGCCGCTCACCCTGGTGGCGCTGGCCGTCGCCCCCGCGTTGTGGTTCATCGCCCGACGCAGCCGCACCCGGCTGCACCCCGCCACCTGGTACGCGCAGGCGCAGGCCGCAGCCGTCGCCGGAGTGGTCGACGGCTCGGTGAGCGGCGTACGCGTGGTGAAGGGCTTCGGGCAGGAGGACCAGGAGACCGGCAAGCTCAGGGAGGTCGGGCGCAGGCTCTTCGCTGGGCGGCTGCGGACGATCAGGCTGAACGCCACCTACACCCCGGCCCTCCAGTCCGTCCCCGCGCTCGGCCAGGTCGCCATGCTGGCCCTCGGCGGCTGGCTGGCGGTGCGCGGGCACATCACGCTCGGCACCTTCGTCGCCTTCTCCACCTACCTCGCCCAGCTGGTGGGCCCGGTCCGCATGCTCGCGATGGTCCTCACCGTCGCCCAGCAGGCCCGCGCCGGCACCGAGCGCGTCCTGGAGCTGGTCGACACGGAACCGGCCATCGAGGACGGTACGAAGACCCTGCCGGCCGACGCGCCCGCGACCGTCGAGTTCGACGACGTCGCCTTCGGCTACGACTCGGCCGACGGGGAGCCGAGGCCCGTCCTCGACGGGCTCTCCTTCGAGATCCGCGCCGGGGAGACCCTCGCCGTCGTCGGGTCCTCCGGTTCCGGCAAGTCCACGGTGTCGCTGCTCCTGCCGCGCTTCTACGACGTGACGCGCGGCGCCGTCCTCGTCGGCGGCCACGACGTGCGCGAACTGACCCTCGACTCGCTGCGGGCCGCGGTCGGGCTGGTGCCCGAGGACTCCTTCCTCTTCTCCGACACCGTCCGCGCCAACATCGCGTACGGCCGCCCGGCCGCCACCGACGAGGAGATCGAGGCCGCCGCGCGGGCGGCGCAGGCGCACGGGTTCGTCACCGGGCTGCCCGACGGCTACGACACGACCGTCGGCGAGCACGGCCTGACCCTCTCCGGCGGCCAGCGCCAGCGCGTCGCGCTCGCCCGGGCGATCCTCACCGATCCCCGGCTGCTGGTCCTCGACGACGCCACGTCCGCCGTGGACGCCCGCGTGGAGCACGAGATCCACGAGGCGCTGAGGCAGGTCATGCGGGGCCGCACCACGCTCCTCATCGCCCACCGCCGCTCCACCCTGGGCCTCGCGGACCGCATCGCCGTCCTCGACCGCGGCCGGCTCGCCGACCTCGGCACCCACGAGGAACTCCAGGAGCGTTCCGCCCTCTACCGGCGCCTGCTCACCGACCCCGACGAGCTGGGCGGCGTCTCGTCCGGTCACGCGCGCCGAGCGGAACCCGCGGAGGACACCTCGGTACGCGACGAGCTGGACGCCGAGTTCGACGCCGAGCGCGGGGTCACGCCCCGGCTGTGGACCGGCGACCGCGCGCCCAGGGACACCGCGCTCGCCGGCACCCCGGCCACCCCGGAACTGCTCGCCCAGGTCGACGCGCTCCCCCCGGCGGACGGCACCCCGGACATCGACGAGGCTCGGGCGGTCCTGCCCGAGTCGTCGTACGGGCTGCGGCGTCTGCTGCGTGGCTTCCGCGCGCCGCTGCTGATCTCTCTCGCCCTGGTGGCCGTGGACGCGGGCATGGGCCTGCTGCTGCCGGTGCTGATCCGGCACGGCATCGACGAGGGCGTCACCCAGGTCGCCCTCGGCGCGGTCTGGGCGTCCTCGGTGCTCGGACTGCTCGCCGTGCTCGCCCAGTGGACGGCGCAGACCGGCGAGATCCGCATGACCGGCCGGACCGGGGAGCGGATCCTGTACTCGCTCCGTCTGAAGATCTTCGCCCAGCTCCAGCGGCTGGGCCTCGACTACTACGAGCGCGAGCTGACCGGCCGGATCATGACCCGGATGACGACGGACGTGGACGCGCTGTCGACGTTCCTGCAGACGGGACTCGTCACCGCCTTCGTCTCGGTCGTCACCTTCTTCGGCATCATGGTCGCCCTGCTGGTGATCGACGTGCAGCTCGCACTGATCGTCTTCGCCACCCTGCCGCCGCTGATCATCGCCACCTTCTTCTTCCGCAGAGCCAGCGTGAAGGCCTACGAACTGGCCCGGGAGCGGGTGTCCACGGTCAACGCCGACCTCCAGGAGTCGGTCGCGGGGCTGCGGATCGTGCAGGCCTTCCGGCGCGAGCGGGACGGCGGGCGGCGGTTCGCCGAGCGCAGCGACAGCTACCGGCAGGCCCGCATCCGCGGGCAGTGGCTGATCTCGGTCTACTTCCCGTTCGTACAGCTGCTGTCGTCGGCCGCCGCCGCGTCCGTACTGGTCGTGGGCGGCGGGCGGATCGACGACGCGACGCTGACGACCGGCGCGCTGGTGGCGTACCTGCTCTACATCGACCTGTTCTTCGCCCCCGTCCAGCAGCTCTCCCAGGTCTTCGACGGCTACCAGCAGGCGTCCGTCTCGCTCGGCCGCATCCAGGAACTGCTGCGGGAGCCGACCTCGACCCGGGCCGCCGAGAAGCCGTCCGAGGTCACGTCGCTGCGCGGCGAGATCGCCTTCGAGGGCGTGCACTTCGGGTACGGCGGCGGCGACGCGGCGGAGGCCGCCCTGACCGGCATCGACCTGCGCATCCCCGCCGGGCAGACCGTCGCCTTCGTCGGCGAGACCGGTGCGGGCAAGTCGACCCTGGTGAAGCTGGTGGCCCGGTTCTACGACCCGACCGACGGCCGGGTCACGGTCGACGGGCAGGACCTGCGCGCCCTCGACCTCACCTCCTACCGGCACCGTCTTGGTGTCGTCCCGCAGGAGGCGTACCTCTTCCCCGGCACCGTCCGGGACGCCATCGCCTACGGCCGGCCGGGCGCCACGGACGCCGAGGTGGAGGCGGCGGCGCGGGCGGTCGGCGCGCACGAGATGATCGCCACGCTCACGGGCGGTTATCTCCACGAGGTCGCCGAGCGGGGCCGCAACCTCTCCGCCGGGCAGCGGCAGCTCATCGCGCTGGCCCGCGCCGAGCTGGTCGACCCGGACGTGCTGCTCCTCGACGAGGCGACGGCGGCCCTGGATCTGGCCACGGAGGCACAGGTCAACCAGGCCACCGACCGCATCGCGGGACGCCGTACGACGCTCGTCGTCGCACACCGGCTGACCACGGCCGCCCGCGCGGACCGCGTCGTCGTCATGGACGACGGGCGGGTCGCCGAGGACGGCACGCACGACGAACTGCTGGCGCTCGACGGACGGTACGCGCGGCTGTGGCGGACGTTCGTCGGGGCGGCCGAGCCGGAGGAACCGGTCGGCGCGCTGCACTGACGTGCTTGCCCGGTCACTCGCCCGGTCACTCGCGCAACCATTCGACACCTGCCGTATGTCCGTACGTCCGTACGTCCGTACGTCCGTACGTCCGTGATCGTCCTACGGAGGTGGCCGCAGTGGGCCGGGCCCGTGCCGCAACACGCCGTCGGCTGACGCTCGGCGCGGCCGTGCTGAGCGCGGCCGCGCTGCTCGCCGTCGCCATCCCGCAGGAGGCACAGGCCGCCACGGGCTGCCCGGGCCGCAAGGTGCGCACGCTCCACTTCTCCACCGGGTCCGTCCTGGTCTACGAACGCGGCGGTTACGTCTGTGCCGTCACCGTCCCCAAGAAGGCCGGTACGAAGCGGCGGATGTCCGTCGGGACCTGTCCCCGAGTGGTGGACACCTCTGAGCCCGGCCCCGGCAGGGGCCGGGTAGGAGGGATCTCTTATGGTGATGAAGGTCTACTCGCCCG
>NZ_JBICYB010000005.1:0-118367 GCF_043200575.1 Streptomyces sp. NPDC048392
GAGATCGCCTCGCGCCATGGCCACTTGCCTACCAGCAGTGATGCGTCACGCGCAGGCGTTCCCGCGAACTCATGATCCGAATTTCAGACAGGACCTAGTGGACCTTCGTCCTGCCATCTCCTGTTTTTGGCCCTCCTGGCGGCAGATCCGACGAGGTGGGTAAGCCGCGGGGAGCCGTTAGACTCCGGCCGCTGTCAGGACGGCCCTCCGCCGGCAGCGAAGTGCCCTTCGTCCTTGAGGGACCGGTCCGGCGCCCCCGGGCACGGCCGACCGCCCCTGACGCACCGGGTGAAGGTGAAGCGAAGGTGGCCACCCCTCTGTCCGCGGACAAGTTCCTGTCCGTTCTCAAAAACGCACGACCTGGCGTTGTCGAACACAGATCCTGGCGCACCCACAACCGCGACCAGCACGGCAACTGGGGCCCCGTGAAAGGGGTGATGATCCACCACACGGGCGCGTACTCCTCCGCGTCTTGTGCCTCCCCCTGGCCACGCCGCGCGCGCCCGCGACCTGTGGCACGAGGTCGCCCCCTGCAGTCGGCCCGGAACGGATTCAGCACACATGAGGCCGGGAAACCCTGAGAACCTGCAAGAACCACCGAGATATGTTTCTCTAGGTCAAACGCGGTCATGGCGGAGTTTCCCCAGGTCACGACCTTGGTCAGAGAAAACTCCTAAAGCGGGTGTCGCAGGTTCGAATCCTGCCGGGGGCACAGAAGAAGGGCACCCGCGAACTCTCGTGAGTGCCCTTCGGGATTTATGGCCGACAGCGCCCTTCCGGTGGCTCAGGCGGCGTGCGGGGTGAAGGTGACATGCGAGTCGTCTTCGTCGATGGTCAGGTTCAGCGTGCCCTCCAGGGCCTTGGCCAAGCGCCGCAGCAGCGGGAGAGTCGGCACGGTGTCGCCGCCCTCCATCCGGGAGACCTGGGGCTGAGTCATCCCGGCCCGCTCTGCCAGGTCCGCCTGGGACAGGCCGAGCTCGATCCGACGGTTGTAGACCGCTTGTCCAAGATCGCCGGCCAGCCGCGCGTCGACGTACTCCTGGTCGTACTCCACCGTCTCACCCGCAAGCTGCCGAGCCCGGCGCGTCCTCCACGTGCTGTGATTCATCAGCTCTCCTTGCGCCGCTCGTACGTGTGCTGGGCGTGGCCATGCTCGGCCTCGCAGACCTTCTGGGCCTGGTGCGCACGCTCGACTTCCGCCGCTTCACGCATCCTCGTCTTACGGAAGACCGTCAGCAGCACGATCCGTTGTCCTGGCGCGGGCCAGTACGGGATGCGTACGGCTTCGGCGTCCAACTCGAAGCGGAGCTCACGCAGCTTGCCACCCAGGTGCCGCGAGTACGGCTCGCCGAGGGTCGTCGGCTCGTCCAGAAGTCGATCCGTCTTGTCCTCGACCCGCCGGTAGAGGCGGAACGGAAGCAGCTCCAGCCAATCCCGTACCTCGGGTTCGATCTCGATCTCCCACCGCTCCGTCATGCGATCAACGGTATATACCTCCAAATGCATAACGCAAGCCGCCGCGAACCTCGGAGCTGCGCCGCCCCAGGCCGCGCTGCCACCTCAACCCACCCGAATGGGTCGCTGCCTTTAGCCGGTCCAGAACGGATTCGGCACACATGAGGCCGGGAAGCCTCGCGAACACTTGAGAACTGCCGAGTCGAGTTTCCCCAGGCCAGACAGCGAGCAGCAGACGTTTACGCAGGTCACAGCCCCGCCCGGAGAAAACTCCTAAAGCGGGTGTCGCAGGTTCGAATCCTGCCGGGGGCACCAGATCAAAGGCGCGGCAGGTACGGATATCCGTGCCTTGCCGCGCCTTTGACATCCACTCGCCGCTCCAGCACCTGGAACGGCGTCCCGTCCGCCACCTCGTGGGTCGCCAGCTCGGCGAGCACGCGGGCAAGCCGCACCTTGACGGGATACCCCCGAACTCCACTCGCCGTTGGTTCGACCAGCGCAGCCGCCGCACGACGATCCGGTTGACTGCGCGCGCCGCCTGGCGATGGGATTCGAGGAACGCCCGGAGGTCGGACTCGCGGACGATGCCGGCGACGATCTCTCCGCAGCCGGTGACCGCGGCCGACCTCGGCGCACCGTCGTCCATGGTGGCCGTCTCGCCGACTATGTCCCCTCCGACACGGATGGCGAGCAAGGACTCGTGGCCGTTGTCCAGGCGAGCGGTGACCTTGACGAATCCGGAGCGCAAGAGAACCACGTGGTGGAGGAATCACCCTCGCGGATCAGCTCGCGGATCAGGATGTCCTCGGGCAGGTAACGGCAGCGGGTACCGATCCCGAGCTGCTTGGTACGGACGGGTTTCGACATGCCACCGAGGAAGCTGCGGGCGGGCCACCCTTCCGGGCCCTGGGACGGGGACTGCGGCGTCAAGAGCGCTCCTCTCCTTCTCCGCACCACTTTGGTCTGCTTCTGATCCGTGCGAACCAGCTGCTCCAGAGAAGCAGTTGTCAGGGGACCAGGGCAGAGTGTGCGGATGGTCCACTTGATGCGCCAGGCGCGCGCCAGGGGGGCACACCAGATCGATGAGCGCCCGTGCAGTGGCCTCGACTGCTGCGCCGATACCGGCGGACGGGAGGGGCGTGAGTGAGATCAGCGTGCCGGACGGGGGGCAGGCAGTACGCTGAATCCACCGGGATCGGGCCCGCAGCACAGTGTCCGGGAGGTGCTTCATGACGGCCGAGATGGTGGCCCCGGCGTGGATGCACGAGCAGATCACGGCGCAGGAGTACGACTCCTGGTCCGAGGATCAGTGCGCCGGTATCGAGATCGTGGACGGGATGGCCGTCGTGAGTCCGAGTGCCTCCAAGCGGCACAACCGGCTGGCCCGGATTCTGGCGAACGCCCTGGATGCCGCCGCGGGCCCGGAGTGGAACGCCGACACGGGCTTCGACGTCCGGCTTCAGGACGTCCCGCTCACCAATCGCCGCCCGGACGTCGTCGTGTACCGCGCAGACACGATCGACATCACCCCCACCCGCCCTGAGCACGTGCTGCTGGTCGCGGAGGTGGTGTCGCCCGGTTCGGAGACCACCGACCGGATCGTGAAGGTCGACCAGTACGCCAAGGCAGGCATCGGCTTCTACTGGCGGATCGAGCAGGCCGCTACAGGCGTCCCTCTCGTGTACACCTACGTTCTCGACCCCGCGACGAAGACCTACCGGGACGGAGACGTGTTCACCGGCGTCCTCAAGGCAGCGGCCCCCTTCCTCGTGGAGATCGACCTCGGGCAGGTCTGACCACGCGCCGCTCAGCAGCCGGCAGCGCGTGAGCGATGCGTGAGCGGACCGCCCGGTACAGGGCGGCACGAGCCGGATCAAGTGGCTCGACGCATGGCTCTGACCTGGGGAAACAGCACCGCGCGGCAGCGCCGGGCACCCCTTGGCATGGATTCGATCCAGGCCAGGCGCCCTGCGGCCACCGTTTCCACAGGTCACAGCCCCGCCCAGGGGAAGCTCTGAAGTGAGTGTCGCAGGTTCGAATCCTGCTGCCGGGGGCGGGGCACAGCACATGACGCTCTGACCTGGGGCTTCCTCTCCAGGGAGGCGCCCTATTCGGGCTGGGAGCAGGCGTCGGTCACTGGCGGCTGACCGCTCGGGAGATGCCCGCCGTGACCGTCGTGGCCAGGATCCAGCCCGCCGCGATCAGGGCGTAGGCCAGCCACTGGCCGGGGCCTCGTGGGGCGAAGGCGCCTTCCTGGCCGAAGGTGATGATCGGTACCAGCAGGTCGAGGGTGTAGAAGACGGCGTTGAAGGGTGGCGCCTTGCCGGTTTCGAGGGGGGCGGGGGTGTGCAGGGCGTAGTACAGGGCTCCGCAGACGAGCAGGGCCAGCAGCCACAGGCCCGCGCGAAGTGGCCGGTAGCCGTAGCCGACGGCCACGTCCTGGACGTGGCCCCAGAGTCGGGTGTGCGCGGGGAGGGTGCCGCGGCGGTGGCGTTGTTTGGCCAGGAGGACCGTGCGCGCTTCGTCCTCGTGGCCGAGTCGGCGGTAGGCCGCCGCCAGTTGCTCGTACGGCTGGGGGAGGTAGCCGCCGGTCGTGCGGCGGATCCAGCGGACTCGTTCGGCGGCCGGCAGGGGGATGGCGAGGGCGTCGTATGTCGTGTCGGTCAGGCGGAGGTCGGCGGGCCAGGTGTCCTGGGCGTCGTACAGCGTGCCCAGCCGGGCGTTGCGCGCGTCCACCGCTCCGTCGATCGGCCGCCGGGTGCGCAGGTCGGTCTCGCGTGCCTGGATCGCCCGTAGGGAGAGCGCCGTCCCGGCGGTGTGGGTCAGTTCCGCGTCTCGGAGGCTGAGTTCCGTACCGACGCGCGTGCCGTCGAGTTTCACGGCGCCGTCGACGGTGAGACCACGGCCGAGGTCGAAGTTGCGGTCGACCGTGACGTCGACCGCCTCCAGGGCGATGTCACCGGCGTTGCTCAGCCGGGCCCCGCAGAAGCCGATCGCCGCCGCGACCGTGGCACCGGAGAGGATGATCCGGCCCTCGGCGCTGAACCCCGGGTGGAAGGTGAAATCCTCGGTGACCCGGACGTGGTAGGCGTCCAGGGCGTTGCCGCCGGGGTTGCGCAGCGAGGCGCCCTCCAGGTCGAACTCGCCGTCGATGGACGCGCCGGACAGCCGGGACGCCCCCTCGACCGACAGGTTCGTGCAGAGCGCGTCGCCGCCGACCCGGGCGTGGATGGCCGATATGGCCTCGCCGGACGGAAAGCCGATCGCCGTGTCACGCAGGTCCAGGTCTCCGTTGATCTGCGTGCGGGTGAGCACGAGGGGGCCGGTCAGGCGGCAGCGGGAGAGCACCAGCCGGGCGTCGATCTGCGCCGTGTCGGCTACGAAACCCGGCATGGCGCAGTCCGTCATGACCAACTCGCGGGTTCGGGCGCCCCGCAGGAGTGGTGCTCGTCGAAGCGGCAGTCGGTCAGGAGGACCGGTACGGCCGTCTCGGTGAACCGGAGATCCAGACGGCCCGTGATGCGCGCGCCGGTCAGACGCAGGGCGGGGCGGTCACCGGGAGTGTGCGTGTGTCCGGTGTCGGCGCCCAGCAACAGTGCCGCCATGACGTCGGCCCGGATCGACGCGGCCGGCGGTGCCGGGTCACCCGGGCCGCCCGGGTCGTGCGGGTCGTGCAGGTCGTGCAGGTCGCCCGGGTCGCCCGGGTCGCCCGGGTCGTGCAGGTCGCCCGGGTCGCCCGGGTCGTGCGGGTCGTGCGGGTCGCCCGGGTCATGTGGGTCGTGCGGGTCATGTGGGGCGTGTCCGGCGCCCGGGTCGAGCCGGACGTCGACCGGGTGCCCCTGCGGAAAGGCGTTCCACAACCGGCGTTCATGGGCGTTGAGTTCGTTGAGGCGCACGATCCACGATCTTGCCGGGGCCACGACGTGGCGGACAAGGCCGCTCCCCGCCTTCCCGGTGCCACGACGTGCCGGACAAGCCGTGTGCCGCGCCCTCCTCGGCCACGCCTCCTCCCGCCTCCTACCCGTCGTGCGTCAAGCGGTGGGCTCGGCGCCGACGGTCACCCGCTCGCCGGGGGCGCAGCGCACCAGGCGGGTGGCATGGCCCCTGCGGCCGGCTTCCGCGAGGAAGTCCTCCAGCGGGGAGCGGAAGACGGTGTAGTCGTCGTAGTGGACGGGCAGCGCTCGGCGTGGGCGCAGCAGGTCGAGCAGGTCGGCGCCCTGCTCGGCGTCCATGGTGACCACGAGGCCCCCGGGGAGGGTCGTGCCGCCGAGGTGCAGGACCGCCAGATGGATGTCCGGGTACCGTGCGGCGATCTCGCGCAGACCGTCGTACATCAGCGTGTCGCCGGAGAGATAGAGGACCAGCCGGGTCTCGCCCGAGCGGTCGCCGAACTCCAGCAGGCTGCCCATCACCGGCGGCAGCAGGTAGCGGGCCGGGCCGGGCGCGTGGCGGCCGGGGAGTGAGGTGACGCGGACGGTGGAGTCACCGTGGCGCAGGGTGTGGCTCTGCCAGGTGCGCAGGCCGGTGGCGCGGTGGAAGCCGTGCAGGTTCCGCAGCAGGAGGGAGCCGTGCGGGGTGGTCAGGAACGGCAGGCCCCGGTCGAGCCCGCGTCGGGCCACCCGGTCGAAGTGGTCGCCGTGCAGATGGGAGAGGACTACGGCGTCCAGGTCCTCGTGCGGCAGCTCCGTCACCTCGAGGGCCGGCTCGGTCACCCGGCGCGAGACCAGCCCGTAACCGAGGTGGGCCCGCTGTCCGCGGTGGAGGAAGTTCGGGTCGGTCAGGAGCGTCAGGTCTCCGTAGCGGATCAGCAGGGTTGCGTTGCCGATGAACTGGATCTCCGCGACACCGTCGGGCGGCTCAGGCCATCCGGTCGGCTCGGGCGGCCCGGGCGACCTGGGCGGCCCGGGCGACCTGGGCGGGTCGAGCGACCCGGGCGGTCCGGGACGCCCGATCGGCTCGGGCGGCCCGGTCGGCCCCGACGGCTCGGACGGACCCGTCGGCTCGGGAGGCTCGGACGGACCCGTCGGCTCGGGAGGCTCGGACGGACCCGTCGGCTCGGGAGGCTCGGACGGACCCGTCGGCTCGGGTGGGTCGGGGGAGTGGTGGTCCACGGCCGGTTCCCTTCCGTCGCTCGCGGCTCCCCCCGGCACTGCCCGAGTGCTCGAAGGGCGCGGAGTCACACCTCTGGTCAGGCCGGGCGGCCCGCCGCCCCGGACAGGCGGCCCGTTCAGGCCGGGCGGCCCGTTCAGGCCGGGCGGCCGACGGCCCGGGACAGGCGGAGCGCCGAGACTAGGAAGAAGACGCCCCCGAGGAAGGCGTACCCCGCGAGGCTCCCCAGCGAGGGATCGTCCGCGCCGGCCTGCGTGATGAACGAGAGGCCGGCGAGCGTCGAGATGGCGCCGCTGATGATCATCGGCCACTGGCCGCCCAGGTGGCGGCGGAGGGCGCCCGCGACGAGCTGGACGATGCCCGCGGTGACGGCCCACGCTCCCCAGACGCGCAGCACGGCCGGGATGCCGGACGTGGTCGCGACCACGAGGGCGATGACCGTCAGGGAGCTGATCGCGATGTTGGCGTACAGGGCCGGGGCCGGGCCGCCGTTCGCCCTGGCCGACCGGACGTCGACGATCGCGGCAGCCACGTCGAACAGCGGATAGACCAGCAGCAGCGTCGTACTCAGGGGGCCCAGCGCGTCGGCCGTGGTGAACACCAGTGCGGCCCATACGGCGGCGAACGCGAAGCGCAGGAAGTACAGCTTCCGGAGGGTGGCGGGGACGCCGGCGAGTGGTGCGACGAGCGTGTCCACAGGAGTGCCTTTCGGTGGGCGTACGGCGACATGAGACGTGAGACCCGAGACCTGGGACTCGAGATGCGAAGAGGTAGAACGTTCGGTCTTGTGCTTGAGTCAAGAGGGTTCCCGTCCCACTGTCAAGACCGAACGTTCTACCTCGCCCTCTTGGTACGGTGGACCGCATGAGTCCGAGTGCAGAAGCCCGCACCCCCTCCGAAGCGCGAGCCCGGCTGCTCGGCACCGCCACCAGGATTTTCTACGCGGAGGGCATCCACTCCGTCGGCATCGACCGGATCACCGCCGAGGCGCACGTCACCCGGGCCACGCTGTACCGGCACTTCTCGGGCAAGGAGGATCTGATCCTCGCCTACCTCGACCAGGCCGACCGGGGGATCCGGGGACAGGTGGCCGCGGCCGTCGCCAGTAGCCCGACGGCCGCCGGGCAGGTCCGGGCCGTCGCGCGGTCGATCGTCGACGGGATCCGGTCCCCCGGTTTCCGCGGCTGTGCCTTCCTCAACGCGGTCGCCGAGTACCCCGACCCCGCCCACCCGGTGCACCAGGCCGTACTGGCCCACCGGCAGTGGTTCCTGGACACCGTCACGGAGCTGCTGGCGCGGGCCGGCGACGGCGACGGCGACGCACCCGGCCGTGCCGCCGCCGAAGCCGCCCAAGCCTCCGATACCGCCGAGGCCGCCCAAGCCGCCGATACCGCCCATGCCGCCCATGCCGCCCATGCCGCCGGGCGGCACCTTGTCATGCTGCGGGACGGTGCGATGGCGGCCGGGTGTCTCTTCGACCCGGAGCTGGTGTCCGGGACCTTCTTGCACGGCGTGGAAGGCGTGCTGAAAGAGGTGCTGGAAAAAACCCCGGACCGGCCGTCCTCCCGTGTCGAGAACCCGCGTCCCGCTCCGTCCCAGGGGTGAAGGCGGCCACAATGGACCGCACCGGCACCAAGGAGACGCACCATGGCCAAGTACCTGCTGCTCAAGCACTACCGAGGCGCCCCGGCACCCGTGAACGGCGCGCCGATGGACCAGTGGACGCCGGAGGAGGTCTCGGCCCACATGAAGTACATGCAGGACTTCGCGGACCGGCTCGAGAAGACCGGGGAGTTCGTCGACGGGCAGGCGCTCGCGCCCGAGGGGGCCTGGGTCCGGTACGACGGTGAGGGGCGGCCGCCGGTCACCGACGGACCGTTCGCCGAGACCAAGGACCTCATCGCCGGCTGGATGGTGATCGACGTCGACAGCTACGAGCGCGCCGTCGAGCTGACCGGGGAGCTGTCGGCCGCCCCGGGCGCGGGCGGGAAGCCGATCCACGAGTGGCTGGAACTGCGTCCCTTCATGGCCTCGCCCCCGACCGTCACGGAGTGACCAGGACGATGGACGAGGCTCTGGTCAGGAGCCTCACGCCCAGCGTGCTGACCGTCCTCGTCCGCCGCGGCGCCGACTTCGCGGCGGCCGAGGACGCGGTCCAGGACGCGCTGGTCGAGGCGGTCCGTGTGTGGGCGGCCGAGCCGCCGCGGGATCCCAAGGGCTGGCTGGTCACCGTGGCCTGGCGGCGGTTCCTCGACGCGACCCGCGCCGACACGGCCCGCCGCCGGCGCGAGGACCGCGTCGAGGAGGAACCGGGGCCCGGCCCGGCACCGGACGTGGACGACACGCTCCAGCTCTATTTCCTGTGCGCCCATCCCTCGCTGACGCCGTCCTCCGCGGTCGCGCTCACGCTGCGTGCCGTCGGTGGTCTGACCACGCGGCAGATCGCCCAGGCCTACCTGGTGCCCGAGGCGACCATGGCGCAGCGGATCAGCCGGGCCAAGCGCACCGTGTCCGGTGTACGGTTCGACCGGCCCGGCGACGTCGCCACCGTGCTGCGGGTCCTCTATCTCGTCTTCAACGAGGGCTACTCCGGTGACGTCGACCTCGCCGCCGAGGCCATCCGGCTCACCCGGCAGCTCGCGGTCGCCGTCGACCACCCGGAGGTGGCGGGGCTCCTCGCGCTGATGCTGCTCCACCAAGCGCGGCGCGCCGCGCGGACCGCGCCCGACGGCGGCCTGGTGCCGCTCGCCGAGCAGGACCGCGGGCTGTGGGACACCGCGTCGATCGCCGAGGGCGTGGAGATCCTGCAGGGGGCGCTCGCCCGGGACCGGCTGGGCGAGTTCCAGGCCCAGGCCGCCGTCGCCGCCCTGCATGCCGACGCGCCCACCGCCGGGGAGACCGACTGGGTGCAGATCGTGGAGTGGTACGACGAGCTCACCCGCCTGACCGACAGTCCCGTCGTCCGGCTCAACCGCGCGGTGGCCGTCGGGGAGGCCGACGGCCCGCGCGCCGGTCTGGCGGCACTCGCGGCGCTGGACGACGCGCTGCCCCGGCACACCGCGGTGGCCGCGTACCTGCACGAGCGCGACGGCGACCTGGACGCGGCGGCGCGGCTTTACGCCGAGGCGGCCCGCAAGGCGCCCAACATCGCCGAGCGCGACCACCTGACGCTACAGGCCGCCCGCCTCAACTCCCATGGGCGCCGCTGATCGGTCCCTCCGGGGCCGACGGGCGCGCACCGGCCTCACCGGGCGGCGGCTTCACGTACGGCCGCCCGGGAGCCCGGGTGCCGCGGCGCGCGGAAGCAGCCGACGGCGAGGGCGATGGCCATGCCGTGGAAGACCCGCTGGTCAGCCTCTGCGACGTCGGGGCGGGTTGCGGGCGCGGCGCAGGGCCACTGGTCGTGCGTGGACGGAAGAGGGCGAGCGCGCGCCCGACGCTCGGCCGGTGCCGGGAGGGCGGGCCGCGCACCTGGCTCGGCATGGCGTCCGCCGGGGCGCGCCGGGCCCGAGCGCTCTCACACCGGGTCCGGTGGCTCGGCATGGCGTCCGCCGGGGCGCGCCGGGCCCGAGCGCTCTCACGCCGGGTCCGGGCCCCGGCCTTCGCGGGCCGCTCGCTCCACCGCCGTCCGGCCGTCCTGTCCCCGGTACCGCAGCAGCAGCATCGCCGCGTCGTCGTGCTGGGGCCCCGCCGCGTGCCGTACGAGGTCCTCGCGCAGGGCGTCCAGGGCGCGGTGGAGGTCGGGCTCGCTCAGGAGGTGGGCGCGCTCGGCGAGGGGGTAGAAGCCGCCCTGCCCGTCACGGGCTTCCGTGACGCCGTCTGTGTAGAGGAGCAGCTGGTCACCGGGGCGGAAGGGCACCGGGAACGGCTCGGGGCCGGGGCCGACGTGCGCGGCCAGGCCCAGCGGGAGGGCGTGGGCGGGCGGCTCGGGGAAGTCGGCGGTGCCGTCGCGGTGGACGAGCATCGGCGCCGGGTGGCCGTAGTTGAGGAGGACGGCCTGATGGTCGTAGCCGATCTCGACGAGGATCGCGGTCACGAACTTCTCGTCCTCCCGCTCCCTGGCGACGCTGCGCTCTAGCCGCTCGCCGAGTCTGACGAGGTCCTTCTCGTCGTACGCCGCCTCCCGGAACGCGCCGAGGACCCTGGCCGCGGTCCCCACCGCGGCCAGGCCCTTGCCCTGGGCATCGCCCACGATCACCCGGACGCCGTGCGGCGAGGCCACCACTTCGTACAGGTCGCCGCCGATCCGGGCCTCGGCGAGCGCCGAGGTGTAGGAGACCGCCGCGTGCAGCGGGCCCGCGGTCAGCGGTACCGGGCGCAGCAGGACCCGCTGGGCCACCTCCGCGATCGAGCGCACGCCGGCCAGCTCCGCCTCGCGGCGCGAGCGCATCACGGCCGCCGCGATGCCGACGCCGGTCACGCCGGCCACCGCCGCCATGGCGGTGTAGCCGCGGGGCCGGTCGAAGAGTCCGTTGTACAAGCCGAGGCCGACGCAGAGCAGCAGCGCGGCCAGTCCGATCACGGCGGTGCGCCGCCAGCCGCCGACCAGTCCGGCGAAGGCCGGTCCCAGCGACACCAGTGGCAGCAGCCCCACCCCGGGTCCGGCCGTGACGTCCACGGCGGCGACCACGGTCATGGCCGCGACGGGCATCCAGGAAAGTGCCGCGAAACCGGACGGCGACTTCTTCACGGTCATGACTACTCCGGTGTCGCAGCGGTCAGGAGTCGCCCTCTCCTTGTCCCCAGGCTTCCCTCCCCAGTCTCTTAGACTATGCAAGGGCCGCGGCGCACGGGACTTCTCCGGGCGGTCCTTGACCCGATCGGGGCCGAGTCGCGCCGCCGCACCGGCTCGTCACGCGGACCGTACCGCCACCCGCGTCGGCAGCAGTCCGCCGTCGGCCGCGTTCCGCCGGCTCGCCACCGTCAGTGTGAGCGTCACCGCGAGCGAGGCGAGGGCCATCACGGTCATGGCCGTCGCCGGTGAGCTGAACTGGGCCACCGTGCCGGCCAGGGTCGCGCCGACGCCCTGCATGGTGAGCATCCCGGCGGAGTGCAGTCCGAGGGCGTGCCCGGAGACTTCGCCGGGGGTCAGGGCGACGAGGCGCTCCTGCTGCACCAGGCTCGCGCCGAAGCCCACGGAGGCCAGCGCGACCAGTACGGCGGTCAGCGGCAGGGGTGGGCGCAGGCAGAGGACGAGATACGGCGCGGCCAGCAGGACCAGCAGCGGGATGCCGAGGCGCGGGCGCAGCCGGGCCGGCAGCAGTCGGCCGACCGTCAGGTCCCCGGCCAGCATGCCCAGCGCGGCGCAGGCGAACAGGGTGCCCGCGGCGCGGGGGTCGTAGGAGACGTACAGGGACTCGCAGCCGACGACGAGGCCGTTGGGGATCCACAGGGCCAGGTAGACGTGGCGGCGTGGGCGGGCCGACCACAGCAGGGCGTTGGTGCGCCAGGTGGCCCGCACGGAGGGGCGGCCGGAGGCGCGGGGCGGGCGGCGGGTCAGGCGGAGGTCGAGGGCGGCCGAGGTGCCGAACAGACCGGCCGCCAGCAGCAGGCACAGGCGCGGCGACAGCAGGATCACCAGGACGCCGCCGGCCGCGTATCCGGCGATCTGCATGACGCCGCTCATCATGTTGAAGAGCGAACGCCCCGCCAGGTACCCGTCCTTGGTGAGGATCTCGGTCAGCAGACCCCAGCGGACCCCGCCGCCGAGCGAGGCGAGCATCCCCTCGACGAGGACGATGGCGAGCATCGCCCAGACCGGCAGGCCGGGCAGCGCGAGAGCCGCGGTGGCGGCGGCGAAGGCGAGCGAGAGGCCCGCCAGCGTGGCGCGCGGGGCCAGCCGGTCGGCGCCGGAGAGGAAGAACGTGGCACCGAACACCTGGGCGAGCGCCGGGCCGAACATGCTGACCGCCGACAGCAGCGGCGAGTCCGTGGTCCGGAACACCAGCGTGCCCAGGGCGAGGCCGCTCACCGTCTGGGCGGCGATCCTCGCGGAGGAGGACAGGAAGAGGGGGCCGAATTCGGGGGTGCGGAAGAGTCCCGCGTAGGTCCTGCGGGGCGTGTCCGGCATGCGGGGAGTCTGGGGCGGTGCGGAGTGCGACCGGTATTGTTTCGCGCGGAGGCGAAACGTCGCCGGGGGCATGGCCGGGATCGGGGTCGCATGGGCTGGTGGCAGGTCAACGCCGACACGCTCGCCCGCAGCCGTTTCGTCGTCTCCCCGCTCGCCGAGACCTTCGCCTGTCTGAAGCTGCTGCACGCCGACGTGGCCGGGCACCCCGGCGAACGGGCCTGGCTCCACACCCACCTGCCCGCCCACCGGCGCCGGCTCGCGGCCGACCCGGTGACCGCGCTGCTGGTCCGCACGGGCCTCGGCCGGGAGTGGATCGCCGACTTCCTCACCCCCGCCCCGCGCGAGGGCGAGACCTTCGAGGAGGGCGTCGCGCGGATCCGGTCGGTCTGTCCCGAGGAGGCCCGCGCCGACCTGGCGGTCTCCCTCGGGGGCGTGCTGCCCGCCGCCCTGGACCGCGACGACCTGCCCGATCGGGCCGCCGCGCTGCTGGAGGACGTGTGGGCCGAGGCGGTACGGCCGGACTGGGACCGACGCCGTCGTGTTCTGGAGGCGGATGTCGTCGCGCGGACGGCGCAGGTGAGCCGGGGCGGCTGGGCGGCCGTGCTGGACGCGCTGCGGCCCGGCACCCGCTGGCTGGGCGGCAGCCGGCTCCAGATCAACCTGAACCCGTACCCGCCCCGCGAGCTGTCCGGGGCCGAGCTGGTCCTCGTACCGATCACTCCGCAGCGGCACGGCTGGGTGTCGTGGGAGGAGCCCGAGCGGTACGCGGTGGTCTACCCGTGCGCGGGCGCCCTCGCGGACGGCGGCGCCCGGCGGGTTCCCGCCGCGCTCGGCGCGCTGCTCGGGCCGGCCCGCGCGGGCGTGCTGACGCTGCTCGGCACCCCGATGAGCACCAGTCAGCTGGTCGGCGTGACCGGGCAGGGACTCGGGTCGGTCGGGCGGCACCTGCGGGTGCTGCTCGACGCGGGACTGGTGGAGCGGTGGCGGGCGGGCCGGTCGGTGCTGTACTCGCGGACACCGGCCGGGGAGGTGCTCGTCGAGGCGGGAGACGGGGACCGCGTCGCGCCGGACTAGCATCCGTGCCATGACGACCTCACCGAACACACGGAACGACGACAGCCTGCCCCTCGACGTCGGGATCGGCGCCCTGCAGGGCGGGACCGCAGACCTCTCCCAGTACGCGGGCCGGGTGGTGCTGGTGGTCAACGTGGCCTCCAAGTGCGGACTCACCCCGCAGTACTCCGGCCTTGAGCGACTGCACGAGCGGTACGCGGAGCGGGGGTTCACCGTGCTGGGCGTGCCGTGCAACCAGTTCATGGGCCAGGAGCCGGGCGGCGCCGACGAGATCGCCGAGTTCTGCTCGGCGACGTACGGCGTCACCTTCCCGATGACCGAGAAGGTCGAGGTGAACGGGGAGGGCCGGCATCCGCTGTACGACCGCCTGACCGGCTTCGCCGACGCCGAGGGACACAGCGGGGACATCCGCTGGAACTTCGAGAAGTTCCTGATCGGGCGGGACGGCAAGGTCGCCGCCCGGTTCTCGCCGCAGACCGGGCCCGAGGCGGCCGAGGTCGTGGCGGCCGTGGAGGCGCACCTGGCGGGCTGAGCCCGCGGGCCGGCCGGTCGACCGGGTCGACCCCGTCCCTGGGGGAAGCCCGGTGGATCGCCGCGCACGGCCTGACGGTGGCGGGACCGTGCCGCGAGGTGTAGCTCACCGACTGGGAGGCTGCGGGCCGCGGGGGCCCGGCGGGCGACGTGGCGTCACCGGCGAGGTGAGTGGGGTCCGGTCCGCGTGACGGACGGCCGGGACGGAACGGCCGGGGCTGGACAGAGCCCTCTCGGCAAGGTCGGCGAACTGGTCGAGAGGGCTCCGCCTGCGGTACGGATGGCGCGCGGAGGCGCTACTCCTTGACCGAGGTCACGAAGGTGTTCCACGCGTCGGCGGGGAACGCCAGGACCGGCCCACCGGTCACCTTGGAGTCGCGGACGGCGAGTGCCGCCACGACCGGTGACCTGACCTCGACGCACGCGCCGTTTCCTCCCGAGTAGGAGGACTTGGTCCATGATTCCTGAGCGCCCTGAAGAATTGCCATGTCTGCTCCGATGGCCGGTTGCTGAGTGCGGTTCACGCCAATGACGTGTGATCTTTGGCGTGATCGACGCTACTCGTTGGCCTCCCCTGACGGAGCAGCCATTCACTCGACCGGATGGCATATTCCAGTTCACTCTTCCAGTGCTGCGTGGCTGGGGTGTACCATCCCGCCCGCACCGGGCCTCAGCGCGCGTACTCCTTCGCGACGTCCTCGATGCGCTGCCGTGACTGCTCCACGTTCAGGGCCTGCGCCCGCAGATGCTCGTACATCACCGTGTACTTCTGTACGTCCGGCGCCTTCTCCAGATAGAGGTCGCTGGTCACGCCCTCGATGTACACCACGCTGGAGTCGGCCGTGTCGGCGAACTCCAGGATGGAGTACTGGCCGTTGATGCCGGGGTGCGCCCCGACGTCGAACGGCAGCACCTGCACGGTGATGTGCGGCAGCTGCGACATCTCGGCCACGTGCTCCAACTGCTCCCGCATCACCTGCCTGCCGCCCACCACCCGGTGCAGGCACGCCTCGTCGAGGACCACCCACAGCCGCAGCGGGTTGTGGTCGGCGGAGATGCGCTCCTGCCGCCGTATGCGGACCTGCACCCGTTTCTCGACGTCGGCGACCGACGTCTCGGGCAACGCGCCCTGGATGAGGGCCTCGGCGTAGGGCCGGGTCTGCAACAGGCCGGTGATGATCTGGGGTTCGTAGGTCCGCAGCGACTCCGCGTCGGTCTCCAGACCGATGTAGACGCTGTACGGGATGTCCCCGAAGGCGTGCCACCAGCCCTGCTGGCGCGAGTCCTTCGCCATCTGCATCAGCGAGTCGACGATCCGCTGGTCCTCGACCTCGTACACCCCGCACAGGTCGCGGACGTCCCGCTGACTGATGCTGCGCCGGCCGTTCTCCAGGCGGCTGATCTTCGACTGCGAGACCAGCAGCCGCTCGGCGACCTCCTCGGCCGTCATGCCCTTGAGCTCGCGGAGCCGGCGCAGCTCCTGGCCCAGCCGACGCCGCCTTACGGTGGGATTGACACTCGACGCCACGGGACGTGCACCTCCGGCTGCGTGACTCATACTTGCCACTTTGTGTATCTGCTGCTGAGCAGACTGCCACCAAGGTGCTTTCTACCGCTGGGAAACGGTCGATATGCGCCGCGTACACGCCAGTTCGGGGCTCCACCCTCACACGCGGCCGCGCGGGGCGGCGGAACCTTGGCGCGGTCCGGGCATACCGGACGTACGGTCGGTTCCGCCGCCCCGCGCGGACCCGCGGCTCCCGTGACCGGGCTTGGGGACTGACGGTGCGGCGGTGCGGCGGTGCGGTACTTCAGCGTGCTCGATGTGCTCGATGTGCTCGATCCGCTCGGTGTGCTCAGTGGGCCACCGCTCGCGCCATGGATCCGTGGCGCGGTTGTGCCGGAACACCGCGGGCGGGTTCCGGGGCGGTCCTGGCCCCCGGGCCCGGGGCCTGGCGGCCGACCGGGGCCGGACTGCGGCGTGGCTGGGCCGCAGCACCGTTCTGGACGTCCATCACCGCGTGCGCCACCAGTCCGCCCATGGGGTCGTGCCTGATGAGGTCCCGCAGTCGGGACCGCGACGAGCGTCCTTCGTTGCCCGGGTAGAGGTGCTTGCCGAGACCGACCGCGTGGGCCAGCGCGGCGAGCGCCGCGGTCCGCGGGTCCGGCGGAACGCCGGTGCGGATCGCCGAGTCGAGACGGGCCTTGATCTCCCTGCTGATCGCCGTCTCCGTCGCCTGGTAGCGAGTCGTCGGCAGCACCCCGCACATCTGGCCCTCCACGGCATGCACCATGCCGCAGCGCTCCAGATGCGAGAGATAGGTCTGGCGCAGCCCCAGGCGGGGCCCGCCGATCCAGTTGACCGCCCGTACGGGAGCGCCACGCCTTCGCAGCAACTCCAACGCGCAGTCGAGTGTTGGATCTCCTGTCGGCCGTGGGGCCACCACGGCGATACGATCCCCGTCTGGGGCTATCCGTCCGGCCAGCGCCAGCTCCACCAGCTGTGCTCCGGCCAGACCGAGGTCGAGCGACTGCGGCTGTGCGGTGGTACCCGTGGTCGGGTCCAACGCCAGCAGCAGAAGCTCTTCCGGAAGTGTTCTGCGGCTCCTGCCCATCCATGCCTCCCCGCGTGGATGACAGACAGGGTGACCCCTCTCACATTGGTCTGTCGAGGGTGCGTGACCGCTTCGTAGTGGAACCAGCAGGTATGTCGTTCTCGTCTACCGCGTGGGTTCCCCCCGTACACAGGACACTGGTAGATGGTTTCGGTACGGGATCGGTAGCGCGCACAGGATGTGCGGCGCATGGAGGAGGCATCGGTGGCGGGCGAGTCCCCCGACAGGTCGAAGCAGCGCGAGTCGTCGGAAGAACCGACGTCGGGGAGCGCGGGTCCGGTTCCCGAAGCCAGGACCGAGGCGAGCGAGCCGCGTGATCCGCGGTTGCCGGTGGCACGGGAGGACGCGAAGCGTTCCGCGGGGGCCGCCGGGTCCCGCGGTGGCGTCGACACGGCGACCCGGGTGCTGTCGGTCCGCGAGGCGGAAGCGGAGGCGGAGGCCGAGGCCTCCGGCGAGGACCGCGCGTCCGAGGCGTCCGAACCGGCCGGCGGCTCCGGGGCGGCCGATACGCCGGACCCGTCCGCCGCGCCGGAGAAGTCCGACGCGTCCGGGGGCGGCCCCCCGTCGCCGGCCGTCCCGAACGACGGGCGGCTGCGGGACGCCGTCGCTGCCTGGGTGGCCACCGCGGACGAGCGTGCCGCCGCCGACGCGCGGGGGGCCGGGGACGCGGAGACGCCCGCCGAGGGCGCCGAGGGTGGTCAGGACGGCCCCCAGGAGGATTCCGAGAAGCCCGAGGAGGCCGACGGCGACGCCGCAGCGGGCTCCGCCGGCACCGGCTCGGGTCCGGCCTCGGCGCCCGGCTCGGCCCCGGGCGGGCCGGCACGCGCCGCCTCCGGTCCGGACCCGGCTTCCGGCTCCACATCCGGCCCGGCCTCGGGCCCGGCCTCCGGCTCCTCGTCCGGTTCCACGTCCGGCTCGGACTCCGGCCCGGCCTCGGGCCCGGCCTCCGGCTTCACGTCCGGCCCGGCCTCGGGCCCGGCCTCCGGCTTCACGTCCGGCCCGGCCTCGGGCCCGGCCTCCGGCTTCACGTCCGGCCCGGCCTCGGGCCCGACCTCCGGCTCCACGCCCGGTTCCACATCCGGCTCGGACTCCGGCCCGGCCTCCGGCTCCTCGTCCGGTTCCACGTCCGGCTCGGACTCCGGCCCGGCCTCGGGCCCGGCCTCCGGCTCCACGCCCGGCCCGGCCTCCGGCTCCTCGTCCGGCTCCACGCCCGGCCCGGCCTCCGGCTTCACGTCCGGTTCCACGTCCGGCTTGGACTCGGATGGAGTCTCGGCCCCGGTCGCAGCCTCCGGCTCGGACACGGGTCCCCTCGGGGACGCGGGCCCGGCGTCCGGCTCGGCACCGGTCCCGGCCTCCGCCTCCGGCTCGGACGCGGACAGGTCCTCGGACCCGGCCCCGGGCCCCGCCTCGGGCACGGACGCGGCCTCGGACCGGGGCTCCGCCTCGACGGCCGCTTCCGGCTCGGACGACGTAGGTGCAGGCACGGGGGCGGCCCCGGACGCGGACGCGGACGCAGACACACGTACGGACGCCTCGGAGCCGGGCTCGGGCTCGGGTCCCGGCGTCTCCGCCGGGGAGGTTGGTGAGCGGCAGGTTGATCAGCCCACTGCCGTGTTCAAGGCGCCGCGGCCCGCTGTCGATCAGGCGACGACCACGCTGAAGCTGGGCGACGCCGCCGCCGCGTCCAGGAAGGGCGGCCAGGGCGCCGGCGCCGGCCGGTCCGACGGCGATGCCGAGCGGACCAGCAAGTTCGTGGCGCTGCGGCACCCGGACGACCCGGCGACCCGCAAGCCGCCGCAGCCGCCGCAGACCTCGCGGGCCCAGTCGACCGCGACCGAGGCGCCCAAGGCGCCGCAGACGCCCCGTACCGGGCCCACCGCCGCCGTGCCGCACGTCGGGCCCGACCGGACCACTCAGCAGCCGCTGCCGCCCAAGCCGCCGCTGGACCTGCTGGCGGAGCTGACGAACACCCCGCCGCCCCCGCAGACCCCGCTGCGGACGACGGTGCGCCGGGTCAAGATCTGGACGCCGCTGGTCATCCTGCTGCTGATCGCCTTCGGCGTCGCCCAGTCCATGCGCCCGCTGCCCGCGCCGACCCTGGACCTCACGGCGAAGGACAGTTTCACGTTCGACGGCGGCAAGCCGGAGATCCCGTGGCCGTCCAGCGGGCAGGCGGCGCTCGACGTGCAGGGCATCGGGTCGTTCGGCTCGTCCGGCGACCAGAAGCCCGTGCCGATCGCGAGCGTGGCCAAGGTCATGACCGCGTACGTCATCCTGCGCGACCACTCGCTCAAGAGCGGCGCCGAGGGTCCCGAGATCAGGATCGACCAGGCGGCGGAGGACCAGTCGCAGGCCGGCCAGGAGTCGACGGTCAACGTGTTCGAGGGCGACTCGATCTCCCAGCGCGAGGCCCTGGAGAGCATCCTGATCGCGTCCGCGAACAATGTGGCGCGGCTCCTCGCCCGCTGGGACGCGGGGTCCGAGAAGGCGTTCGTGGAGAAGATGAACGCCGCCGCGAAGGACCTCGGCATGACCAACACGACGTACACGGACCCGTCGGGGCTGGACAACACGACGGTGAGCACGGCCGTGGACCAGGTGAAGCTGGCCAAGGAGGCCATGAAGCAGCCCGCGTTCCGCGAGGTCGCCACGATGATGTCGTACGACGACTACAAGGGTGTCAACCACTCCAACTGGAACCACCTGGTCGGCCACAACGACGTCGTCGGCATCAAGACCGGCACCACCACCTCCGCGCTCGGCAACCTCGTCTTCGCGGCGAAGAAGGAGGTCGGCGGGGAGACCCGGACCATCATCGGCGCCGTGGTGCGCCAGCCGGCCGGCGGCCCGGACAACACCATCCTCGGTGCCGCGCTGGACTCCGGCGACAAGCTGATCCGGGCCGCGCAGGACACCCTGAAGTCGTCGACCATCCTGGAGAAGGGGAGCATCGTCGGGTACGTCGACGACGGTCTCGGCGGCCGTACACCGGTCGTCGCCACGCAGGACGTCAAGGCCGTCGGCTGGGGTGGACTGACCGTGAAGCTGACGTTCGACGGTGATGAGGTTCCGCACACGGCGAAGGCCGGTACCGAGGTCGGCACCCTCACGGTCGGCGACGGTGGTACCAGCGGCGCCGTGAAGGTGCCGGTGGCCCTGCGCGACGACCTCGTCGAGCCCGGTTTCCCGGCCAAGCTGACCCGCCTGGGCTGACCGCCGGCCCGTCCGGTCCGAGCGACGCCCCGCGCCCCCGCGGTCACCTGCCGCGGGGGCGTTCGCGTCCTCGGGGGTGGCAGGGCGCGGGAAGCTCCCGCGGGGTCCCGAAAGGGAGGAAGCCACGGTGCGGGCGTGCGTGCTAGCGTCACGAAACGGGGCAGGTCGTCGGTCGCGGGAACGGGACACGGCCCGAAAGAAGAACACGGGACACGGGGAGTGCCTTCAGGTGGCCACTGCGGAGCCGACACGCGCCGACGACGCCGATCCGGGCCCGGGAGCCGGGCCGCGACCACGCGTACCCGCGCCCCGGAGAGACGACGGGGCGAGCACGGAGAGCACGGAGAGCGGACGGTCCGCCGGACCCGACCCGGCGGACGGCGACGGTGAGCCCGGGTCTTCGGGACCGGAGTCCGCCGGAGCGGAGTCCGCGGGAGGCGAGTCCGGCGGACCCGGGCCTGCGGCTCCAGAAGCGCCGTCGGCGGTGAACGCCGCCTTCCTGGCCCTGCGCGAACGCATGCTGCGCCACCCCGTGCTGTCGGTGACCGTTCTGGCCGGGGTCCTCCACGTCGTCTGGTTCTTCACGTTCGCGAACAGCGGCGGCGACCTCGCGGCGCAGGACGCCTGGGCGGAGTTCGTCGGCCGGTACCCGGACTCGGCGTACAACCTCGCCTGGTACGGCGGTATGCACCCGGTGTCGTACAGCGTGGTCTCGCCGTATCTGATGTCGGTGCTCGGCGTGCGGACGACGATGATGATCGCGGGGACGCTGTCGGCCGGGCTGCTGACGATGCTCCTGATCCGCAGCCGGGTGGTCCGCAATCCGCTGTGGGCGTCGCTGGCGGGCCTGTTCGCGCTGCTGGGCAACGCGGCGTCGGGGCGGGTGACGTTCGGTCTCGGCATGATGTTCGGTCTCGGCGCGGTCGCCGCGGTGTTCTGCTGGCCGTACCGCTGGCGGCACGAACGCTGGGCCAAGGGCCTGTGCGCGGCGCCGCTGGCCGCGCTGTCGACCATGTCCTCGCCGGTCGCGGGCCTGTTCGTGGGCCTGGTGGCGGTCGCCCTTTTCCTGCAGAAGCGCCGACCGGGCGCCTGGTCCCTGGGGCTGGCCCCGAGCGTGGTCGTCGGTCTCTCGGCCTGGCTGTTCCCCTTCTCCGGAACGCAGCCGATGTCGTTCGGCTCGGCGGTGCTGCCCATCCTGTACGCGGGTCTGGTGTACGCGTTCGTGCCGCGCACCTGGACGACCGTGCGGATCACGTCGGCGGTCTACGGCCTGTCCGTGCTGCTGGTCTGGCTGATCAGTTCCCAGATCGGCTCCAACATCACCCGCCTCCCCATGCTCTTCGCCGGAGTGGCGCTGGTGGCGGCGCTGCCGTTCACGGTGCCGAGGTCGCGCAAGTGGTACGCGCTCGTGGTCTCCCTCGCCGGCTTCGTCGGCTGGATCGGCTTCAAGTCGGCCGACGACATCGTCCACACCACGCCGGCCGCCTCCTGGGCGCGCGAGCTGGCGCCGCTCGTCAACGAGTTGCAGGAGGTCGGCGCGGGGCGGGGCCGGGTGGAGGCCGTACCCGCCCGCTCCCACCGGGAGGCCTCGGCGCTCGCGCCGTACGTGAACCTGGCCCGCGGCTGGACCCGCCAGGCCGACATGGAGCGCAACCCGCTCTTCTACGACGACACGCTCAACTCGGCGAACTACCACGAGTGGCTGAAGCGCTGGGCCGTGCACTTCGTGGTGCTGCCCAAGGACGAGCCGGACGGAGACGGCGGCGAGCGCGAGCGGGAGCTGGTGCAGCAGGGGCTGCCGTATCTGAAGCAGATCTGGGGCGACGCCAACTGGCAGCTGTTCCAGGTGGTCAACCCGACTCCGCTGGCGGAGCCGAACGCGGAGGTCCAGCGCGCCGAGCAGGGCGAGTGGACGATCGACGTGAAGGAGCCGGGCCGGATCCTGGTCCGGGTGCCGTACTCGCCGTGGCTGAGCCTCGTCGACGCCGAGGGCAACAAGCTCGAGGCGCCCCGGGAGACGGAGGCCTCCAAGAAGGCCCCGGAGGGCACGCCGAAGACGTACGACAACGTCAACGGCTGCGTGACGGAGACGGAGGAGACCGCCGAGGGCGACAAGTGGACGTGGCTGGTGGCGCCCCGGGAGGGCACGTACCGGCTGGCCGCGCCGTACGGGCTGCAGCGGGGCACGCCGTGCCCGGAGGAGTCGGAGTAGCCCACCGCCCGCGGTGGCCCCACTCGCGCTCTTGTTCACGTAGATGAACAGAGGTCAGCAAGCCGAACATCTTTACCCCCTCTTGACCCGCCCCTTCCTTGTCGTGCCCGCGTCGACGCACCCACGATGAGCGGGCACTTCGCGGCCTGCCTCGCCCCTACCCCGCTCGTGCGAAGTGCCAACCAGCTGAGCGGAGTTCACAAGGCGGACCCCGGAAGGGGGCACATGAACGGTCTCGACTGGTCCGTGCTGATCGGCTACTTCGCCGTCATGGTGGCGATCGGTGTCTGGTCGCACAAACGCGTGGACGACGTCAGCGACTTCTTCACGGCCGGCGGCAAGATGCCCTGGTGGCTGTCCGGCATCTCGCACCACATGTCCGGCTACAGCGCGGTGATGTTCACCGGGTACGCGGGCATCGCCTACACCTACGGCGTCACGTCCTTCGTGACGTGGTCGTTCCCCATCGCGCTCGGCGTGGCGATCGGCTCCAAGCTGTTCGCGCCGCGCATCAACCGGCTGCGCTCACGGCTGCACGTGGCCTCGCCGCTGGAGTACCTCAAGAACCGGTACAACCTGCCCACCCAGCAGGCGCTGGCCTGGTCCGGCATGCTGCTGAAGATCGTGGACGTCGCCGCGAAGTGGGCGGCCATCGCCACCCTCCTGTCGGTGTTCACCGGGATCTCCCTCAACCAGGGCATCCTGATCACCGGCGTCATCACGGGCATCTACTGCACGATCGGCGGCCTGTGGGCGGACGCGCTGACGGAGCTCGGCCAGTTCGTCATCCAGCTGCTGGCCGGTGTCTCGATGTTCGTGGCCGTGGTCATGAAGCTCGGCGACCACGGCGGCTTCTTCGGCGTCTGGGACGAGCCCGCCCTCCAGGGGCACGCGAAGCCGCTGGTCGGCCCGTACGGGACGGTGTTCCTGCTGGCCTTCCTCTTCATCAAGCTCTTCGAGTACAACGGCGGCATGCTCAACCAGGCCCAGCGCTACATGGCCACGCGCAACGCCCGGGAGGCGGCGCGGGGGGCGCGGCTTTCGGCGGTGCTGTGGCTGGTGTGGCCGGTGGTGCTGTTCTTCCCGATGTGGATGTCGCCGCTGCTGGTGGAGTCGCAGAAGACGGACGGCTCCGACTCCTACGCCCTGATGACCGAGCAGCTGCTGCCGCACGGGCTGCTCGGCCTGGTCGTCGTCGGCTTCTTCTCGCACACCATGGCCATGTGCTCCTCGGACGCCAACGCGATCGCGGCCGTCTTCACCCGTGACGTGGCGCCGGTGCTGTCGACACGGGCGCGCGGCTGGGGACGGCGGGCCGGTCTGCTGGCGGCACGGCTGACGACGGTGATCTTCCTCGGGCTCTCGATGGCGGTGGCGACGCAGGTCGATTCGCCGGCGTTCAAGGACATCATCACCGTCGTGATCAAGTGGGTCGCGGGGCTGATGGGTCCGATCGCGATCCCGATGATGCTCGGTCTGCTGCGGCCCTTCCGCCGCTCGGGTCCGACGGCGGCGCTCACCAGCTGGGGGCTCGGCCTGTTCGCCTTCTGGCTGGTCAACTACCCGATCAACTGGAACGTGGAGGGCGGGGTGCCGCTCGAGTACCAGGTCTCCATCCCGCTGGCGGTCTCGCTGGTCCTGTACATCGTGATCGGCTACCTGCGGCCGGAGGACACCCCGGAGCGGCTCGCGATCATCGAGCGGGTCAACACGGACGGCGACGACGACGCCTCGGGCGCGGCGGCCGCGGTTCCGGCGCCCGCGGGCGCCGTGGGCGACGCGGTGGGCCGCAGCCGGGTGGGCGACTAGAGCGGCGCGACGGTGCGGTGCGGTGCGGTGTCCGCGGCTGGGGCACCGCACCGTGTCCGGACCGGGCTCAGCGCAGTTCCTGGATGCGGATCTGGTTGCCGGCGGGGTCCCGGAAGGCGCAGTCGCGGATGCCGTACGGCTGCTCGGTCGGCTCCTGGACGATCTCGGCGTTTCCGGCACGGACCCTCTCGAAGGTCCCGTCGAGGTCCTTGGTGGCCAGGAGGATCCACCCGTAGGTGCCCTTGGCCATCATCTCGGCGATGGTGCGGCGCTCGGCGTCGGTGATGCCGGGGTCGACGGCGGGCGGCGACAGGAGCAGCGAGGTGTCCGGCTGGCCGGCCGGACCGACCGTGATCCAGCGCATCCTGCCGTTCCCGACGTCCTTGCGGACCTCGAAGCCGAGGACGTCCCGGTAGAAGGCGAGGGACGCGTCCGGATCGTCGTGCGGAAGAACGGTGGTGTGAATGCTGATGTCCATGGCAGTCACGCTAGCCGCGGCCCGCCCGGCCGCGCTTCTCGAAACGTGACCGTCCTTCCGGACGCTGCGCGGAGCGTCCCTACGCCCGCGGGTATCGCGCCAGCCAGCCCGGGGACGAGCCCGCCGGACCGTGCAGGGCGGGGCCCTGGGTCATCTCCATGGCGAAGTCGTCGGCCAGTTCCAGGACGGTCGGGCGGCCCTCCAGCTCGGCCAGCCAGGCCGGGGGCAGCGCCGTCTCGCCGTGCAGGGCGCCGAGCAGGCCGCCGGTCAGGGCCCCGGTCGCCGCCGAGGGGCCGTCGTGGTTGACGGCGAGCCGCAGCCCGTGCCGTACGTCCTCGCCGACGAGGGCGCAGTACACGGCGGCGGCGACCAGTCCCTCCGCCGTCCCCGCGCCGATCAGCCCGGTGACGCGTGCCGGGGTCGGCAGCCCCTGCCGTACCGCGCCCAGCGCGTGCCGCAGGGCGTCCACCACGGGCTCGTGCCCCGGCCGCGCGGCGAGCAGCGCGAGCGCCCGCTGCACGGCGGCGTCCAGGCTCTCGCCGCGCGCCAGCCCGTGTACGACCACGGCGTACGCGCCCGCCGTCAGGTAGCCGGTGGGGTGGCCGTGGGTCTGCGCCGCGCACTCCACGGCGAGCTGGGCGACCAGTTGCGGCTCCCAGCCGACCAGCAGCCCGAAGGGCGCCGACCGGGCGGCGGCCTCGGGTCCGTGCTCGCCGGGGTTCTTGGGCGCCTCGGGGGTGCCCATCGTCTCGTCGCCGAGCCCGAGCAGCAGCGCGCGCGGGGCGTCCCGGCGGACGTACAGCCACTCCTCGTGGGCCAGCCAGCCGTCGTCCTTGCGCCGCAGGTCGGGACCCCAGTCGCGCTGGGTGGCGACCCAGCGCCGGTACGCCCGGTGCAGGTCGGTCGGCGGATGCCAGGCGCCGGTGTCCCGCCGCACCTGGGCGCGGATCAGCCCGTCCACGGAGAACAGGGTCAGCTGGGTGAGGTGGGTGACGGCACCGCGCCGGCCGTAGGCGGGGGCCAGATCGGTCAGGCCCTGCGCGCCGTGTGCCTCCCGGATCGCGGCCAGGTCCAGCCCGTCGGCGGGCGCGCCGAGGGCGTCCCCGACGGCCGTGCCGAGCAGTGTCCCGCGCACCCGGCTGCGGAAGTCCTGCTGCTCGGCACGCCCCCAGACGGCACCGGCTGACCCGCCCACCCAGGCCTCCCCTCGACACGGTGCGTACGTGCGACGTCCAGCACTGTATTCGAAGGGGAGGGTCGGTTCAGGGCCGAAACGGTGTGGAAACGTTCACGCACCGACGCATGCCTCACGGCAGCGGCGGGCCAGGTCCCGGCGCGGGGTCGTCGTCGGCCGCGGGGTCCAGTCGGCCCCGGCCCCGCTGGTGCTCTCGCCGGTGACGGGACGGTGGACGACGCCGGGGCGGGGGTGGAAGCGGGCCGCGGATGCGAAGCCGGGGCGACGTCGTGTCCGTCGGCGATCGCGCTGATCCAGTCGTCCGGCTTCTCGGTGACCGCGGATCCAGTCGTCCGGCTTCTCGGTGACCGCGCCGATGGGCGCCGGGTGGCCGTCACGCCCGTCGGCGGCCAGTCAGTGCTGAGGCCAGGGGCCCGTCTCGGGCGGGGCCGCCACGAGGGGTTCGTCCCACAGAGCACGGAAGCCGTTCGTCCGGCGTCCGGCGTCCGGGCAGGGGGCCTGCCGCATCTCGGCCCTCAAGCCCGGCCTGCGGCGGGCGAACTCAGCGGTGATCGACTGCGCCTCGTTGGCGGCACCGGCGATACGGCCGACCCGCGGCACGCGGGCCGCCCGGCTCGCCCCGGACCTCGTCTCCCGCCGTGCCCCTCCCGCCCGGCCGGCGGGGCGGGACCCGATCGGCCGGCACGCGCCCCGGTGCGGTGAGGGGCAGGCCGGTCCTCGACCGGGTGAAAGGGCCCCGCCGAGCCCGGCGCCTCCGACTGCCGGATCTGCTCGGTCAACGCGGGCTGGGAGACGAACAGCCTCTCGGCGGCCCGGACGCTCCTGACGCTCGGCGCCCCCGCCATGCAGACTTCGGTGGCGATCGGTCGAAGCGCGATGGCACAGGGCACCCGCGGCGTGGGTCCCGTGCCTGCCGGGCGCGAGGCAGCCGGAGCCACCGGACTGTCTCGTCGGCCTGCTGGGCCCGCGGCCGTCGGCATCGCCACCGCGACCGGTCTCGTCGTCCTCTTCTTCGTCGGCGCGCTCGTGCTGGTGGTGGCTGTGTGCGCCGGAAAGCGTGAGCAGTTCGACCGCATGTGTCATCAGGGCGCTCAGCTGAGCCGATGGAGGACACTTCCCCGTGAAGTGTTCACGCTTTTCGCACGGCATACCCCGTGGCACGCCCCTCCCGGCATCCGCGACCGCGGCTCCCCGGGCCCGTGGCACGGACGGCGCGTTGGCAGCCGTCGCAGCAGCCGTCGCGGGTCTGGAGGGGGCGGCGCTGATCGCGGGTGACGGCCTGGCCGGCGTCGCGCACCAGCACCCGCAGCAGGTCGGACTCCTTCGCGGTGGGCCGGAGCTCCTCCTCGCCCGTCCAGGCCCGGTGCGACTCGACGTCGATGCGCACACACCGTGGGCGGCGGGCGGCTGCGCGGGCTCGACCGCACCGCGCCGCAGCAGGGCCCGGACCCGGGCGGGCAGCTCGGCGAGGCGGAGGGGCTCGGTGACGCAGTCGTCGGCGCCCGCGTCCGAACCGACGACGGTGTCCACCTCGTCGGCGCGCGCGGTCAGGACCAGGACGGGCACGGCGCCGGCGTTCACCGGCCGGTGGGAGTAGCCCCTCTGCGGCGCGCGAGGGGCGTCCCGCCGGCCGGTGCGGCCGGCGGCTGTCCCAGATGCCGGGTGAAGAACCGGGCGGCGACGTCCCCCGCCCACTGCGGGACGCCGGTGTGCCCGCCCATGTCGGCGTGCAGGGACTTCTCCTTCGAGCCGAAGGCGTCGAACAGGTCCAGGGCGGCCTGCCGGTCGTTCCCCTCGTCGTCCCACTGCAGCAGGACGTGCAGCGGAACGGTGACCCGGCGTGCCTCATCGAAGGTCGCGCGGGGCACGAAACTGCCGGCGAAGAGACCGGCGGCCACGATGCGCGGCTCGACCGCCGCGAGGCGGACGCCGATGGAGATGACTCCGCCCGAGTAGCCGACCGGGCCGCCGATCTCGGGCAGTGCCAGGAGGGCGTCAAGGGCGGCCCGGCATTCCGGGACCGCCTCGTCGACGAGCGGGAGGGTGAGCGCGTCGATGATCTCGTCGCCGACCGGCTCACCGGTTTCCAGAACCCGGCGCAGGTCGGCGCGGGCCCGTTCGAGCGCGGCCCGGCGGGGCCGGTCGCCGCTGCCGGGGAGCTCGATGGTGGCCGCGGCGAAGCCGTCCTTCGCGGCGTGCCGCGCCCGCGTCACGAGCCGGGGGTACATCCTGCCCAGTCCGAGCGTGGGGTGACCGAGCAGGATCAGCGGCGTCGGTGCGGAACCGGACGCGGACGCGGGCGTCCACAGGAAGCCGGGGATGTCACCGAGGGCGAAGGCGCGTTCGAGGACGGTCTCGTCGAGGCGCTGTTCGGAAGTGAAGTGAAGGGCCATGATCGTGCCTTTCGGGAGTGCTGCCGAGCGGCGCTCCCGGACGATCTACCGCCCGACCGTGTCCCCGGAGGAGAGCACCCACGTGGATACGTCCACGGGTACCACCTCCTCGCTCTCCCGCACGGCCGCCACAAACGTAGCAGTGGCCGCCGTGGGCCGCCGAACGGTTTTCGCGGTGGGCGTCGCCCCGGGCCAACCGCCGTCATCCGTCCGGCCGTTCGGCGACGTCGCGCTTCGAAGAGATCACGTTCCCGGGCCTGCCCGCGCACGGGGGCCCCGGCTTCGGGATAGTGCTGTCATGGCCAACATCCCACGCACCACCCTCTCTCTCGCAGCCACCGTCCTGACCGCGGTCCTCGCCCTCTACATCGCCCTCGTGGCCCTGGGGAACATCACCGACTTCGACAGCAACCAGCAGTTCGTGCACCACGTCCTCGCGATGGACACCACCTTCGAGGACGACGACCTGATGTGGCGGGCGATCACGAGCAAGGGTCTCCAGGACACCGCCTACGTGGCGATCATCGTGTGGGAGACCGCCGCCGCGCTCGTGCTGATCTGGGCGGCCTGGCTCTGGATACGCCGGGCGCACGCCTCCGCACGGCGCTTCACCACGTACGGCACCCTCATGCTGGTGCTGCTCTTCGGTGCCGGGTTCATCGGTATCGGCGGGGAGTGGTTCGCGATGTGGCAGTCGGAGGACTGGAACGGGCTCGAAGCGGCGACCCGGGTCCTCCTGCTGAGCGGACTCGTGCTGATCGTCGCCCACCTCCCCGGCGAGCGGCAGCCCGCCGAGGGTTAGCCGACGACGTTGACCTTCGTGCCGGTCGTGGCGAACGCCCAGACGGCCGTGCCGTCGGCCTTGCGGAGCCGTATGCCGCCCGTCTTCGCGCCGGAGGCGGGCGGAGGGGGCGAGGAGCCGTCGACGGCGTTGGAGAAGGCGACGGAGACGCCGTCCTCCTGGGTGAAGTAGACGATCCGCTCGATGCGCACGCCGTCGGAGCCGGTCGTGGCCCCCTCCGCGCGGCTGCCGACCGTGTAGGTGCCCGGGGCGGGGCCGACCGTGCCCGGCCACACCGTGAACGTCCGCCGTGCGGCGTCACTGGCGTCGACCAGCCAGACCCGCTTCTGCCCCAGCGAGTACACGATGCGCCGCCCGGTGCCGGAAGACTCCGGTACCGGGGCCGGCGCGGTCTCCTTCGGTGTGGGGTGCGCGCCGGCCGACACCGTGGGGCTCGGCCCGACGGCCGTGGCGGTGGGCTGGGGTCCCCGGTCCGCCTGTACGGCCAGGACGGTCACCGCCGCGATCGCCCCCACGGTCAGACCGGAGACCCACGCCCAGGAGGGAAGTCGGGCAGGCACGGCACGCATCTCCTCAGCTACGAGAACCCCGACACACCGGGGGCCCGATCATCGTACTGCGAGCCCGGCGTGCCCCCGACGCGCGTGCCCTCAGTCCAGGACCGGGAGCAGCTCCGGCAGATGCCCGTCCGAGTCCCGCGCCGCCCGCTGCCGCTCCTGCGGGACCGGGCCGTACAGGGTGGTGCGCGGCTTCGCCGGGCGGCCCGCCGCCTCCGCGACCGCGATCAGGTCCTTGACCGACTTGTACGACCCGTACGAGGAGCCCGCCATGCGGGAGATGGTCTCCTCCATGAGGGTGCCGCCGAGGTCGTTGGCTCCGGAGCGGAGCATCTCCGCCGCACCCTCGGTGCCCAGTTTCACCCAGCTCGTCTGGATGTTGGGGATGTGCGGGTGCAGGAGGAGGCGGGCCATGGCCGTCACCGCGCGGTTGTCCCGCAGGGAGGGGCCGGGCCGCGCGATGCCCGCCAGGTACACCGGCGCGTTGGTGTGGATGAAGGGGAGCGTCACGAACTCCGTGAAGCCGCCCGTGCGCCGCTGGATGCCGGCGAGCGTGCGCAGGTGGCCCAGCCAGTGGCGGGGCTGGTCGACATGGCCGTACATCATCGTGGACGAGGACCGGATGCCCAGTTCGTGGGCCGTCTCGATCACCTCGATCCAGGTGGCCGTCGGCAGCTTGCCCTTGGTCAGGATCCAGCGGACCTCGTCGTCGAGGATCTCCGCCGCCGTGCCCGGGATGGAGTCGAGGCCCGCCTCCTTGGCGGCGCTCAGCCACTCGCGGACCGGCATCCCCGTGCGGGTCGCGCCGTTGACGACCTCCATCGGGGAGAAGGCGTGCACGTGCATGCCGGGGACGCGGGCCTTCACCGCCCTCGCGATGTCGAAGTACGCCGTGCCGGGCAGATCGGGGTGGATGCCGCCCTGCATGCAGACCTCGACCGCGCCCACGTCCCAGGCCTGTCGGGCGCGGTCGGCGACCTGGTCGAGGGAGAGCGTGTAGGCGTCGGCGTCCGTGCGGCGCTGGGCGAAGGCGCAGAAACGACAGCCGGTGTAGCAGACGTTGGTGAAGTTGATGTTCCGCGTGACGATGTACGTCACGTCGTCGCCGGACACCGACTTGCGCACGTCGTCGGCCACCCGGCACAGGGCGTCCAGCGCCGGGCCGTCGGCGTGCAGCAGGGCCAGCGCCTCGTCGTCCGTCAGCTTCGTCGGGTCGTCGGCCGCCGTCGCAAGGGCCTGGCGTACGTCGGTGTCGATGCGCTCCGGCGCCATGCCGGGCGCGGCGGCCTCACGCAGGGCGCCCCAGTCGCCGTACACCTCGTCGAAGTCGTCGCGGCGGTCGGACGTGCGCCCCTCGGTGTCGATGGTGGCGTGCAGATCGGTGCGGCCGGTCGCGGTGAACGCCTCGTCCGGTTCCTGCCAGGCGTGGCCCTCGACCACCGCGTCCCGGCGGGCCAGGCCCGTCGCCGGGTCGGCGAGGGCGGCCACGTGGGGGCGCAGGCGGGGGTCGAGCCAGGGCTCGCCGCGCCTGACGAACTCCGGGTACACGCAGAGACGTTCCCGCAGCGCGAAACCGGCGGCCCGGGACTTCGCCGCGAGTTCGTCGATCTGCGGCCAGGGTCGCTCGGGGTTCACGTGGTCGATGGTGAGCGGGGAGACGCCGCCCCAGTCGTCGATGCCCGCGCCGATCAGCCGCTCGTACTCCGAGTCCACCAGGTTCGGCGGGGCCTGGAGGCAGGCGGAGGGGCCCATCAGGTGCCGGGCGACGGCGACCGTGGCGACCAGTTCGTCCAGTTCCGCGTCCGGCATGCCGCGCATCGCCGTGTCCGGCTTGGCGCGGAAGTTCTGGATGATCAGCTCCTGGATGCCGTGGTAGGAGCGGGAGACGCGGCGGAGCGCGAAGAGGGACTCGGCCCGTTCCTCGTACGTCTCGCCGATGCCGATGAGCACACCGGAGGTGAAGGGGACCGAGGAACGCCCGGCGTCCTCCAGGACGCGCAGCCTGACGGCGGGCTCCTTGTCCGGTGAACCGTGGTGCGGGCCGCCGGGCTCGGACCACAGGCGGGTGGCGGTGGTCTCCAGCATCATGCCCATGGAGGGCGCGACGGGCTTGAGCCGCTGGAAGTCCGTCCAGGTCAGCACGCCGGGGTTGAGGTGCGGGAGCAGGCCCGTCTCCTCCAGGACACGGATGGAGACGGCGCGGACGTACGCGATCGTGTCGTCGTACCCGTGCGCGTCGAGCCACTCGCGCGCCTCGGGCCAGCGGTCCTCGGGCTTGTCGCCGAGGGTGATGAGGGCTTCCTTGCAGCCGAGGGCCGCGCCCTTGCGCGCGAGGTCGAGCACCTCGTCCGGCGACATGAACATCCCGTGCCCGTCGCGGCGCAGCCTGCCGGGGACGGTGACGAAGGTGCAGTAGTGGCACTTGTCGCGGCACAGCCGGGTCAGCGGGATGAAGACGCTCTTCGAGTACGTGATGACGCCGGGGCGTCCGGCGGCCTCCAGGCCCGCGTCGCGGACCCGGGCGGCGGACGCGGTGAGGGCGTCGAGGTGCTCGCCGCGCGCCTGGAGCAGCACGGCGGCCTCGGACACGTCCAGGGCGACGCCGTCCCTGGCGCGTTTGAGAGCGCGACGCATGGAGTTCTCGGTGGGGCCGGCGCGGTCGGCGGGTCCGGTTCCGGAGGTCGCGGAAGTCGTCATCCTTCGAGCATACGAGCGCGGTGATCAGGACGTCCGCCCCCGTCCGTCCCCGCCCCGGCGGCCCACCGCGCGGTTCCCGTCCCCCGGCCCGTCGAACCCCCTTCCCCGGCCGGGAGTTCACGGCTCGGTACGAGGGTTGCCCGCACCACCCCCGCACCACCGGTGTCAGGTCACTGACGACACCTGGGAGCAGCAGCACGTGCGGGGACGGCCGCACCGGTACCGGCAGACGCGCGGTGTTCGTGACGGGAGCCGCCGCCGCGCTTACGTCGCAAGCGTGAGCTTCGCCTCGGCGGCACACCGTGAGCGGCGCGGGAGAACCGTGCGCGGCACTCTCCCGCCCGGCTCCCCCGGCTTCGTGTACGTCCCCGTCGAAGTCCCCCGGGGAGTGCGCGGGATCCACGTCGCCCACACCTACGACCGCTCCGCGGGCACGCCGGCATCGGCGAGCGGCTGCGCGTGAACGACGACACCCCGGTCACCGTCCGCCTGGAGGTGACGGGCGCCCCGCGCTGCACGGTGCGCCTCGTCACGGACCAGGGCGTGCCGTTCACCGGCGCTCCGCTGCCGGTGTCGGGCGCGGGCGTCGTGGAGTGGGGGACGACCGCGTCGTACGCGGCGTACGTACGGCCGGCGGTGCGGCACGAGGCGGCGGCGGGCCCGCTGCCGGGGGCGCCGGCGGCGTTCACCGACCCGGTCTTCCCGGGCCGGCGGCCGAGGCCCTGACGGCCCTCCCGTCGTCCAGGTCGGCGACGACCGCCGCGTGGTCGGAGGGCCAGACCCCGTCTACGGGGCCGTCGCCGGCCCGCCGTACCGCCCGGACCCGGCCGAGTCCGCCGGGGCCGGGCGGGCCCACGTGGACGTAGTCGATCCGCGCGCTCGGTCCGCCGTCCGCGCGGGCCACGTACGGGTTCGCGGTGTCCCAGGTACCGGACGGCGCGCCCGGTTCGGCGAACTCCCAGGCGTCGCGCAGCCGAGCCGCCCGCAGCAGGCCGAGCTCCGGTGCCCCGGGCCGGGCGTTGAAGTCGCCGGTGACGACGGGCGGGTGCCCGGTGCCGTGCCCGTGCGCGGCGACGAACTCCGCGAGGGCGGCGGCCTGCTCGCGGCGCACGGCGCGGGCGTGGGCGCCCGAGGTCAGGTGGACGGTGAAGAAGGGCACCGGGTGCCCGGGGGCGTCCAGCAGGGTGTGGAGGGCCAGCCGCCCGTCGTCGAGTTCCCCGGGGACGGGCAGCCGCAGCACCGCCCGTGCCACCACGGGCCGGCGGCTGAGCACCGCGGTGCCGATGCCCACCGTGTCGTCCCCGATCCGCCGCTGCCACCGCTCGGGGGCGGGCGAGGGCGCCCAGGCCCAGTGCAGACCGAGGTCGCGGGCCAGCCACTCGGCGAGGTTCTCGCCCCCGTCCACGGCCCACACCTCCTGGAGCCCGACGACATCCGGCTCCAGCTCCCGCAGCACGCCGAGGATCGCCTTGCGCCGCTCGGCCCACGGCCCGAACCGCCACCACAGGTTCCAGGTCACCACCCGCACACCCCACCGCCCCTCTCCGGCCCACTCGCACCCTCCCTCTGAGGTTTTCCGGGGAACATGGAGGCACACGAGACGGGAGCGTGAACGAACGATGTACTCGAAGCCGAAGCCGCCCGACGCAGAGAAGAAGTACCGGACCGTCACGGCCTTCCAGCGCCGCATGAACACCGTGGTGCGCCGGCTGCCCGGCCAGACCCTGCTGGAGACCACCGGCCGTGTCTCCGGCCTGCCCCGCCGCACGCCGGTGGGCGGACGCCGGGTGGGGGACTCCTTCTGGCTGGTGTCGGAGTTCGGCGAACGGTCCCAGTACGTCCGCAACATCCGCGCCGATCCGCGGGTACGGGTACGCGTCCGGGGCCGCTGGCACCCGGGCACCGCCCACCTCCTCCCCGACGACGACCCGCTCGCACGCCTGCGCCGGCTCCCCCGCCTCAACGGCATGGCGGTACGGGCGATGGGCGTCGGGACGGCGCTGCTGACGGTGCGGGTGGAGCTGGAGGGGCAAGGGAGCAGGTGAGGAAGCTGTGATCGGCGTCTCCCACGGCTGACGTGGTCGGCATGAACAAGGCAAACTGGCGTGGTTGCTCAGGATGTCTAGGGGGACGGCATGGACGGTGTACCGCGGGTTCCGGAGCAGCGGCGTCCCGGATTCCCGGCGGAACCGGAGGAAACGGGCACGCTGCGCTTCGGCGTACTGGGGCCGGTGCGTGCCTGGCGCGGCGAGGAGGCGCTGGCCACCGGCTCTCCCCAGCAGCGCGCGCTGCTGGCCGCCCTGCTGCTGCGCGAGGGCCGGACGGCCACGGCGGCCGAGCTGATCGACGCCCTGTGGGGCGAGGAGCCGCCCTCGCAGGCGCTGGCGGCGGTGCGGACGTACGCGTCCCGGCTGCGGAAGGTCCTGGGCCCCGGGGTCCTGGTGAGCGAGTCGGGCGGGTACGCCGTGCGGGGCCTCGCCGAGGAGGCGTTGGACCTGGCGACGGCCCAGATCCTGGCCGCGGAGGCCGAGAAGGCCAGGAACGCCGGGGATCTGGGCCACGCCCGTGACCTGTTGCGCCGTGCGCTGTCCCGGTGGGACGGCGAGGCACTGGCAGGCGTGCCGGGTCCGTACGCGCAGGCACAGCGGGTCCGGCTGGAGGAGTGGCGGCTCCAACTCCTGGAGACGCGCCTCGACCTGGACCTCGACCAGGGCTGTCACGCGGAGGCGGTCTCGGAGTTGACGGCCCTCACGGCCGCGCACCCCCTGCGCGAACGCCTGCGCGAGCTGCTGATGCTGGCCCTCTACCGCAGCGGCCGCCAGGCGGAGGCCCTCGCGGTCTACGCCGACACCCGCCGCCTGCTCGCCGACGAGCTGGGCGTCGACCCCCGCCCCGGCCTCCAGGAACTTCAGCAGCGTGTGCTCAGGGCAGACCCGGGCCTCGCCGAGCCGCCGACGCCGGACCCGGAGCGGACCGTGACCGCGCTCCGCCCGGCCCAGCTGCCCGCCAGTGTCCCCGACTTCACCGGACGCGCGTCCTTCGTCCGCGAACTGGGCGACGTGCTGTCCTCGGCGTCCGGGGACGCGGCCACGGGGCGCGTGATGGCGGTCTCGGCGGTGGCCGGTATCGGCGGCGTCGGCAAGACGACCCTCGCGGTGCACGTCGCCCACCAGGCGCGGGCCGCCTTCCCCGACGGGCAGCTGTACGTCGACCTCCAGGGCGCGGGCGCCCGGCCCGCGGAACCGGAGACGGTACTGGGCTCGTTCCTGCGCGCCCTGGGCACCCCCGACTCGGCCGTCCCCGACTCCCTGGAGGAGCGGGCCGCCCTCTACCGCTCCGTCCTGGACGGCCGCCGCGTCCTCGTCCTTCTCGACAACGCCCGCGACGCCGCCCAGGTGCGGCCCCTGCTGCCCGGCACGGACGGCTGCGCCGCGCTGGTGACGGCACGGGTGCGGATGGTGGACCTCGCCGGGGCGCACCTGGTCGACCTGGACGTGATGTCGCCCGAGGAGGCGCTGGCCCTGTTCACGAGGATCGTGGGCGAGGAGCGGGTCGCCTCGGAGCGGGAGGCCGCCCTCGACGTGGTCGGCGCGTGCGGTTTCCTCCCTCTCGCCATCCGCATCGCCGCCTCCCGCCTGGCGGCCCGCCGTACCTGGACGGTGTCGGTCCTCGCGGCGAAGCTGGCGGACGAGCGACGCCGGCTGGACGAGCTGCAGGCGGGCGACCTGGCCGTCAAGGCCACCTTCGAGCTGGGCTACGGCCAGCTGGAACCGGCCCAGGCCCGTGCCTTCCGGTTGCTGGGCCTGGCGGACGGCCCGGACATCTCCCTGGCGGCCGCGGCGGCGGTCCTGGATCTGCCGGCGCAGGACACGGAGGACCTCCTGGAGGCCCTGGTGGACACGTCGCTGCTCGAGTCGGCGGCCCCGGGCCGCTACCGCTTCCACGACCTCGTCCGCCTCTACGCGCGTGCGTGCGCGCAACGCGACGAGCATCCGCCGAGCGAGCGGGGCGCCGCGCTGTCGCGGTTGCTGGACTTCTATCTGGCCACGGCGGCGGGGGTCTACGCGATCGAGCGGCCGGGCGACCGGCTGGTGGAGGATCTCGAGCCGACCCGGTACCCGGGGCTGCGTTTCGAGGACGGGTCGAAGGCACTGGACTGGCTGTACACGGAATCGTCGGCCCTGCTGGCCTGCGTACGCCAGGCCGCCGGCACGGAGAGACTGCGCCGGGCCGTCGACCTTCTGTGGGCGGCCAAGGACCTGATCGAATCGGGAGCCAACTCCCATCAGTACGAGACCACGGCCCGGGCCATGTGCGAGGCGACGCGGACCGTCGGGGACGCCCGCACCGAAGGACGGGCCCGGACGACGCTGACCAACGTCCTGCTGGTCTACGGCCGCATCCAGCAGGCGCAGGAGGAGGCGCGGTCGGCGATGGAGCGCGCGGCGTCCGCGGGGGACGCCACCGCGGTCAGCTGGGTGGCCAACGACCGCGGGCTCATCTGCCTTCACCAAGGCCGCCACGCGGACGGGAAGGCCTTCTTCGAGCAGGCGATCGAGGGACACCGAGCCGCCGGCAACAGGCTCGGCGAAGCCGTCACGCTCGCCAATCTGTCCCGCTCCTACCTGGAGCTGGGCGACGTGCCCCAGGCCGTGGAGATCGCGCAGCAGAGTCTCGCCGCACACTCACGGCTGGGACGGCCCATGCGGCGCGCCAGCGCCCACTTCGCCCTGGGTCTGGCCCTCGCCAAGGCGAGCAGGCACGCCGAGGCGCTCGGTCAGTTCAGTGCCGCCCAGGGCATCTTCAGCGAGCACCGACAGCGGCTCTGGGTCGGGAACACGCACTTCCGGATGGCGGAGGTGCACCTGGCCGCCGCTCGCTTCGCCGCGGCGGCGCAGCACGCGGAGCAGGCACTGGTCCTGGGCTGTGTCGGCGGTGACCGGATGCGGGGCAATGTCGTGACCCTGCTCGGCCGGGCCCTCGGCTCCCTCGGCCAGGCGGACCGGGCCAGGGCCTGCTGGCAGGACGCGCTCGGCCTCTACGAGCAGAGCGGGGCCGCCGAGGCGAACGAGGTCCGCACCCTCCTCTCCTCCCCCGCGTCCGCCGCCTAGAGCGGGCTGAACGCGGACGTTCAGCAATCGTTTATGTCCGACCGGCACGCTGACGTCAGTCGGACCGCCGCGTCGGGGGCAGAGGGTTCGACGGGAGCCCGACGAGCTAGTGTGCGGCTCCGAACGCCCGTCCGGCGGCCCTCGGGGGAGCTTCCGGGCGGGCGTTTCCGACCTGTCACGACCTGGAGGAAGCAAGCTCATGAGCGACCCGAAGAAGGACGCCGACGTCACCACGCAGGACAACAGCATGCCCGCGCCGCCGACGGACGGGACCGCGACGACGCAGGACAACAGCATGCCGAGCGAGCCCGCCACGGGTGACGCCATCACGACCCTGGACAACAGCATGCCGGCCCCGCCCGCCCTGGACCTGGACCGGAACGGCAAGTAGACCTTCTTCCCACACGGGGATCGGCCGCGGCGGCGCGGAGGGGAGCCGCCGCGGCCGACGTGTGTCCGGGGAAGGCGCGGGGCTCACCCGTGGGTCACGGCCGCCGGCCGGCCGACCGGGCGAGTTCGGCCGCCCGGCGGTGGTCCTTGGGCCGGCCCAGGGCCCGGCGCATGCGGATCAGGTCGTCGAGTGCGGCGTAGCGGATGGTGAAGCCGGCGGGGTCACGGGTCGTCCGGGCCCGGGTCAGGCAGGGGGCGACGTTCATGGCGCCCCAGGGGAGGGCGGGGGTGCACAGGTCGCCGTCGGCGCCGGTCACCCGGTAGGCCACCCGGGCGCGGTCGAGGACGGGCGGTTCGGCGCAGCCGGCCCGGGTCGGGGCCTCGCGCAGGGCGCGCGCCTCCCCGGGGGTGCCGTCCCAGAGCAGGTCGAGGTCTCCGGTCAGTTCGGCGGAGCCGTGCATGATGCCGGCGACCTGGCCGATGACCACGGCGTGCGAGTGGGCGTCGTGGAGCGCTCGGAGGAAGGGGCGCGGGTCGAAGCCGAGTGCGCCGTCGGTGGCGAAGGTGTCCTGGAGGCCGTCGGCCTCCTCGGGGCTCGTGCCGGTGGGGACGCGCTCCCGGGTGGCGTCCTCGGTCCGGGCGATCGCCTGCCGCAGGCGCAGGGCGGCTGTCGGGTCCCTCTCCTCGTCCGGTTCCGTCGTCACCGGCTCCTCCTCGGCTATGAGAGCGGCAGCGGTTCCGCTTCGTCCAGTGCGCAGTGGTCGGGGGTGGTGGAGCCGTCCAGGGGCACGCGGACCTCGGCCACGCCGCGTGCCGGGACCGTGGTCTCCTCGCGGCCGTCGGCGATCGTCGCGTCGGCCGCGTCCTTGAAGAGGACCGTGACGGCGAAGGTGTGCTCGGTGCCGTTCGGGTTGGTGACCTCGACGGTGGCGTACGGGTCGGACTCCGTCGCGCAGGTCACCAGTTCGGCGGTGGCCGCTTCCCGGCCGGTGCCGCCCGTGCCGCCCGTGCTGCCGCTGCCCGTCGTGTCGCCGTCGTAGGTGTCGTCGTCGTGGTCGTGGTAGCCGCCGCCGCTGCTGCTGCCGTAGGTGTCGTCGTCCTTGTAGGCGCCGCCGCCCGACGTGGACGACGAGCTGTCGTGGTCCTGGCCCGAGCTGCTGCAGCCGCCCCCGCCGTCGCCTCCGTGACCGTGACCGTGGCCGTGGCGGCCGGTCGAGAAGCCGGTCAGGCCGAGGACCACCAGTGCCGAGATCGCCGTGAACCTGAGTGCTCGCCCCCGTGTCGTCATGACGATCACGCTATCGAGCGGATGTCACGGACACGTCACCAGCCGGGCACGGCCCCTCACGTCCACGACACGTCGTACGCGCCCGTCCCACCCCTCACGCCCACGACACGTCGTACGCGCCCGTCCCCTCACGCCCACGTCACGTCGTACGCGCCGTCCCCGTGCCCTTCTCCGCGTCCAGCGCGTACACGCAGCGGTCCTTGCTGCACGCGTACACGATGCCGTCGCGGACGACCGGGGAGCCGGTGATCTCGCCGCCGGTGGCGAGCTTCCAGCGGAGGCGGCCGTCGTCGGCCTTCAGCGTGTAGAGCAGGTGGTCCGTCGACCCGAAGTGGACGCGGCCCTCGGCGACCACCGGGGCGCCCACGATGTCGCCCCCGGCCTGGAAGCGCCACTTGGGGGTGCCCGTGACCGCGTCCAGGGTGTAGAGGCCCTTGCCGCTGCCCACGTGGACGTGGCCGGCGGCGACCAGGACCGGGTCGGTCGAGGAGCGGGCCTCGGTCGCGATGCGCCAGCGGTCGCGGCCGTCGGTGGCGTCGAGGGCGTAGACGGTGCCGAGGTAGTCGGCGAGGTAGACGCCGCCGCCGGTCACCGCGGGGCCGGGGACGAAGGCGGGCGGGGCGAGGAAGACGGCGGGGGCCTCGAAGTGCCAGCGGACGTGGCCGGAGGCGACCTCCAGGGCGAGGACCCGGGTGCCGGCCGCGACGTACACGTAACCGTCGGGGGCCTGGGCGACGCGGACCGGGACTCCGCCGCAGGAGGCCGCGTCACCGATCGGGTACGACCATCTCTCGTCGCCGGTACGGGCGTCCAGGGCGCGCAGCCGGGCGTCCTGCCAGACGTACACCGTGCCCTCGTGGACCGAGGCGCCCGCCTCCGGGGACTCGAAGTCGGTCTGGGCGCCGGTGATCTCCCACAGCTTCTGGCCGCCGGAGGACTCCCAGGCCTGGACGCCGCCGCCGCGGGTGGCGGTGACGACCGTGCCCCGGTCGGCCTGGAGGGAGTAGACCCAGGCGTCGGTCTGCAGACGCCAGAGGTCGGCGCCCTCACGGGCGTCGAGGGCGAAGAGGGTCGGTCCGTCGGAGGCGTGGATGCGGCCGTCCGCCACCGCCATCGACCAGGCGACGTCCCGGGTCTTGAAGCGGCGGCGCCCGGTGCCCACGTCCAGGGCGTGCACCTCGAAGGAGGTGACGTAGACCAGGTCCCCGGCGACCCGGGGCGTGCCCCAGACGTCGTTGGACATGCGGAACCGCCAGGGGCGCCAGCCGGCCGGCGAGGCCTCCGGGGGCGCGGGCGACGGGGCCGGTACGGCGGGGTCGGCGCCGTTGACACCGGGGCGCGGGCGGGACCAGGACGCCGAGAGGGCCGACTCGGGCGGGGGCGCGGCGACGGCTGCGACGCGCATGTCGGCGACGCGTGGGCCGGGGCCGATGGGCACCGCCGCTCCGGCCAGCCGGACCGGCCCGCCGTCGGGTGTGCCGGCGGGCCTCGGGACCGCCGGGCCGCGTGCCGGCGGCGCCGGTACGACGGGGTCGTGCGCGGGCGGGGGCGGGGGCGCGGGGACCCCGGGGCGTCCCGGACCGCGGCCGCCGGCCGTCGTGGCGGGCTTGACCGCGGGGCGGCCGTTGCGGCGCCCCTCGATCAGGCCCATGGCCCGCTCCGGCAGCCACGCCGACGCCGTACCGCTGTCGTCGGAGCCCGAGCCGAAGAGGTGCGGGGCGAGCTGGGCCTGGAGGTCGGCGGGGTTGGGGCGGCCGGTGGCCTCCATCTGCATGCAGGACTCGATGAGCGGGCGCAGCTCGTCGGGCAGGCCCTCGAGGTCGGGGCCCTCGCGCAGCAGCATGAACACCGTCTCGACCGGGTTGGCGCCGTGGAAGGGCGGGTGTCCGGTGGCGGCGAAGACCAGCATCGAGCCGAGCGAGAAGACGTCGCTGGCGCCGGTGACGCTGCGGGAGTCCTTCGCCTGCTCCGGTGACATGTAGGCGGGGGTGCCGACGGCCACGTTCGTCATGGTCAGCCGGGTGTTCGAGACGCCGGACGCGATGCCGAAGTCGATCACGCGGGGGCCGTCCTCGACGACGAGGACGTTGGAGGGCTTCAGGTCGCGGTGGACCAGGCCCGCACCGTGGATCGACTGGAGCGCCTCCGCGACGCCCGCCGCCAGCCAGCGCACCGCCTGGGCCGGCATCGGCCCGCACTCGTTCACTATCTCCTCGAGGGAGGGTGCGGGCACGTAGGCCGTGGCCAGCCACGGCACCGCGGCGCGCGGGTCGGCGTCGACCACGGCCGCCGTGTAGAAGCCCGAGACCGCGCGGGCCGCCTCCACCTCGCGGGTGAAGCGGACGCGGAACAACTGGTCCTCCGCCAGCTCCGTGCGCACCGTCTTGATCGCCACGCGCCGCCCGGACGCCGAGCGCGCGAGATAGACCAGCCCCATGCCGCCGGCGCCGAGCCGGCCCAGCACCTCGAACGGCCCGATCCGCCGCGGATCGTGCTGCGTCAGCTGATCCACCACTTGCCTGCCACCTCCCCGTACGAGCCGCGCCACCCACATATGTACGCGACCGAAGTGCAGCGTCTCACCACCGCACGTCCGTGGCGCCACGCACCCCGATTCTTCCTGTCCAGAGCGCTGGTGGCGAACCTGGCGACAATCGGGGTGTCTTACCTTATTCCGGGCAAAGGGTGAGGTTCGCGTCCCCTCTCCGGGGTCCCGTTCAGCGTCGCAGCAGCGCGAACGACGCTCCCTGGCCGTCCGAGACCACGGCCACCCGTCCGTACGACGTCTCGAAGGGCGGCACCCGCACCCGCCCGCCGAGCCGGGCCACCGCCGCGAGCGCGGCGTCGACGTCCGCCACCCGGAAGTGGACGAGGAAGTGCGGCGGCATCTCGGCGGGGAAGACGTCGGAGAGCTGTGCGCGGCCGAAGTCGGGGAAGGCGTCCGGGCCGAAGAGCGCGTCGTGGAACAGGTCGCCGTAGAAGGCGTTGGCGGCCCCGGTGTCCCGGGTGTACAGCTCGGCCCAGGCGAAGGTGCCCGGCTCGTGCCGGCGTCCGAAGCCGGTACGGCGGCCCGGCTGCCACAGCCCGAAGACCGCGCCGTCGGGGTCGGCGGCGAGGGCGGCGGTGCCCAGGTCGCCGACCGGGTGGGGCGGGGTGACGACCTGGCCGCCGCCCGCCCGGATCCGCCCGGCCAGGGCAGCGGCGTCCGGGGTGTGGAAGTACACGGACCACACGGTGGGCATCCGGCCGTCCGTCTTGCGCACCAGAGCGGCGACCGGCTCCCCGTCCAGGCACGCCCGTACGGACTCCCCCGCGTCCCCCGCTTCCCTCTCCTCCCGGAAGGTCCAGCCGAACAGCCCGCCGTAGAAGCGCTTGCCCGCCTCCACGTCGGAGAGCTGTGCGTCCACCCAGCAGGGGACGCCCTCCCGGTCGGCGGACGGACGGGCTGACGCCCTCTTCTCGGATGCCCCTTTTTCGGCCATGTCGTCAAAGTAACCGCGTCGCCCGCACCGCGCAGACCAGGCACACCAGCCTCACTCCGCGCTCGCACCCCATTTGCAGTCGGCCGAATCGCGCTCGGATCACCCGTCGGTAAGCTGACTGCATGACAGGACAAGTGCGTACCGTCGACGGCCGCGTGGCCGGTCGGCGTGGGCAGGCGACCAGGCAGAAACTGCTCGACTGCCTCAGCGAAATGCTCAGCTCCTCTCCCTATCGCGATGTCAAAGTCATCGATGTCGCCCGCAAGGCGGGCACGTCGCCCGCGACCTTCTACCAGTACTTCCCGGACGTCGAGGGCGCCGTTCTGGAGATCGCCGACCACATGGCCGCCGAGAGTTCCTCGCTGGCCGAACTGACGGCGGGCCGCTCGTGGGTCGGCAAGGCCGGCTGGCAGACGGCACAGGAACTCGTCGACGGATTCCTGGAGTTCTGGCGGAAGAACGACGCGATTCTCCGCGTCGTGGATCTCGGCGCGGCGGAGGGCGACAAACGGTTTGCCAAGATCCGCATGAAGATCCTCAACTCGGTGAATTCCTCCCTCACGGATTCCGTCGCCGATCTCCAGGCAAAGGGCAAGGTCGACAAGGACGTGAACCCCGCGGCGATCGCCGGGTCACTGGTCGTCATGCTCGCGGCCGCCGCCTCGCACCAGAAGGGGTTCTCCTCGTGGGGCGTGAAGCAGGCGGAACTCAGGCCCAGTCTCGCCCTGTTGATGCATCTCGGTATCACCGGAAAGAAACCCGCCAAGTAGTACGCCGCGCGGCAGCCTGTCATCCCGGCCGCGTCGTCGCCCACCGCACCCTCCAGAGCCGCCGTGCTCTCCAGAGCCGCAGTATTCTCCAGCCGCCGTACCTCCAGCCCTTCCACCGCCCCGCCGGCCGCCCGCTCGAACTCGGTGCCCGTGTCCCGGCCTCCGGCCGCGCCGACACGACGTCCAGCGCCTCGAAGTTCAGCTCCGCGGTGGCCCCGGACGGGGAACAGCCGCCCGCCCGGCCGATGTTGTGTTGAGCACGTGTGTCCACTGCCCGTATCCGCCGGAGGAGACCATCATGGCCCTGACCCGCGAAGAGCGTGAGACGTTCCTGGCCGAGCCGCACATCGCCGCGCTGGCGGTCGACGCGGGAGCGGGCCGCGCCCCGCTCACCGTGCCGATCTGGTACCAGTACGCGCCCGGCGGCGAGGTGTGGATCATGACGGGGCTCGACAGCCGCAAGAACGAGCTGATCGGCAAGGCGGGCCGGTTCTCACTGATGATCGACCGGCTGGAGCCCACCATCCGCTACGTGTCGGTGGAGGGGCCGGTCGTCGAGACGGTCACCGCGACCGAGGAGCACCTGCGGGAGATCTCCGCGCGCTACCTCCCGGCCGAGAAGGTCGACGGTTACGTCGCCTTCGCCTCGGCGAACCACGGCGATCAGGTCATCGTCCGGATGCGGCCCGAGCGCTGGGTCTCCTCCGACCTGGGCTCGGTGTGAGCGCCCGGCACCCCTGACCGCACGACAATCAGGGCATGGGAACCGAACTTCACGAGCTGCTGAGGTCGCTGCGGGTGTGGGACCCCGCGGTCACCGACCTGCCGCCCCTCGACCCGGCCACCGCGCCCGGCGACCCGCTGGACCTGTTCACCCGGTGGTTCGCCGAGGCCGTCGCGGCCGGGCAGACCGAGCCGCACACGGTGTCGCTGGCGACGGCGGACGCCGAGGGGCTGCCGGACGTGCGCGTCGTGATGCTGCACGGCGCGGACGCGGACGGCTGGGCCTTCGCCACCCACGCCGACAGCCGCAAGGGCCGCCACCTCGCCGCCCGCCCGTACGCCGCGCTCGTCTTCTACTGGCCGGTGCTGGGCCGCCAGGTGCGCCTGCGCGGCCCGGTCGCCGTCGCCCCGGCCGAGGAGGCGGGGGCCGATCTGCACGCGCGCTCCGCCGGCGCCCTGGCCGCGGCCCTCACCGGACGGCAGAGCGGGGAACTGGGGTCGCTCGACGAGCTGGCCCGCGCCTCCGAGGCGGCCTGGGAGCGGGCCGGGCGGGAACCGGACGCGCCGGTCCCGTCCTGGACGCTGTACCGGCTGCGCCCCGACGACGCCGAGTTCTTCCAGGGGGACGCCCGCCGGCGTCACGTACGGCTGTCCTACCGGCGGACGGAGGACGGCGGTTGGGACCGGCGGCTGCTGTGGCCGTGAGCGGCGTTCACCGTGCGCCGGGCGCCGGCGGCTCCTCGTCCGTCGCCAGGCGCGCGTGCAGGTGCACGTCCCGGAACGCGTCGTGCCGCCCGGCCTCGAACATCGCCTCGCGCAGGGTCCCCTCGACGAGGTAGCCGCTCCGCTCGGCGACCCGGCAGGAGGCCTCGTGGCCCACGGCGTGGCCCAGTTCCAGGCGGTGGAGGCCGAGTTCGGCGTAGGCCCAGCGCGAGGCGAGCAGCAGGGCGCGGGTGGCGACCCCCCGGCCCCGGGCCTCGGGGAGCACCCAGTAGCCGACCCGGGCCACCTTCATCCGCGTGCTGATCTCGTTGAGGCCGATGTGTCCCAGCGCCGTACCGCTCGCCTCGTCCGTGATCCGGAAGGACGCCGACCTGCCGTCCGCCGCGTCCCGCGCCCGGGCGCGCAGCGACTCGCGGGCCCCGGCGAGGTCGGTCCACAGCTTGAGCGGCGTGTTCCAGCGCTGGAACTCGGGGTCCAGGCAGCCGCGCAGCCACGTGTGCGCGTCGGTGTCCGAGGCGGCGTCCCAGGCGTGCAGACGGAGGCCGTGCCCGCGCGGTCCGGTGCGGGCGAGGGAGGGGCCGAGGGTGTGCATGCGTGTGTGGGCCATCCGGCCATTCAATCCGACGGCGGCAGTCGTGACCGATCCGCAACCGATTCCGGTCTTGACCGATACCCATCAACCGCGCACGCGATTACGCTCGCCGCATGGCCGACTCCACCCCGTCCGCTGAACCGCAGCGGCCCGCCCACCCCGCGGACCGTCCCGTGTACGTCATAGGCGCAGGCCCCGGCGGTCTCGCCGTCGCGCACGCGCTGCGGGCCCGCGGGCTGCGGGCCGTCGTTCTGGAACGGGCCGGCCACGTCGGCGACTCCTGGCGGCACCACTACGACCGGCTGCGGCTGCACACCACCCGCCGGCTGTCGGCGCTGCCCGGCCTGCCGATGCCGCGCCGCTTCGGACGCTGGGTGGCCCGGGACGACGTGGTGCGGTACCTGGAGAAGTACGCCGAGCACCACCAGCTGGAGATCGTCACCGGCGTCGAGGTCTTCCGCGTCGAGCGGGCGCCCGACGGGGCGGGCTGGCTGCTGCACGCCTCCGGGGGCCGGGAGCTGACCGGTGCCGCGGTGGTCGTCGCCACCGGCTACAACCACACTCCGCGCGTGCCGGACTGGCCCGGCCGTGACACGTACACCGGCGAGTTCCGGCACGCCTGCGAGTACCGCGCCCCGGCGCCGTACGCCGGCCGGGACGTCCTGGTGGCCGGGGCCGGCAACACCGGCGCCGAGATCGCGGTGGACCTGGTGGAGGGCGGGGCCGCCCGGGTCCGGCTCTCCGTGCGCACGGCGCCGCACATCGTCCGCCGCTCGACCGCGGGGTGGGCCGCCCAGTACACCGGCATCCTGGTCCGGCGCCTGCCGGTCGGCCTGGTGGACCGGCTGGCCCGGGCGATGGCCCGGATCAGTGTGCCCGACCTGTCGGCACAGGGGCTGCCGCGTCCCGGCACCGGGCTCTACAGCCGGGTGACGCAGGGCGCCATCCCGGTCCAGGGCGTGGGCCTGATCGGCGCGGTGCGCTCCGGCCGGGTGGAGGTCGTCGCCGCCGTGGACGGCTTCGAGGACGGCAAGGTGCTCCTGGCCGACGGCACCCGCGTCGCCCCGGACGCGGTGATCGCGGCCACGGGGTACCGGCGGGGCCTGGAGGGACTGGTCGGGCACCTCGGGGTCCTCGACGACACCGGCAGACCGGTCGCGCACGGGGGCCGCGCCCCGGCCGCCGCGCCCGGCCTGTACTTCACCGGCTTCACCAATCCCATCAGCGGCATGCTGCGCGAGCTGGCGCTGGACGCGGAGCGCATCGCCAGGGCGGTCGCGCAGCGCGGGGCGGAGCGGGTGTCGCGGCTGCCGGGCTGAGGAACGGCAGGGCTGAGGAACGGCAGGGGTCAGTCCCGGTCGAGGACGATCAGCTCCCCGGCGTCCGGGTCGCCGGACAGCGCGAACACCGCCGACACGGTCGTGGTCCCCGCCTCCTACGGGCTGGGCCCGGTCTACGAGGAGGGCGTGCCGACCGAGGAACTGGCCGCCGCGCCGGCCCACGTGCGGCCCGGCACCTGCTGGAGTCCACCGCCCTGTCCGTCGAACAGGTGACCCACGACGCGGGGTTCGGCACGGCCCAGTCGATGCGGCAGCATCCGCGGGTGGCCCTCGGGGTCACGCCCACCGGGTACCGGCGGACCTTCCGCGCCGAGTTGTCCACAGCCTGGGGGAATGAGATCCCCGTAGATCGAGCCCGCCGGAGAGCGCCCCTGCCCTCGCGGAGCGGGAGCGGAACCTTCGGACCGGGTCCGCCGGGAAAGTAGTCGGCCGGCGGCGCGGCGTGTCCGCCCCGAGCACGGCACCGCGCGCCGCCGCCCGACTCCGGCGCTCCCGCCCGGCTCCCGTCGCCCCCGAGGGAACCGCCGCCGACACGACTCACGCTCGCCGAGGGCTCCGTCACCGAGCCCTCGGCGTCCCCTCGCGGCGAATCGCTGCCTACAAGCGTGAAGAAACGGTGACGATCCGTCAACCGGCCAGGTCGGTTCCCTCACGTGTGCCCTGTTTCGCGGGGGACGCGCACGGAAGCACACCCCGGCGCACTTCCGCATCATGCCGCCACCGGCCGTCACACCGCTTCGTACGCGAACCCCTCGTACGCCACCGCGCCGTCGCCGCTCCCGCGGTCCGGTGCGGTGTCCTCGCGCCCGGCACAGCGGTCCAGTTCGCACCAGATGCGTTTGCCGGCGCCCTCCCGGCTCCAGCCCCAGCGGTCGGCGAGGCCGTCCACGAGGGCGAGGCCGCGGCCGCCGGTCGTCTCGCCGTCCACGCAACGGGGCACGGGGGCACGGTCGCTGGCGTCGTCCACCTCGAGGCGGACGGTCGCCTCCGTCGCCTCCCCGGTCACCGCACCCGGCAGCACCAGCCGCAGTACGGCCGGACACCCGGTGTGCACAACGGCGTTGGTGACGAGTTCGGAGACGAGCAGGACGAGCGTCTCGGCGAGTGGTTCATCGGCCCGTATCCCCGACCCCGTGAGCCGTGAACGCGCCCAGCGTCGGGCACGCCCCACCTCCGAGGGGTCCGGACGGACCTCCAGCTGCACTTGAAGCACCTGCACCGCTCACACCATCCGAACCGGCGGACACAAAGGCTCGCGCCTCATGAGGGCCACGATCGTAGCCATTTCCAGCATGGCCAGAACAACGGCCGGGACGGGGATCACGGAACGTGAATCCCTTATGGGACAGCATGGTTGACGCAAAGTCACGCCAACAAGCGCTTCGGGCATATTCCAGCGCGAAGGAGTACTCGTGCGGCATACTGTGCGACGCACGTTCCGGGGAGTCGAACAGGCGGCGGCCGACCGCCGTTCAGCCCTGCGAGGCAAGGCGCACACCGCCGGTGCCGGAGCCGCCCCGGGGGCGGCTCCGGCACGGCCGGCGCTCGGGGCCACTCGCATCCCACACAAGGTACCGGAGCGTGGCACCGACTCCGGGGCGTGACGGGTCACACGGCGGACGCCACCCGGTATCAACGCTCTGTGACGCCGCGCTGCCACGATCCGCGGCATCCGGCGGGTGCGCCGCCGACGCCGCCCGCCCCGCCCCGTTAGGTACGCGTCGCCCGGGTGCGCTGCCCGGGGCGCGCTGCCCCGGATGCGCTGCCCGGCATGCGCCGCCCGGGGCACGCCCCCGGATGCGCTGCCCGGGGCGCGCGCTACTCGGGCACGGTGAAGTAACGGGCGAAGGCCGGGACGATCTCCGCCTCGCCCACCTTGCCGTCCCCGTCCGCGTCGAGGGCGGCGGCGGCCGACCGGGCGAGGTCCTCGGGCACGCCGAACGCGGTCAGCGCCCGCGCGGTGTCCGCGACGGTGGCGGCCCCGTCACCGTCGGCGTCGGCGACGTCCAGGGCGGCGTGCAGGAAGGGCCGGGCGATCTCGGCGAACCGCTCCGGTTTGTCCCGCAGCCGCTTGACCGCTCCGGTGACGAACTCCTCGCGGGTGATGCGCTGGTCGCCGTCCCGGTCGGCGATGCCCGCCAGTCCCTGCCAGAGGGCCTCGGCGCCGCCGTACAGGGACTGCCCCCGGTCGGAACGGGCCGCGACGCCGAACTCGGCGAGCAGGGCCTTGGCCGCCCCGCTGAAGTCGGATCGGTCGATGTGACCGTTCCCGTCCTGGTCGAAGGTGGTGAACCGCGCGGCGATCCTGCGCTCGTACTCGCTGTTGACCATGGTTCTCTCCGGCCGCCTCACGTCGGTGTTCGGGGTACGTCTCGCCGGGAGCGTACGTCGCCGGACGCCGCCGCGGGCGGGACTTGCCGCGACCTACGCGGACAGGGGCCTGGGCTCGTCCCCGGTCGCCGAGGCGAGGTCGGGGTGGCAGTCGAAGAGCCGGCGCACTCCCAGCGCGCCGAGGACACGGTTGACGTGGGAGCCGTCGACGGCGCCCTGGGCGGGGAGTATCAGGCGCAGCCTGCCCTGGCAGGAGCGGATGAGCCGTCGGGAGGCGATGAGTACGCCGACCCCGCTGGAATCGCAGAACAGCACCTCGGAGAGGTCCAGGACGAGGCTGTGCCGCCCCTCCGCCACCTCGTCGTGCACGCGCTGCCGCAGCACCGGTGACGTCACCAGGTCCAGTTCGCCCGACACCTGGAGCACGGCCCACCGGCCCCGCTCGCCGCCGGTCACGTTGAACGTCACCACCATGCCCTTCATTCGCCGGAACGTCTGGACGTACCCGAAACGGAAGCCATGCCCACGCTTCTTGGCGGCGCGCCTGCCCAGCGGCCGTTCCCGCAAACACCCGGCCGGAAACGGGGCCGGGCCGGAAGAGGCTTGTTCCCGACCCCTTTCGAGTCCTGTTCGATCCCGTTCGATCGAATGCGGTCGCACGCTGGAGGGTACGAGAAGCGCTTACCACCTGCGGCGTGCCGGGGGCGCGCATTGGCACAAAGGGGCGTGCGCTGTCGGACGTGCCCACTACATTCGGGGAGAGAACGGCCGCAGGCTGGACGGCGGAACGGGCCGGAACGGGCCGGAACCGACAGGGACCGACAGGGACCGACAGGGGGTGGAGGGACCGCATGGCGGAGAGAGACGCGCCACTGCGCTGGGACCGCAAGATGCAGCAGCGGCTCGCACGCGGCGAGGCCGCCGCCCTGGGCGAGCTGTACGACCGGTTCGCCTCGCTGGTGCACGGTCTGGCACACCGTGTACTCGACGACGAGCGGGCCGCCGACCGCATCACACGCGACGTCTTCGCGCACGTCTGGGAGCACCCCGACGCCTACGACCCCCGGCAGGGACCGCTGCGCACGTGGGTCGCCACCCTCACCCACCGTTTCGCCGTCCAGCGGCTGCGCGCCACCGAGACGGCGGCCCTCGTCCGGGGCGGGCCGGGCACCGCGGAGGAGCTGGAGACCAAGGTGCGCCAGGCCTCGGTCGCCGCCCGTGCCGACTACATCGTCCAGTCCATGCCGGCTCCCCTGCGCGCCGCCCTTGAGCTGGCCTACTTCCAGCGCCGCGACTACCGCCAGACCGCCGTCGACCTCGGCGTCACGGAGGACGAGGCCCGCCGCCGGCTCCGCCTGGGCCTCCAGCTCCTGTCCACCGCCCGCGAGGCCGGCACCTCCCCGCACCCGCCCGGGGCTCCGCCCGGGCACGGAGGTGCGGCGTGAAGGCGTACGAAGAGAACGACGAGAACGGGGAAGGCCGCGACGCGGGTACCTCCTGCGGCTCCGACGGCCCGGGCCACGAGGACACTGATACCGGGGGCACCGGCACCGGGGCCCGTATCCCGCTGCCCCGTGCCGCCGTCGAGGACGGCGGGCGCCCGCTGCCCGAGGCGGCGCCTGTCGCGCTGGAGCACCAGGTGCTGACCTCGCTGCTGGGCGCGTGGGCGCTGGCCGCCTGCTCGGCGCAGGAGGCGACGGCCGTCGAGGAGCACCTCGGGCAGTGCGACACCTGCGCCGACGAGGCGCTGCGCCTGCGCGAGGCCGTCACGCTGCTCCAGCGCCCGGAGAGCCTCGACCTGGACCCCGCCCTGCGCACCCGCGTCCTGGACGGATGCCTGGAGCGGCGCCCGCCCCGCATTCCGGTGCCCGAGTGGGCCACCCCGTACGACGCCGAGACCGCGCGGCTGGACGCACTGCTCCAGGACTTCGGGGACGCCGAGTGGCACGCGCCGGTCCGGCTGCGCTGGTTCGAGGCCGACAGCGCCGCGAGCCGCCGCACCACCGTCGCCGGGGTCATCGCGCACCTGCTGACGGTCGACGGGACGGTCGCGGTCGCCCTCGGCCTTCCCGACCCGCTGGGTGACATCACCGCGCCCGGCCGCACCCCGTCCGTCCGCACGGAGGCGTACTGGCGGGTCTCCCACGCTCCGCCCGCCCGCGCGGTGCGGGCGCCCTGGCGGGAGCAGAGTCACGGCCTCGTCCGGACGGTGGCGTTCACCGGTGACGCGGGCGGGCTGCCGGTCCCGTACGGCGACTTCGAGCTGCCGTTGCGCGACGCGATGCTGGACCGGGCGTTCGAGTGCTGGGTGCACGCGGAGGACATCGCCGAGGCGGTGGCCTATCCCTACGAGCCGCCCTCCGCGCGCCATCTCAACGGCATGATCGACCTCGCGGCCCGCATGCTGCCGGGCGTCCTGGCGGCCCGCCGCCGGGCGGGTCTGGCCGCACCGGGCGAGCGCCCTCACCTGGTCGCCGCGGGCGAGCCGGGACGCAGCCTGCGGCTGGAGATCGAGGGCTCGGGCGGCGGCGAGTGGCTCATCCCGCTCGACTCCCCCGGTGCGGTGGGCTCCACCGACTACGAGGTGGCCCATGTCGCGCTTGACGGCGTGGAGTTCTGCCGGCTGGCGGCGGGCCGCGTCCCTCCGGCGGAGGCCGCCGCGGGCCAGACCGGGGACCGGGAGGCGATCCGGGACGTGCTGTTCGCAGCGGCGAGCTTGAGCCGGATGTAGGGGCGGGTCGCGGTTTCGCCGGCGGCCGCGGGCAGCCCGCGGCCGCCGGCAGCCGGTGGCCTGTCCTCCGCGCACCCGCGGCCGCCCGCGGGACGGGCGCCGGGCGCCGGGTCCTGTCGTCCAACTCCCGTCTGCCCCGCGGGCGACGACGCGAGTTGGACGACAGGACCTAGGCGAAAACCACCGTCCGGCGCCCGTTGAGAAGGATCCTCCGCTCCGCATGCCACTTCACGGCCCGCGCCAGCGCCTGGCACTCCACGTCCCGGCCGACCGCCACCAGCTGGTCCGGCGTGACGTCATGGCCGACCCGCTCGACCTCCTGCTCGATGATCGGCCCCTCGTCGAGGTCGGCCGTCACATAGTGCGCGGTCGCGCCGATCAGCTTCACACCCCGCGCGTGCGCCTGGTGGTAGGGCTTCGCGCCCTTGAAGCTCGGCAGGAAGGAGTGGTGGATGTTGATGATCCGGCCGCTGAGCCGCTTGCACAGGTCGTCGGAGAGGACCTGCATGTAGCGGGCCAGCACGACGAGTTCGACGTTCTCCTCGCGCACGATCTCCAGGACCCGGGCCTCGGCCTCCGCCTTGGTGTCCTTCGTCACGGGGATGTGGTGGAAGGGGATGTCATAGGACCCCACCAGTTCCGCGAAGTCGGTGTGATTGGACACCACCGCCGCGATCTCCACGGGCAGCGCGCCGATCCGCGCCCGGAACAGCAGGTCGTTGAGGCAGTGCCCGAACCTGCTCACCATCAGCACGACGCGCATCTTCGCGTCGGCCCGGTTGATCTGCCAGTCCATGCGGAAGGCGTCACCGATCGCGGCGAAGCTGGCGCGCAGCTTGTCCACGGTCACCGGCTCGTCGGCCGAGAAGTGGACCCGCATGAAGAACAGACCCGTGTCGTGGTCCCCGAACTGCTGGCTGTCCTCGATGTTGCAGCCGGTCATGAAGAGGTAGCTCGAGACGGCGTGCACGATGCCCTGCTTGTCGGGGCAGGACAGGGTGAGGACGTACTGGTCGGCCGGGGCGTCGGCCGAGGGGACGGCGGCGGAGGACTGCGCGTTCATGCAGCACAGGGTCCCATATCCGGCCCCCCGGCCCGCGTGCCGTCCCGTCAGGCGGACCGGGTCAGGATCTGCAGCACCTCGAGCGAGCGCGGCTCCGCCTCCGGGTCCTCGCCGTCGCTGGTGGCCAGCCGTACGTGCGCGTCGCGCGCCGCCCGCACCGCCTCCGGCCAGTCCGCGTGTTCCAGATACGCGGTCACCGGCGCGTCCGGACCCACCTGGTGCACGATCCGCAGTACGCGCAGTACGGCGGTGTCGACGAGCGCCGCCTCCTGCGAGTCGCGGAAGACCGTGCCCACGTACTTCTCGGCCGACCAGTGGTCCAGCCAGGTGTCCTCGACCAGGCGGTACACGGCGTCGGTGACGTCCCCGTAGCCGTCCACGCCGGCCAGCCAGACGTCCCGCTGGAAGGCGGGGGCGGAGAGCATGTGCAGCGCGGAGCGCACCTGGCTGCGCCAGCGCCACCACGGCATGTCGTTGAGTGGCATGCCGCCCATGGTGGAGGAGCGACGGCCGCGACGGGAAGAGTTCTCCGAACCTTGCACGGTCATCGATCCTACGTTCCTCCCCTCCGGGCCCCGCCGCCCCCCGCAATTCACCTCCGTGTCACCACGTCTTGACCGCGGGTCACTCCCAGGTTGGCCGTGTGACGGAATCGTGCGGGTGCATGACCGGCAGGCGCCCCATCCGCAGCACCCTCCCCGGCGGCCTCCGCCGCCGCTTCCGGGCCATCCGCACCGGCCTCGTGTGCGCGGGCGCGCTGGTGACGTGCGCGTCGCTCACCACCGGCTGCGGGGTCGTCCCCGGTGCCACGGGAGGCTCAGGGGACGATCCGATCACCGTCATGACCTGGGCCCCGCGGGACACCGGCGCGACCAACAAGCCCGGCATGCCCGCCCTCGCCCAGGCCTACGCCCGCTGGATCAACGCCAAGGGCGGTGTCGGCGGACGCGAGCTCAACGTCCTGACCTGCAACGATCACAACGACAGCGTGACCGCCGCGAAGTGCGCCCGCCGTGCCGTCAAGGAGGACGCGGTCGCCGTAGTCGGCTCCTACAGCCAGCACGCCGACTCCTTCTTCCCCGTGCTGGAGGGTGCCGGCGTTCCGTACATCGGCGGCTACGGCATCACCAACACGGAGTTCACCAGTCCGCTGTCGTACCCGGTCAACGGGGGCCAGCCGGCCCTGCTGGCGGGTCTCGGGAGCGCGCTCGCCGACTCCTGCGGCACGGTCACGCTGGTCCGGCCCGACACGATCGCCGGCGACCAGCTGCCCGTGCTGCTGGACTCGGGACTGACCTCGGGCGGCCACGACCCGGCCCGCGACCAGCGGGCGGCGGAGGACGCCACCGAGTACGACGGCCAGTCCGACCAGGCGCTGCGGCGGGCGAGTGCCGACCCGCGGGAGCCGGGCTGCGTGGTGCCCGTCCTGGGGGACCGCACCGGCACCTTCATGGACTCCTTCCGGCGGGCCCGCGGGGACCACCCCGAGGTACGGACGGCGACCGTGCTCGGCAGCGCCGACCAGAGCGCGGTCAACGCGAGCGGCGGGGCGTCCGGGCCCTACGAGGGGGCGTACGTCACCGGCTGGTACCCGGCGGTGAGCGACCCGGCCTGGGCCGGGATGAAGGATTTGATCAAGGAGGAGGCGTTCGGCGACAACGACGTCGACGCTGCGGACGCCGGGGTGCAGACGACCTGGATCGCGTACACCGTCCTCAAGCAGGTCGTCGAGTCGCTCGGCGACGGCGAGGTGAGCGCGGACACCGTCAGGCGGGCCCTGGACGGCGGGCTGAAGGTCGGCACGGGCGGACTCACGCCGACCCTCCGGTGGACCTTCGCGGACAAGCTGGCCTCCATCGGCCTACCGCGCCTGGTCAACGCCGACGTGAACCTCCAGGTGGTGCGGGAAGGGCGTCTGGTCTCGGCCCGCCGGGGCACCGTGGACACCACCCGCACCCTCCAGAACGCGGACGTGGCCTGAGCGGACCACCGGCCCGGTCCCTCGCCCGGGCCGGTCGGGGCCACCCGGGCCACTGAGGGACGCCCGGACCGCCGAGGGCCACCCGGGCCACCGAGGGCCACCCGGACCGCCGAGGGCCACCCGGACCGTTCAGGGCGGCCCGGACCGTTCAGGGCCGGGTCACAGCTGGGTCGGCCGGCGTTCGGTCAGGCCGTACTGCTTGGCGATGGCGTTCCAGAGCTCCGCGGCCTTGGCCTTCTCCTTGCTGGCCGTGCCGCTCGCCCGGTTGGCCACCTGGGGCTGGGTGGCGGCCTTGCCCTTCTTGCAGCCCTTCTTGCCTGCCGTCCGGTCGGCCCAGGCCGCGTAGTGGTTGTCGGCCGACGCAGAGGCCTGCCACGCCTTGGTGAGCGCGGTGGTCAGCTCGGTGTGACGGGGCAGCTTGTCCACCGACAGCTTGGAGAGGCTCTCGACCAGCCCGCTGCGCTGCTTGGCGGCCTCGCGCAGGTCCTCGGCCGCCCGGGACAGGTTGTCGCAGGTCCTCACGTCGCCCACGGCGTTGATCACGGTGGTCCGGCCGGTGCCGCTCTCGGTGAGCAGCTTGTCCAGCTCGACGGCCTGCCGACGGACCGGGTCCACGGACGCCGAGGCGGAGGCGGAGGCGGCCTCGGAGACGGGTGCCGTGGCGGACACCGGCTGGTTGCCGCCCTTGTCCTCGTCGTCTCCCCCGCCGGCCATCATCGCGCCGGCGCCGACCCCGACTACGGCGATGCCCACCCCGACGACCGCGAGGAGCGGCAGACGCGAGCCGCCGCGCCCGCCCCGGCCGCCGCCGTTCCCGCGCCGCCTGCCACCGCCACCGCCACCCGGGCCCTGCGGGGCGTACATGGGCTGGTCGGCGGGGTACTGCGACTGCGGCGCGTCGAAGCGGGGCATCTGCTGGGTGGCCGAGGCGGGGCCGTCGGCACCGGGCGCGCCGCGGAAGAGGTTGTCGAACTCGGAGGGCGGCTGCCGCCCCTCGTCACCGCCGGGAGCGGCCCCGTACGTGTCACCGGTGGGGCCGCCGGGCACGGGCGCGATGAACTGCGTGGCCTCGGCGTCCGGGTGGGGCGGGGATGCGGGCCGGTGCCCGGCCTCGGGCTGGGCGGGGTACCGCGGCCCCTGGCCGAGGAACCGGTCCGACCCGGCGTGCGGCTGCGCGGTGCTCTCCGGGGGCAGCGCTCCCGGAGCCACGGGCGGTAGGTACTGGGTGGCACCCTCGTCCGCGGGCATCCCGACGACCGGCGGTATGTACTGGGTGGCGCCCTCGTCCCCGGGCATCCCGACGACCGGCGGTATGTACTGGGTGGCGCCCTCGTCGGCCGGCGGCAACGGCGCGGACGGCAACGGCCCGACGCCCTCGCCGTGCTGGTGCTGCTGCTGGTGCTGCTGGTGCTGGTGCTGGTGATCCTGGGGTTGCCGGTACTGGTGACCCTGGGGTTGCTGGTGCTGGTGATCCTGGGATTGCTGGAGGTGATCCTGGTACTGCCCGTACGTCGGCTGGGCGCCGTAGGGCTGGTCGCCTGCCGGTGCCCCGTACGACGGGGACCGCGCGCCCTCCGGCGGCAGCGGGCCGGGTGCGGCCTGGGGCGGCAGGGCCCCGGGGGCCTGCGCCGGGTCTCCCTGCGCGGGCGGCCAGGCGTGCGGCGCGGAGTGCCGGTCGGTCTCCGGAGCCTCCCAGGGCTGGGCGCCGGGCGGCGTGGGCCAGCCCTGGCCGGGGGGCGTGCTCTGCTGCTCGGGGCCCCAGGGCCGGTCCCAGGCCTGACCGCCGGGCGGCGCCGAGGCGGGGGCGGGGCCACCGGCCTGCGGGCCGACGGGACCGCCGGCCAGACCGGGCAGCAAGGGCTCGCCACCGTCCGAGGGCAGCACGATGCCTTCGCGCGCTTGCCGCGCCGAGGGCTCCTCGCCCTGTCCACTCTGCGTCACCGGGACTCCTACGAATGGGGGACCTTCGGAATCGTCGGCTCACGCTACCGGGTCCCCCGAGCCCACGGCCACGCCGCATGGGGCGTCAGCTCTTTCCCTGTGACCGCAGTGACAAAACCGCGCCCCGGCGCGCCGTTCACATATCCACGCACTCACCACACCGAAGGTTCACGCGCGTTCAGGCGTCCGCGCCCGCTCCGTTCACGCGGCGGTCTGCAGGTCGAGGCGGGCCCCGAACTCCCTGACCACCGCTTCCTCCCGGTACGGCTCCAGCCGGGCCTGGAAGTCGTCCAGGTACTCGGCGCCCCGGTTGGAGCGCAGCGTCTCCAGGAGTTCCACGGCCTTCGTCGCCGTGTTGCAGGCCTGCTCGATCTCGCGCTGCTGCACCTGGGCCGTGGCCAACAGCACATGGCCGATGGCCCGCCTGCGGGCCCGCGACTCGGGGTGCCCGTCCAGGGACTGCCGCGCGTACCGTGCCGCCGCGTCGGCCTGCCCGAGGTCCCGGTGGCAGTGCGCCAACTCGTCGGCGAGATAGGCGCCGTCGAAGTGCGCGATCCACACCGGGTCGTCCCCGGCGGCCGGATCGGCCGACTCCATCGCGCCCACCGCCCGCCCGGCCGCCTCGTGGGCCGCCCGTACGTCGCCCAGGAGCGCGTGGCCGCGGGCCTCGGCCGCGTGGAACATCGACTCCGCGCGCGGCGTCACCCGCCCGCGTGCGCCCTCCTGCGCCGCCCGGGCCAGCTGGGCGATCTCGCGCGGGTTTCCGAGCTGTGCGGCGAGGTGGCTCATGGACGCGGCCAGCACGTAGCCGCCGTAACCGCGGTCCCCGGCCGCCTGCGCGAGCCGCAGCGACTGGATGTAGTACCGCTGGGCGAGGCCCGGCTGGCCGGTGTCGACGGCCATGTATCCGGCCAGTTCGGTCAGTCGCGCCACCGTGGCGAACAACTCCCGTCCGACCACCTCCCGATAGGAGCCGGCCAGCAGTCCGGAGACGACGCTGTTCAGGTAGTGCACGAGGACCGGGCGCACGTGCCCGCTGCCGTACTGGTGGTCCAGTTCCACCAGGGCCTGCGTCATCGCCTTCACGGCGGCCACGTCGGACTGGCCCACCCGCGGCCCCGCCGAACGCGACACCTGCGGGTCGGGGGCGGAGATCAGCCAGTCCCGGCTGGGCTCGACGAGCGCGGAGGCGGCGACGGAGGAACCGGACAGGAAGTCCCGGCGCCCCACGTCGCTGCGCCACAGCTCGCAGACCTGCTCGATGGCCCCCAGTACCGTCGGCGAGAACTGGAGGCCGACGCCGGACGCGAGGTTCTTGCCGTTGGCCATGCCGATCTCGTCGATCGTGACCGTGCGGCCCAGCTTGCGTCCGAGCGCCTCGGCGATGATCGCCGGTGCCCGGCCCCGCGGTTGCTGTCCGCGCAGCCAGCGGGCCACGGAGGTCTTGTCGTACCGGAGGTCGAGACCGTGCTCGACCCCGCACACGTTGACCCGGCGGGCGAGGCCCGCGTTCGAGCAGCCCGCTTCCTGAATGAGCGCCTGCAGTCGTTCGTTCGGCTGCCGCGCGACGAGAGGCCTTGCGGCCATGGCGTAACCCCCATGCGGTCTCAAGCGATCCCGATGCTGTCCCGGCGGACGAGAAGATCCGGCCGTGAAGAGCAATGCCCCGTCGATGTGCCGACAATGCGAGACTTGTGAAGCTTGCGAGGATTGCCGGGACGACGGCGGACGTCGGCCCGTGGGCCCGTCGGCCCCAGACGTGGCTACCCAGTCCCACGGTGGATCCTCCCGCGCGCCCCCACGTATGCACCCATGCGCCCCGAATGCGGTGTCGATGCACCTCCCCCGCGCGCGCCACGCCCGTAACCCCCGGTGAGCACGGGAGTTGAGACCCACGTGGAAGAGACCATCCCGGGCACCGAAGCCGCTCAGATCCCGCAGCAGCGCGGCACATCGCTGCTGGAGACCGCCGTACGCTACGCCGAGGAGCGTCACTGGGACGTGTTTCCCGGCACCTGGCTGGTGCCCTCCGAGGGGGTGCAGCACTGCTCCTGCGGGGACCCGGCGTGCGCCGCCCCGGGCGCGCACCCGGCGCGCGAGGACTGGGCGGCGCAGGCGACGGGCAGTGCGACCGTCGCGCGGCGGATGTGGCAGAAGCAGCAGACGGCGTCGATCCTGCTGCCCACGGGGCGGACGTTCGACGCGATCGACGTGCCGGAGACCGCCGGATTCCTGGCGCTGGCCCGGATGCAGCGGATGGAGCTGACGCTGGGGCCGGTGACGCTGACGCCGGACCGGCGGATGCTGTTCTTCGTCCTGCCGGGCGCCGCGGCCAAGGTGCCCGATCTCGTACGGCGGCTCGGGTGGTCGCCGTCGGCCCTGGACCTGACCGCGTTGGGCGAGGGGGCGTACGTGGCCGCGCCGCCCACGCGGTACGGGATCCGGGGGGCGGTGCAGTGGGCCTGCCGGCCGACCGCGGTGAACCGGTGGCTGCCGGATGTGGAGGAGCTGATCTCGCCGTTGACGTATGCGTGCGGGCGGGATCGTTAGGGCGCCTGTTCGCCCGCCGGATCGCTGTGCCGGATCGCTGTGCCGGGGCGGGTGCCGCCGGTGTGCGGCTCGTCGCACGGTTCCCCGCGCCCCCTCGGTGCGCTGTCCCCCCGTAGGGTTCGTGGTGACGGAGGGAGTTGTGGTGAGTACTGGCGCCGTGCGGGTTCAGGGGCTCTGGAAGCGGTTCGGGCAGCAGGTTGCCGTGGGTGGGATCGATCTCGAGTTGCCGGCGGGCAAGTTCATCGGGCTCGTCGGGCCCAACGGGGCGGGGAAGACCACGACTCTCTCCATGGTGACCGGGCTGCTGCGGCCGGACCAGGGGTCGGTGGAGGTCGTCGGGCACGACGTGTGGCGCGATCCGGTCGAGGTGAAGGCCAGGATCGGGGTGCTGCCCGAGGGGCTGCGGCTCTTCGAGCGGCTGTCGGGGCGGGAACTGCTCGGCTACACCGGCCGGTTGCGCGGACTGCCGGGCGACGAGGTCGACAAGCGGGCGACGCAGCTCCTTGAGGTGCTCGACCTGGCGGGGGCCCAGCACAAGCTGGTCGTCGACTACTCGACCGGCATGCGGAAGAAGATCGGGCTCGCCGCCGCCCTGCTGCACAACCCGGAAGTGCTGTTCCTCGACGAGCCGTTCGAGGGTGTCGACCCGGTCTCCGCGCAGACCATCCGAGGCGTCCTGGAGCGCTACACCGCCTCCGGCGCCACCGTGGTCTTCTCCTCCCACGTCATGGAACTGGTGGAGTCGCTGTGCGACTGGGTGGCGGTCATGGCCGCCGGCCGCATCCGTGCCACCGGCACGCTCGCCGAGGTGCGGGGCGAGGCGGCCTCGTTGCAGCAGGCGTTCCTCGAACTCGTCGGTGCCGGGGGCCGGGACACCGGGTCCGACCTGGACTGGCTGGGCGGCGGGTCCCGATGAGCGCGCAGGCCACGCCGGCCGCCTCCGTGCCGCCGCCCCCGCCCGCCTCGTCGGTCCCGTCCCTCACCTCGGTCTTCGTACGGCTGAAACTGTCGCTCCTGCGCAACGGGCTGCGGCAGTCCGGCGGACGGCGGGCCGCCTACCTCGCCTCGGCCGTCGTCGTGCTGCTCTTCGCCGCGCTCCAGCTGATCGGCCTGATCGCGCTGCGCGGCTACGCGCACGTGGACTCGCTGGTCGTCCTGTTCACCGCGGTGCTCGCCCTGGGCTGGGCGGTGATGCCGCTGTTCTTCCCGGCCGGGGACGAGACGCTCGACCCCACCCGGCTGGTGATGCTGCCGCTGCGGCCCGGCCCCCTGGTGCGGGCCCTGCTCACGTCCTCGCTGGTGGGCATCGGGCCGCTGTTCACGCTGTGCATGTTCGCCGGGTCCGTGGCCGCGGTCGCGCACGGCGGGGCGGCGTACGCCGTCGGTGTCGTCGGCGCGGTCCTCGCGCTGCTGGTGTGCGTGACCCTCGCGCGGGCCGTCGCCGCCGCCAACGTGCGGCTGCTGACCAGCCGCAAGGGACGCGATCTGGCGGTGCTGAGCGGGCTGGTCGTCGCGGTCGGCGCGCAGTTCGTCAACTTCGGGGCGCAGCGCCTGGGCTCCTCGGGGCTCGGGGAGCTGGATCCGGTGGCCGACGTGGTGCGCTGGGTGCCGCCCGCGTCGGCGATCGGCGCGATGGACGCGGCGAGCGACGGGTCGTACGGCGTCGCGCTCGCCCAGTTGGCGCTGGCCGCGGCGGCCCTGGTGCTGCTGCTGTGGGTGTGGGCGCGCCATCTGACGCGGCTGATGACGACGCCCGACGGCTCCACGATCCAGAGCGACACCCGGCCGGTGCGCGAGCGCGGCTCGGCCGGGCCCGCACGGTGGCTGCCGGCGGGGCGTACCGGCACCACCATGGAACGCACCCTGCGCTATGTGTGGCGCGATCCGAAGACCAAGGCGGCGTGGGTGACCTCGCTGGCCATCGGTCTGATCGTGCCGGTGTTCAACGCGTGGCAGGGCACCGGCTCGGTGTACTTCGCCTGCTTCGCCGCCGGCATGCTCGGTATTCAGATGTACAACCAGTTCGGGCAGGACACGTCCGCGTTCTGGATGGTCGCGATGACCATCTCGTCGTCCCGGGACGCCTATGTCGAGCTGCGGGCCCGTGCGCTGGCGCTGCTGCTGGTCACACTGCCGTACGCCACCCTCGTCACGGTCCTCACCACCGCGATGCTCGACGACTGGCGGACGCTGCCCGAGGCGCTCGGCCTGTCCTTCGCGCTGCTCGGCGCGATGCTGGCGACCGGCGCGTGGACCTCGGCGCGCTTTCCGTACTCCATCCCGCAGGAGGGGTACAAGAACGTCGCTCCCGGTCAGGTCGGGCTGGCCTGGGTCTCGATCTTCGGCGGCATGATGGGCGCGGCCCTGCTGTGCGCGCCGGTGATCGCGCTGACGATCTGGCTGAACCTGAGCGAGGGCGCCGACGGCCTCGGCTGGCTGCTGCTGCCCGTGGGCGCGGTGTACGGCGCGGCGCTGACCCTGACCGGTCTGCGGCTGGCCGCGCCGCGCACGGCGGAGCGACTGCCGGAGATCCTCACGGCGGTCAGCAAGGGCTGACGTGCCTCGCGGGGCGCGGCGGGGCGGGGTGGGCTGCCCGTGGCGGTGAGGGCTGGTGGGCGGCCGTGGTGGTCAGGGCCTGAGGGTGGCCGGTGAGGGCCGGTGGGTGGTCAGACGTCCCCGAGGGTGGCCGACGGAGGCCGCTGGGTCGTCAGACGCCCCTGAGGGTGGCCGGTGAGGGCCGGTGAGTGGTCAGACGCCCCCGAGGGTGGCCGACGGAGGCCGGTGGGTCGTCAGACGCCCCCGAGGGTGGCCGACGGAGGCCGCTGGGTCGTCAGACGCCCCCGAGGGTGGCCAGGAACGGCTCGATGGCCGCCCGCCAGGCCTCCGGCTGGTCGTAGTGGACGAGATGGCCGGCGTCGGCGACCTCCGCGTACTGGCCGCTCGGCAGGACGCGGACCATCTCCTGGGCCTCGGCGCGGCCCAGCTCGCCGTCGAGGCCGCGGACGACCAGGGTGGGGCAGCGGACCTGGGCCAGCTCCTCCCAGTGGGCGTCGTAGACCCAGGTCTCGCGGGAGCGGAGCATCTGCTCCGGTTCGAAGACGGGACGCCAGCCGTCCGGGGACTCGGCCATCACCTCGGCGTAGAACTCGCCGCGGGCCGGATTCGGCCGCTCCACCCAGGGGTCGTCCTCGCCGAACCACTTGCGGACGTCGGCGAGCGTGGCGAAGGGGACCGGCCAGGCGCGGAACCACTCGGTCCAGGTGTGCTGGGAGGCGGCGCCGAGGGCGGAGGCCCGCATGTCGCAGATGATCAGGCCGCGGACCAGGTCGGGGCGTTTGGCGGCGAGCTGCCAGGCGGTCAGCGCGCCCATGGCGTGGCCGATCAGGACGGCCGGTCCGAGGCCGAGCTGCTCCAGCGCGGCCTCGACGTCCTCGACATAGGCCTCCCGGGTGTACGAGCCCCGCGGGGGCTTGTCGCTGCGGCCGTGGCCGCGCTGGTCGAGGGCGACGGCCCGGTGACGGGCGGAGAGCCAGCGGGCCGTGGGGGCCCAGTGGGAGGCGCGCCCCATCAGACCGTGTAGTAACAGCACGCCGGGCAGGTCCCCTGACCCGTGCGCCAGGGGTGTGCCCGCCCGGGGGCCGGGTCCGGGCGCGGACGCGGGTACGGATGCGGGTGGGGAAGTGGATGTGGATGTGTCGTGCGGCCGGTCGGTCTTGGGAGGGTCGCCGAACTCCCAGGCCGCGAGGCGTACACCGCCCGCGCCGGTCACGTCGATGCGCCGCGCCATAGGTCCTGGCACCCCCAAGCTCCGCTCGGACCCGCCCGCCCCTGCGGGCCGGCCGATCCTGTGAACCGTGTCCTGCCTGCCTGCCCTGCCGTCCCGCGTCGTGTCCGCGGACGCCAACGTCCGCAGATTATCGAATCTCCATTCGAAAATGCCGTCTTGGTGAGCAACACCCCTCATTCGAGTGACACCGCTCAGGGATTGATCGCCGCCGCCCAGGGGAGATCTTCAACGGGAGGCGGGCCGCTCGGGGAAAACGGTCCGAGGGGATTGACCTTGAGAGCTCGGGGCTCCAGGTCAGCACGGGGGAGGACAGGCCCCGGCGCCACCAGGCGCCGGGGCCCTCTCCGTCTCTCCGGCATGCCCCTCCCCCTCTCCGGCCCGGGCGACATCGCTGTCAGCCGCGGCCAAGAGCCCCTCACGCCATATGCCTCACGCCACAGCCTCGCACGCGAAGCGTCCGGGCGCTGCGATTCGGCGCACTGGAACCTCCGGTCGACGGGATCCACGCGCCGGCGCGCATCCCCTTCCCGCGACGCGAAGTTGGCGCCCCGGCGCCCGTCCGCGCCCCGTCACCAGCCCGTCCGCCCGTCCGTCCGTCCATCCGCCCGTCCGTCCGTCCATCCATCCGCCCGTCCATCCGCCTGCCCGGCCGGCGCCCGCCGACTCGGCGCCTGCGGCTCAGAGCCTGGCGGTCAGGGCTTGGCGGTCAGGGCTTGGCGACGAACACGTGGGAGGCGGTGTCCGCCTCCAGCTCGGCGGCCTCGCCGCCGCTGCCCACCAGTACGCCGCCCGCCGACTCGGTCACGCTCACCACCGAGCCCGGCTGCACCCCGGCCCGGCGCAGCGTGTACATCAGCTGCGCGTCCGTCTGGATCGGCTCGCCGATACGGCGCACGACGACCGTCTTGCCCTCGGGGCCCGGGGCGAGGTCGGCGAGGGACACCATGCCCTCGCGCAGGAAGGGGTCGGCACCGTCCGTCTCGCCCAGCTCCTCCAGACCCGGGATCGGGTTCCCGTACGGCGACTCGGTCGGGTGCCGCAGCAGCTCAAGCACACGGCGCTCGACCGCCTCGCTCATCACGTGCTCCCAGCGGCAGGCCTCGGCGTGCACCTGCTCCCACTCCAGGCCGATCACGTCGACGAGCAGGCACTCCGCGAGCCGGTGCTTGCGCATCACGCGCGTCGCCAGCCGCCTGCCCTCGTCGGTCAGCTCCAGATGGCGGTCCGCCGCCACGGACACCAGGCCGTCGCGCTCCATCCGCGCCACCGTCTGGCTGACCGTCGGGCCGCTCTGGTCGAGCCGCTCGGCGATCCGGGCGCGCATCGGGACCACACCTTCCTCCTCCAGCTCGAGGATGGTGCGGAGATACATCTCCGTGGTGTCGATCAGTCCGGACATACGTGCCCCTTGATGAGATTGCCGGAGGCTACGGCCCACCGGCGCGTGCGCTGGCCCTGCGACCAATTCTGACGCATACCACCGACAACCGTGTCTCGCCGCGAAAAGCCGGGCCGCGCGGCCCGCTCCGCCGCGTCGCCGCCGTATTGACACCGCACTGGTCCAGACCGCACCGTGATCCGCGACGCAGCCACACCGAAGGGGTCCCGCATGAGCGACCACAAGCCGGCCGGCCAGTTCTTCGACGCGGCGATCGACCTCCTGCGCCGCGTCCGCGACGAGGAGGCGGACAGCGTCGAGGCGGCCGGCACGCTGCTCGCCGACACCGTGCAGAACGGCGGCCGGCTCTTCGCCTTCGGCGCCGGGCACTCCTCCCTCGCCGCCCAGGACGTCGTGTACCGCGCCGGCGGACTCGCCCTGATGAACCTGCTCACCGTGCCCGGCGTCGTCGGCGTGGACGTGATGCCGGCGACGCTCGGCTCCGCGCTGGAACGCATCGACGGCCTCGCGAGCGCCGTCCTGGACTCCTCCCCGCTCCGCGAGGGCGATGCCCTGGTGATCATCTCCTTGTCGGGGCGCAACGCCCTGCCCGTGGAGATGGCCATGAACGCCCGCGCGCTCGGCATCCGGGTCATCGGCGTGACCTCGGTGGCGTACGCGTCCGGGACGACCTCGCGGCACAGCTCCGGCACCTTCCTCAGGGACCACTGCGACATCGTGCTGGACTCCAAGATCGCCGTCGGGGACGCGGAACTCACCCTCGACACCGTCCCGGCGCCCTTCGCGCCCGCCTCCACGGTGGTCACCAGCGCCCTCATGCAGGCCATGACGGCCACGGCGGCCGCCGCCCTCGCCGACCGCGGTATCGAACCCCCGCTGCTGCGCTCGGGCAACGTGGACGGCGGTCACGAATGGAACGGCCGCGTACTGGACCGGTACCGGGACCGCATCTTCTACCGCCGCTGAGCGGGCCGCGCCGCTCAGCGCCGCGCCGCGCCGCACGGAAACTGATGGTGAACGGGCTGCTGGTCGCGTCCCGCTGCCGTCAGGCAGCGGGACGCAGTCGTTCGAAGCGCAAGGTGCGGGTCCCGGCTCGGGCCCACCGGCCTGCCGGGGGCCTCCCGCACGCACCGCCGGCCGGGCACGTACGCGCACCGGAGCCGGTACCTCGCCAACGGGCGGCCCTTCCGCCCGCCGTGTCACCCCCGTCCGGCTACCGCTCCTCCACCGCGCCCGCCAGGTCCAGGGCCGTGGCGATGCGTACCGCGACGTCCTCGGCGTACATCGCGTCGGACCGTTCGAACGCGCTCCGCCCCGCGCCGCGCAGGAACGTCACGACGCCCAGCGTCCGGCCGCGGCTGCGCAGTGCCGCGCACAGGCCGTGCACCGTGTCCGCCGGCCACTGCCGGGCCACCGCCCACTGCCGCACCCGCTCGGCCGGCACCGCGCGCACACCGGCGCTGGCCCGCACCGAGCCCGCCCGCTCCACGCACTGCACGGCGGGGTGCCCCTCGCCGTAGCGCACCGGCATCCCGGCCGTGCCGGACGGCACGCTCGGCCCCGGCGCGCCGGACGGGGTGGCCGCGACCCGGACCAGCCGGACCGGCTCCGCCGCGTCGGTGTCGACCGCCGCCCCGCCCACGACCCGGTCGATCAGGGCGTGGTCGGCGAACCCGGCCAGCGCGAAGTCCAGGTGGACGATCGCCGCCTCCGCAGGGTCCTCGCACTCGGCCGCGGCCCGCGCCGCCCGGTGCAACTGGTTGGCCCGGAAGCGCAGCAGCGCCGCCTCCTGCTCGCCCTGCTTCGTCTCCGTGACGTCCTGGAACAGCCAGCCGACACCCAGCGGCACCGGCTCCTCCGCGAGCGGCGAGGCCAGCCGCACGAAGCCACTGCGCCAGCACCGGCGCCGCTCCCCGTCCGGCGTGCGCAGGCTCACCCACACCTCGGCCGGCGCGGGTGGCGCGCCCTCGGCCAGGACGTGCGTCAGCGCGTTCTCCAGCTCCTCGACGCCCTGGGCGAGCAGATCACCGAGCGGCCGCCCCAGCACGGACGTGCGCCCGGCCCCCAGTGCCCGTGCCGCGTGCGCGTTGACCACCGCGGGCCGCAGGTCCGCGTCCACCAGGACGACGCCCCAGCTCGCGTCCTCCAGCAGGGCCTCGCTCAGCGCGATGGACCGCTCCAGGTCGATCTGCGTGTGCACCTCGCTGAACGCGCAGTACACCCCGGCGGGCCTCCCGTCGGGACCGCGCACCGCCGCGGACTGGGTCCGCACCAGCACCCGGCCGCCGTCCTTGGTCAGCAGCGCGAACTCGTGCACCTGGCGCCCCGGCGCCCGCATGGCGGACAGCAGCCGGTCCTCCACTTCGCCGGCGTCCGCGCCGCGCACGGCCCACCCGGCGAAGCCCTGCCGTCCCACGGCCTCGGCCGCGCTCCAGCCGAGGATGCGCTCCGCCTCGCGGTTCCAATGGGTCACGACCCCGGCCGCGTCGAAGGCGCACAGGGCCGCGTCCATGCCGTCGAGGAGCGCGGCCAACAGGTCCGCGCCGTCCGGCTCGGGCTGCTCCGGCTCGTCCGGCTCTTCCGGCCCCAGCTCGTCGGTGGTCCCACTACGCCGGGAAGCACTCACCTGGACCCCCTGCAGGCTGCGTCCGCCGTACGGTACGTCGGTTCGCTCACTGGCCTTCATTCAACTCGAACGTGATGCAGCACACACCGAGTTCCCGCAAGATTGCAGAAATCGTTGTACCGCGGAAACTCGGCATACGCCCCTGTCATGACGGGTCGTGCCCGGGTGGGCGGCGAGCCTCCGACCGACCCACTCGTCACCCGGTCCGCCGTCGACGACGGCCCGGGCGTACCCGAGCGGTACCCGACCCGTTCCCGATCCGTGCCCCGGACGTCGACCCACTGACCGTCGCCCGCCTCACCAACGGGCCCCCCGTCGTTTCGTCATGTGCGAAACCGTAGGTGACCAGCGAAGACGCGTCCATGGGAGATCGACGACGAATCGGTCCGGAAAACCGATTGATCGGCGGCCGCCCGTTTCCTAGGGTGGGCCGTACACGAGAAGGGAGGTGGTTCGGCAGATGTATGAGAACCGGACGCGTGAGGTGGCTGCGGGCTAGCAGCCCGGCACCACACGGAGTGCGGCGCCGGACCAGCGCGTGACGGATGCGCGCAGCCGGCCCAATCCCAAGCAGTCACCCGACCCGCGAGTCGCCGGTACGTCCGGCCGGCTCCTCCACTGGAGGAACCAGACTCGCGGGTCGCCTGCGTTCAGGGCCTTCAGGGGTCCTCCGGGGCGTGTCCCGGGGGGTGGTCAGTTCGCGATGCCGGTGTAGCCCTCGATCTCGCGCGGGTCGCGGGAACCGGGGCCCACGTAGTGGGCGGAGGGGCGGACCAGGCGGCCGGTGCGCTTCTGTTCGAGGATGTGGGCGGACCAGCCGGCGGTACGGGCACAGGTGAACATCGAGGTGAACATGGGCGCCGGGACCTCGGCGAAGTCCAGCATGATGGCGGCCCAGAACTCGACGTTGGTGGCCAGGACCCGGTCGGGGCGGCGGGCGTGGAGCTCGGCGAGGGCGGCCTTCTCCAGGGCCTCGGCGACCTCGTAGCGCGGGGCGCCCAGTTCGCGGGCGGTACGGCGCAGGACGCGGGCGCGCGGGTCCTCGGCGCGGTAGACCCGGTGTCCGAAGCCCATGAGGCGTTCGCCCGCGTCGAGGGTCTTCCTGACGTAGGCCTCGGCGTCGCCGGTGCGCTCGATCTCCTCGATCATGTGCAGGACGCGGGAGGGGGCGCCGCCGTGCAGCGGCCCGGACATGGCGCCCACGGCTCCGGAGAGGGCGGCCGCCACGTCCGCGCCGGTGGAGGCGATGACGCGGGCGGTGAAGGTGGAGGCGTTCATGCCGTGCTCGGCGGCGGAGGTCCAGTAGGCGTCGACGGCGGCGACGTGCTTGGGGTCGGGCTCGCCGCGCCAGCGGACCATGAAGCGTTCGACCACCGACCGGGCCTTGTCGATCTCGCGCTGCGGGACCATGGGAAGGCTCTGGCCGCGCGCGGACTGGGCGACGTAGGACAGGGCCATGACCGCGGCGCGGGCGAGGTCGTCACGGGCCTGCCCGGCATCGATGTCCAGCAGGGGTCTGAGGCCCCAGGCCGGGGCGAGCATGGCGAGGGCGGACTGGACGTCGACCCTGATGTCGCCGGAGTGCACGGGGATGGGGAAGGGCTCGGCGGGCGGCAGACCGGGGTCGAAGGCCCCGTCGACGAGCAGGCCCCAGACGTTGCCGAAGGAGACGTGCCCGACCAGGTCCTCGATGTCGACGCCGCGGTAGCGAAGGGCGCCGCCCTCCTTGTCGGGTTCGGCGATCTCCGTCTCGAACGCGACGACTCCCTCTAGCCCGGGTACGAAGTCGGACATCAGGCGGCTCCTCGTGATCAGTGTGGTGTGGCGACCCGGGCGGAGGCGGTGCGGCGCCTCCATGGATCCACGGTCGTGTCCTCGACTCGCGGTCCCGGCGGTCACCCCTGTGATGCCCCGGACGGCCGTCGGTCATCCAGCCGGAGCGGGAGCAAGCACGATATCCCCGGGTGCCACGCTTGGGGAGCCCCCACGGCACTCGGTGCCAGGGCGTGACGAAGGACACCGGTCTTCCCCCGGGGCCACGTGGGGCGGCCGCGCGGATGCGGCAGGATGGGCGGCGTGACCGATCGCGAAGCCGATTCCGCCGCCCCCTTCGATCTCGCCTCGATGCGCAAGCAGTACCGGGCCGAGGGGCTGTCCGAGACCGAGCTGGCCGCGACGCCCGTCGAGCAGTTCGCGCGCTGGTTCAAGCAGGCCGCGACGGACGGCGGGCTGTTCGAGCCGAACGCCATGGTCGTCTCCACGGCGGACGGCGAGGGCCGGCCCAGCTCCCGCACGGTGCTGCTGAAGCACTTCGACGAGCGGGGGTTCGTCTTCTACACCAACTACGACTCCCGCAAGGCGCGCGAGCTGGACGAGAACCCGCGCATCTCGCTGCTGTTCCCGTGGCATCCGATGGCCCGCCAGGTCGTGGTGACGGGCGTCGCGCGGCGCACCGGGCGGGACGAGACCGCCGCCTACTTCCGGACCCGGCCGCACGGCTCCCAGCTGGGTGCCTGGGCCAGCGCGCAGTCCACGGTGGTGGCCGGCCGGCGTGCCCTGGACGCCGCGTACGCCGAACTGGACGCGCGCTATCCGGAGGGCGAGCAGGTGCCGGTGCCGCCGCACTGGGGCGGGTTCCGGGTGGCGCCGGAGGCGGTGGAGTTCTGGCAGGGCCGGGAGAACCGGCTGCACGACCGGCTGCGGTACGTGGCCGAGGGGGACGGCGGCTGGCGGGTGGAGCGGCTCAGCCCGTGACGGGGCGCACGGCTCGCCCCGGGCGAGCCGGGAGAACCGGCTGCACGACCGGCTGCGGTACGTGGCCGAGGGGGACGGCGGCTGGCGGGTGGAGCGGCTCAGCCCGTGACGGGGCGCACGGCTCGCCCCGGGCGTACGCGGTGCGGTGGCCCTCCGGGGTCGGCCGCACCGGCCTGGAAGCCGTCGGTGGGGCCGGGCCGGTTCCCGAACCCGGAGCCGAGGTGACCGAGCGCGAGCGGTGCCCGGTCCCGGGTCAGGTCCTGGAGGGGGCGGCCCCGGCACAGGCCTGGCGGTCCACCGCCGCCACGCCCGGTCGTGCCGCGTTCGCGTCCGCGTCGTCGTGCCGAAGCACTGCCGGACCGTGCCGTCGCCGAGTGCGGTGACCGCCGCGCACGACGGGCACAGGCCGCGCCTGCCTCGGTCACCAGCCGCTCCGGGACGCGGCGGGCGAGCCGCTCGGCGTCGCCCTCACCCGCGCCGGGGTCGGCGACCGCCTGGAACCGGTCCCCGTGGCGTCAGCCCGGCTCCTCGCCCAGCGCCCCGTCCAGCAGCCGCGCCCACTGCTCGACCACCCGTTCCCGCCGCGCCCCGTCGTCGGTGAGGAGATGGGCGAGCCCCAGGCCGCGGGCCATGTCCAGAAGACCCTGGACACTTTCCCGGACGCCGGGGCGGGACTCGTCGGCGCCGAGGAGGTCGACGGCCGTGCGGTGGCTCTCGCGGCCGACGCGGGCCTCCAGCTCGGTCACCCGGCCGCGCAGCTGCTCCTCGTTGGAGGCGGCCACCCACAGGTGGAGGGCGGCGCGGAACAGGGGCCCGGTGTAGAGGTCGACCAGGGCGGCGACCACGGCCCGGCGGTCGTCGGCGGCCGCGCCCTCGGGGAACAGGGCGCGCAGCGCCACGGAGCGTTCCTCCGCGACGTACTCCACGGCGGCCGTGAAGAGGTCCTCGCGGGTCGGGAAGTGGTGCTGGGCGGCGCCGCGGGAGACACCGGCGTGTTCGGCGACGACGGAGACCGTGGATCCGGCCCAGCCGCGCTCGGCGAGGCAGGCCACGGCGGCTTGCAGGAGCCGTTGCCGGGTGGCCCGGCTGCGGTCCTGCTTGGGGACGCGCTCCGCGCGGTCGGCCGTGTTCACGGCGCCGCTCACACCACCCATTCCGGATCCCGTCGTTCGAGGAAGGCCGTCATCCCCTCGCGGGCCTGCGGGGAGGCGAACAGCCGGGCCGAGAGCGCGGTCAGGTCGGCCGCGTCCCGGTCGAAGGCCTCCAGCACCCTAGCCGTGAGCAGCCGTTTCGTCTCGGCCAGACCCTGCGGTGAGGCACGGCGCACACCGTCGAGGACGGGTTCGAGTACGGCGTCCACGTCGTCGCCCGCGGCCGTGACCAGGCCGGTGCGGGCGGCCTCGGCGGCGTCGAAGCGCTCGCCGGTGAGGTAGTAGCGGGCGAGGGCGCGGGGGTCGGCGCGCGGCAGCAGGGCCAGGGAGATGACGGCGGGCGCCACGCCGATGCGGACCTCGGTGAAGGCGAACGTGGCCTCGTTCGAGGCCGCCGCGATGTCGCAGGCGGCGACCAGGCCGAGGCCGCCCGCGCGCACGTGCCCGGCGACCCGGGCGATCACCGGTTTCGGTACTTCGGCGATCCGCCGGAACAGTCCCGCCAGGGCGTCCGGGTCGGGCGGGTCGCGCAGGTCGGCGCCCGCGCTGAAGGTGTTGCCGGTGTGGGCGAGGACGACGGCGCGGACGCCGGGGTCCTCGCCCGCCGCGGTGAGGGCGTCGGCCAGGTCGCCGACGAGGGCGGCGGACAGGGCGTTGCGGTTGCGGGGGGAGTCGAGGGTGAGGGTCTCGACGCCCCGCGTGCGCGTGCGGCCGATCAGGATCACCGCTGCTCCCGGAGCTGTCGGCGCAGGATCTTGCCGGACGCGGCCCGGGGGACGGCCTCGACGAAGGTGACCCGGCGGACGCGTTTGTAGGGGGCGACGCGTTCGGCGACGTACATCATGATCTCGCCCTCCGTGAGGCCGGGCGCGGCCCGCCCGCGTACGACGAAGGCGTGCGGTACTTCGTTGCCGTCGTCGTTGTGGGCGCCGATGACGGCCGCGTCGGCGACGCCGGGGTGGGTGAGCAGGAGGGCCTCCAGTTCGGCCGGGGCCACCTGGAAGCCCTTGTACTTGATCAGCTCCTTGACGCGGTCGACGACGAACAGCCAGCCGTCGGCATCGACCTGACCGACGTCCCCGGTGTGCAGCCAGCCGTCCCCGTCGATCATGGCGGCGGTGGCGTCGGGGCGGCCCAGGTAGCCCTTCATGATCTGGGGCCCGCGGATGAGGATCTCCCCGGCCTCCCCGGTGCCGAGGTCCTTGCCGGGTTCGGTGAGGGAGACGACGCGCATCTCGGTACCGGCGATCAGCTTGCCGACGGTGCCGGGCGGCGCCTCGGCCATGGCGTCCAGGGGGACGACGTGGGTGCCCGGGGACAGTTCCGTCATGCCGTACGCCTGGCCGACGGGCGGCAGGCCGAGCCGCCGGGAGCAGGCGGCGGCGAGCCTGGCGTCCAGGGGCGCGGCGGCGCTGACGACGTACTTCAGCGAGGAGAGGTCGTAGTCGGCGACCAGCGGGTGCTTGGCGAGGGCCAGGACGATCGGCGGGGCGACGTACAGGCTGGTGATGCGGTGGTTCTGGATGGCGGCGAGGAACTGCTCCAGGTCGAAGCGGGGCAGTACGACGACGGTGGCGCCGAGCCGCAGCGGGGCGTTCATCAGGGCGGTGAGGCCGTAGATGTGGAAGAACGGCAGCACGGCGAGGACGCGGTCGCCCGGCGCGGCCGGCATCAGCGGTTCGAGCTGGGCGAGGTTGGTGGCGATCTGCCGGTGGGTGAGCATCACCCCCTTGGGCGTGCCGGTGGTGCCCGAGGAGTACGGCAGGGCGGCGACGTCCTCGGCCGGGTCGATGGTGACGGCCGGTTCGGGTGCGGTGGAGGCCAGCATGTCGATCAGCGAGCGGTGGCCGGGCGCGCTGTCGCACACCAGGATCTCCTGGACGCCGCCCGCGAGTTCGGCGGCCCGGCGGGCGGTGTCGAGGAACGGTGAGACGGTGACGATCCAGCGGGCCCGCGCGTCGCTCAGCTGCTTGGCGAACTCCTCGGCGGTGGCGAGCGGATGCACCGTGGTGACGCAGGCGCCCGCGCGGGTGGCGGCGTAGAAGGCCAGCGGGAAGGCGACGGTGTTGGGGCTGTGCAGGGCGAGGACGTCGCCCTTGCGCACGCCGGTCTCGGCGAGGGCGGCGGCGACGCGCCGGTGGAACCGGTCCACCTGCTCGTAGGTGAGGGTGGTGCCGTCGGTGCCGTCGATCAGCGCCGGGGTGCTCCCGAAGGCGGCGGCCCGGCCGAGCACCGCATCGTGGATGGGCAGGTCGACGGGCGGGACGTCTGCGTACTCGCTGCGGAACACGGTTCCTCCGACACGGGCGGCACCGGCAGCGCCGGTGACACGGGCTAGTACGACTTGGGCAGGCCCAGGGTCTGGTGGGAGACGTAGTTGAGGATCATCTCCCGGCTCACGGGTGCGATGCGGGCCACCCGCGATGCCGTTATCAGCTGGGCCAGACCGTACTCGCGGGTGAGGCCGTTGCCGCCGAGGGTGTGCACGGCCTGGTCGACGGCCCTCACACAGGCCTCCCCGGCCGCGTACTTGGCCATGTTGGCGGCCTCGCCCGCGCCCGTGTCGTCACCGGCGTCGTAGAGGTGGGCCGCCTGCCGCGTCATCAGGCGGGCGAGTTCGAGGTCGATGTGCGCCTGGGCGAGGGGGTGGGCGATGGCCTGGTGGGCGCCGATGGGTGTCTTCCAGACGGTGCGCTGGCGGGCGTACTCCAGGGCGCGGGAGAGCGCGTAGCGGCCCATGCCGATCGCGAAGGCGGCGGTCATGACGCGCTCGGGGTTGAGGCCCGCGAAGAGCTGGAGCAGGCCCGCGTCCTCGTCGCCGACGAGGGCGTCGGCCGGCAGCCGTACGTCGTCGAGGACCAGCTCGAACTGCTTCTCCGCGGCGTTGAGTTCCATGTCGATGGGGCGGCGCTCGAAGCCGTCCGCGTCGCGCGGGACGATGAACAGGCAGGGCTTGAGCCTGCCGGTGCGGGCGTCCTCGGTGCGGCCGACGACGAGGGTGGCGTCGGCGATGTCGACGCCGGAGACGAAGACCTTGCGGCCGGTGAGGAGCCAGTCGGTGCCGTCGCGGCGGGCGGTGGTGGTGATGCGGTGGCTGTTGGAGCCGGCGTCGGGTTCCGTGATGCCGAAGGCCATGAGGCGGCTGCCGTCGGCCAGGGACGGGAGCCAGTCCCGCTTCTGCGCCTCGGTGCCGAAGCGGGCGATGACGGTGCCGCAGATCGCCGGGGAGACGATCATCATCAGCAGGGGGTTGCCCGCGGCGCCCATCTCTTCGAGGACGAGGGAGAGTTCGGTGATGCCGCCGCCTCCTCCGCCGTACGCCTCCGGCAGGTTGACGCCGATGTAGCCGAGTTTGGCCGCCTCCTGCCAGAAGTGCCGGTTGCCGGCGGGGCCGGTGGTGCGGGGGTGGCTTCCGGCGAAGGCCGACACCGCTTCGCGGAGGGACTTGCGCTCTTCGGATTCGATGAGGGTGGTCACGGGGCTCCTTCGGTCGCTGTTCGGGTGCGGGCCCGTTGTGGCTGGTCGCGCGGTTCCCCGCGTCCTGGGTCAGCCGGTCTCGACGACCGCCAGGAGCGTGCCCATCTCCACCTGCCGCCCAGGGGCCACGGGCAGCGCGGTCAGCCTTCCGGTGACCGGGGCCGTGATCCGGTGTTCCATCTTCATGGCCTCCAGCCACAGCAAGGGCTGGCCGGCCGTCACCGCGGCCCCCTCCGTCAGGCCCTCCGCGACGCGGACGACGGTGCCCGGCATGGGGGCGAGGAGGGAGCCGGGGGCGTGCTGGGCGGCGGGGCCGGGGAAGCGGGGCAGGGCGGTGAGGGTGGTGGTGTTCACGTGGACCTGGTCGCCGTAGCGGGCGATCTCGAAGCGGCGCTGTACGCCGTCGGTTTCGAGGACGACCCGCTCGGCGTCGGCGTGCACCACGCGTACCCCCTCGGCGGTGAGGCCGTCGCGGGTGTGGTGGTAGCGGACCTCGTGTTCCTCGCCCGCGACCGCGTACCGCTTGGCCTGCGCCTGCGAGGGCAGGTTGCGCCAGCCGCCGAAGCGGGAGCGGGAGGGCGCGCTCGCCTCGGCGAGGGCGGCGGCCAGCGGGGCGAGGGGATCGGCGCCGGGGCGGGTCAGTTCGGGCAGGTGGCGGTCGTAGAAGCCGGTGTCCATGCGACCGGACGTGAACTCCTCGTGGCGCAGGGAGCGGACGAGCAGGTCGCGGTTGGTGACCGGGCCGTGGATCGCCGCCCGTTCCAGCGCGCCGGCGAGGCGGCGGACGGCCTCCGCGCGCGTGGGTGCGTGGGCGACGGCCTTGGCGAGCATCGGGTCGTAGTGGACGCCGATGTCGTCCCCGCCGGTGTAGCCGGTGTCCAGGCGGATGCCCTCCGGGACGGTGAGGCGGTGCAGGCGGCCGGTCTGCGGGGCCCAGCCCCGGGCCGGGTCCTCGGCGTACAGGCGGGCCTCGACGGCGTGGCCCCGCGCGCGCGGGGGGTCGTTCCCGAGGGCGTGGCCCTCGGCGATGCGGAGCTGGAGGGCGACGAGGTCGACGCCGAAGACGGCCTCCGTGACCGGGTGCTCGACCTGGAGGCGGGTGTTCATCTCCAGGAAGTGCGCCGTGCCGTCCGCGACGAGGAACTCGACGGTCCCGGCGCCGACGTAGTCGACGGCGCGGGCGGCGCGTACCGCGAGATCGTGCAGCTCGCCGGTCAGTTCGGGCGTCAGGCCCGGCGCCGGGGCCTCCTCGATCACCTTCTGGTGGCGGCGCTGGAGGGAGCAGTCGCGGGTGCCCAGTGCCCAGACGGTGCCGTGGGTGTCGGCGAAGATCTGCACCTCGACGTGGCGGCCGTTGTCCACATAGGGCTCGACGAAGACCTCGCCGTCGCCGAAGGCGCTCGCGGCCTCGGCGCGGGCGGCGGTCAGCTCGGCGTCGAGGTCGGCGAGGTCCCGTACGACGCGCATGCCGCGCCCGCCGCCGCCCGCCGCCGCCTTCACCAGCACCGGCAGGTCCGCCGCGGTGACGTCCGTGAGGGGCGCGATGCCCATCAGCTCCTTGGCGCGCGTCTTGGACGCCATCGCCTCGATGGCCGCGGGCGGCGGCCCGATCCAGGTGAGCCCGGCGTCGAGGACGGCGCGCGCGAAGTCGGCGTTCTCGGAGAGGAAGCCGTAGCCGGGGTGGACGGCGTCGGCGCCGGCGGTGACGGCGGCCTTCACGATCAGGTCGCCGCGCAGGTAGGTGTCGGCGGGGGCCGCGCCCGGCAGTCGTACGGCGGCGTCGGCCACGCGCGCGTGGAGGGCGTTCCCGTCGGCGTCGGAGTGCACCGCGACCGTCCGGATTCCCGCCGCGCGGCAGGTGCGGAAGACGCGGCAGGCGATCTCGCCCCGGTTGGCGACGAGGACGGTGCCGAGCACGGTGTGTCCCTCGCTGATGCTGATCACGGTGTTCGTCTCGCTGGTCACGGTGTTCGTTTCGCTGGTCACGGTGTGTTCCTCACATCCGGAAGACGCCGAAGCCGCCGCGCGCGCCCTGGTACGGGGCGGTGTGGACGGCGGACAGGCACAGGCCGAGGACGGTGCGGGTGTCGCGCGGATCGATGACGCCGTCGTCGTAGAGCCGCCCGGACAGGAACATGGGCAGCGACTCGGACTCGATCTGCTGCTCCACCATGGCGCGCAGGGCGGCGTCGCCCTCGTCGTCGTACGGCTGCCCCTTCGCTGCGGCCGACTGGCGGGCGACGATGGAGAGCACGCCGGCGAGCTGCTGCGGGCCCATGACGGCGGACTTGGCGCTGGGCCAGGCGAAGAGGAAGCGGGGGTCGTAGGCGCGGCCGCACATGCCGTAGTGACCGGCGCCGTAGGAGGCGCCCATGAGGACGGACAGGTGGGGGACGCGGGAGTTGGAGACCGCGTTGATCATCATCGCGCCGTGTTTGATGATGCCGCCCTGCTCGTACTCCTTGCCGACCATGTAGCCGGTGGTGTTGTGGAGGAAGAGAAGCGGGATGTCGCGCTGGTTGGCGAGCTGGATGAACTGGGCGGCCTTCTGCGACTCCTCGCTGAAGAGGACCCCCTGGGCGTTGGCGAGGATGCCCACCGGATAGCCGTGCAGGGCCGCCCAGCCGGTCGTCAGGCTCGTTCCGTACAGCGGCTTGAACTCGTCGAAGTCGGAGGCGTCGACGATCCGGGCGATCACCTCGCGCGGGTCGAAGGGGACCTTGAGGTCGCCGGGGACGATGCCGAGCAGTTCCTCGGGGTCGTACCTGGGCGGCTCGGCGGGTGCCGGATCGGCGTACGCCTTGCGGTGGTTGAGGCGGGCGACCACCCGGCGGGCCTGGCGCAGGGCGTCCGGCTCGTCGACCGCGAAGTGGTCGGCGAGGCCCGAGGTGCGCGCGTGCATCTCGGCACCGCCCAGCGACTCGTCGTCGCTCTCCTCGCCGGTGGCCATCTTGACCAGCGGCGGACCGCCGAGGAACACCTTGGCGCGCTCCTTGACCATGATCACGTGGTCGGACATGCCGGGGATGTACGCGCCGCCCGCGGTCGAGTTGCCGAAGACGACGGCGATGGTGGGGATTCCGGCCGCGGACAGCCGGGTCAGGTCCCGGAAGATCGCGCCGCCCGGGACGAAGATCTCCTTCTGGGAGGGCAGGTCGGCGCCGCCGGACTCGACCAGGCTGACGCAGGGCAGCCGGTTGGCGAGCGCGATGTCGTTGGCGCGCAGCGCCTTCTTCAGCGACCAGGGATTGCTGGCTCCGCCGCGCACGGTCGGGTCGTTGGCGGTGATGAGGCACTCGACGCCCTCGACCACGCCGATACCGGTGACGAGGGAGCCGCCGGTCGCGTACTCGCTCCCCCAGGCCGCCAGCGGGGACAGCTCCAGGAACGGCGTGTCGGGGTCGAGGAGCAGCTCGACGCGCTCGCGGGCGAGGAGCTTGCCGCGCCCCCGGTGCCGGGCGACGTACTTCTCGCCGCCGCCCGCGAGGGCCTTGGTGTGCTCGGCGTCCAGGCCGGCGAGTTTGGCGAGCATCGCCTCGCGGTGCTCGCGGTGGTCGGGGCCGCTGGGGTCCAGGGCCGACGGCAGGACGGTCACAGGAGGGCCTCCGGGATGTCCAGGTGGCGGGCGCGCAGCCACTCGCCGAGCGCCTTGGCCTGCGGGTCGAAACGGGCCTGCGCGGCGACGCCCTCGCCGAGGATGCCCTCGACGACGAAGTTGAGGGCGCGCAGGTTGGGCAGCGGGTGCCGGGTGACGGGCAGGGCGCGGGCCTCGGGGATCAGCTCGCGGAACCGGTCGGCGGTCAGCTCGTGCGCGAGCCAGCGCCAGGCGTCCTCGGTGCGCGCCCACACGCCGACGTTGGCGTTGCCGCCCTTGTCGCCGCTGCGGGCCCCGGCGACGAGGCCGAGGGGGGCGCTCTTGAGCGGCCCTGCCGGCAGGGGCTCCGGCAGGGGCGGCTCCGGTACGTCCGCCGGTGCGGCGGCGTCCCGGGCCGGTGGCACCGCCACTCGGCGCCCGTCGTGGAGCACGGCGATGTGCCCGACGGTGTCCCGGGGGACGTGAAGGGCGTCGAACACCCCATAGGGCGCCCCCTTTCCGGGTGGGGCGAGCACATGGAACCCGGGGTAACTGGCGAGGGCCAGCTCGATCGCGGCACCGCTCAGCGCCCGGCCGACGACCTGCTGGTCGGCGTCCCGGACGACGAGCCGCAGCAGGGCGCTCGCCGTCTCCTCCGTCGGCGCGTCGGGCCGGTCGGTGCGGGCCAGGTCCCAGCGGACGTCGGCGGCCTGGCCGAGCGCGGGTTCCAGCTGGGCCCGCACCAGCGCGGCCTTGGCCTCGATGTCGAGGCCGGTGAGCACGAAGGCGACCTCGTTGCGGAAGCCGCCGAGCCGGTTCAGGCCGACCTTGAGGGTGGGCGGCGGTGCCTCGCCCCGCACCCCCTCGACGCGGACGCGGTCGGCGCCGTCCCGGGTGAGCCGTACGGTGTCCAGCCGGGCGGTGACGTCGGGCCCCGCGTACCGGGCGCCGCCCGTCTCGTACAGCAGCTGGGCGGTGACGGTGCCGACGTCGACGAAGCCGCCGGTGCCGTCGTGCTTGGTGATGACCGAGGTGCCGTCGGCGTGCAGTTCGGCGAGCGGGAAGCCGGGCCGCCGTACGTCGCCTTCCTGGAAGAACGCGTAGTTGCCGCCGGTCGCCTGCGCCCCGCACTCCAGCACGTGCCCGGCGACGACCGCGCCCGCGAGCCGGTCGTAGTCCGTCGGCCCCCAGCCGAAGTGCGCGGCGGCCGGCCCGGTGACCAGGGCGGCGTCGGTGACCCGCCCGGTGACGACCACGTCGGCGCCCGCGCGCAGGCACGCGGCGATGCCGAAGCCGCCGAGGTAGGCGTGCGCGGCCAGCACGCCCGGGTGGGCGGCGGTGAGGTCGTCGCCCTCGACGTGCGCGACCCGCACCGGGATGCCGAGCCGGCCGGCCAGCGCCCGTACGGCGTCGGCGAGCCCGGCGGGGTTGAGGCCCCCGGCGTTGGCGACGATGCGGACCCCCCGCTCGTGGGCGAGGCCGAGGCACTCCTCCAGTTGCCGCAGGAAGGTGCGGGCGTACCCGGCGCCGGGGTCTTTCAGCCGGTCCCGGCCCAGGATGAGCATGGTCAGCTCGGCGAGGTAGTCGCCGGTGAGGACGTCCAGGGGGCCGTCGGTGAGCATGTCGCGCATGGCGTCGAAGCGGTCGCCGTAGAAGCCGGAGGCGTTGCCGACACGCAGCACGCTCACCGGGGCTCCTCCTTCGGCGGGCGTCCGGTTCCCGGCGGTCCGGCGAAGGCCTGGGCGATGTCCAGCCAGCGGTCGGCGTCCGCGCCCTCGGCGGTGAGGGCGAGGTCGGCGCGGTGGGCGCGCCGGGTGGCCAGGAGGCAGAAGTCGAGCGCCGGGCCGGTGACGCGCTGCGGGGCGTCCTCGGGGCCGTACGCCCACAGGTCGCCGCCGGGGCCGGTGAGTTCGACGCGGAACTGCTCGGCGGGCGGGGTGAGTCCGTGCACGGTGTGGGCGAAGTCCCGGGCGCGGACGCCGATGCGGGCCACGTGCCGCAGGCGGTCGGTGGGCGGGCGTACGACGCCGATCGCGTCCGCGATGTCCAGGCCGTGGGCCCAGGTCTCCATCAGGCGGGCGGTGGCCATGGAGGCGGCGGCCATGGGCGGGCCGTACCAGGGGAAGCGCGCGCCGGGCGCGGCGGCGCGCAGCGCCCGGTCGAGGACGGCGCGGCCCTGCCTCCAGGCCGCCAGCAGCGCGGCGGGTGCCAGCCGGGCACCCTCCTCGGCGCCGTCGTCGACGTACCGGTCGGGCGCGGCGAGGGCCTGTTCGACCAGGCCCTCGAAGCCGTCCTCGTCGGTGACGGCGAGCAGGGCGGCCCGGTCGGTCCAGTTCAGGTGCGCGATCTGGTGGGCGATCGTCCAGCCGGGCGCCGGGGTGGCGAGACGCCACCCCTGAGGGTCCAACTTGGCGACCAGCGCGTCGAGTTCCTCGCTCTCCTCGCGCAGGTCGTCGATCACGGGCGTCGGGTCGGACACGGTCGCTCCCCTCGGGGACGGCGGCTTGCGGCGCGGTGTGGTGAGGAGCATGGCAGGAGCCGTGATAACAATCAAGCACGCTTGCATGATTCTTGGCGAGGGCACCCGCTCGCATGTTCCGGGGTGCTCACCGCGACGGTGCGCCGCTCACGCCCGGTCTGTCACTGTTGCCGGCCAGACCGTCAGGTCCACGGTGAGGAAGCCGATCTCCGGCACGGCGGCCGGCTTCGTCCGGATGACCAGCAGCGCGATGTCGCCGTTGCGGTGCCTGACGCGGATCTCGGTTCCGGCCGACGCCCCGGCCGGCGGGAGCTTGTGGCGCGCCTCCGTGTCGGCGGTCGGCCGACGGCACGTCGTACGTGGCGCCGGGACCGAGGGGGTTCTGGGCGATCACGCCGGTGTCGCTCGTCAGCTCGCGCCCTGCGCTCTCGCCCCGGCAGCCGAAGCGGATGTCTCCCTCGCGGTCCTTGCGGGTGACGGTCCGCCGGGCCGGGGCTTGGCGGGCCCGCGGCGGTTACGGGAGTTCCGGGAGTGCTTTCGTCCGCCGCCGCCCGACCTGGGCCCGCACCGCGCCCATGCTCGCCGCGACGACCAGCGCGATGGCGGCGGACTGGGTGGCGGACAGGGCCTGGTCGAGGATGAGGAAGCCGGCCGCCGCGGCGATGGCGGGTTCCAGGCTCATGAGGACGGCGAAGGTCGGCGCGGGCAGGCGGCGCAGGGCGAGGAGTTCGAGGGTGTACGGCAGGACGGAGGAGAGGACGGCGACCCCGGCGCCCAGCGCGAGCGTCACCGGGTCGATCAGCCTGCCGCCCGACTCGGCGATGCCCAGCGGCAGGAACAGCAGCGCCCCGACCGCCATCGCGAGGGCCAGGCCGTCGGCCTGGGGGAAGCGGCGTCCGGTGCGGGCGCTGAAGACGATGTACGCCGCCCACATCGCGCCCGCCGCCAGCGCGAAGGCGGCACCGGCCGGGTCGAGGCCGTCGAAGCCGCCACCGCCCAGCAGGAAGACGCCGGCCAGCGCGAGCCCGGCCCAGACGAAGTTGACGGCGCGGCGGGAGGCGAAGACGGACAGGGCGAGCGGGCCGAGCACCTCAAGGGTGACGGCCGGGCCGAGCGGGATGCGGTCGACGGCCTGGTAGAAGAGGCCGTTCATACCGGCCATGGCGGTGCCGAAGACCACGACCGTGCCCCAGTCGGCCCTGGAGTGGCCGCGCAGCCGCGGCCGGCAGACCAGGAGCATGACGACGGCCGCCACGACCAGCCGCAGGGTCACCACGCCGAGCGCCCCGGCCCGCGGCATCAGGCTCACGGCCAGCGCGGCGCCGAACTGCACGGAGAGACCACCGGCGAGGACCAGGCCGACCGGCCCGAGGGAACCGAACCGCCCGCCCGGCGCACCGTCCGGCACCGACGCCAGGCCGGTGGCGGGCGCGGCGCCGGGGACGGCCACGGGTGCGGCGGCCGGGGACGAGGTGCCGGGGGCGGCGCTGGGGGTACTCACGGGGACTCCGGGGCGGTCTGCGGGTGGACGTCGTTCATCACGCTGTACGGCATGGTCCAGGGTAATGGACTCTGTCAGGCATGTAGCACTCCTACGCAACTGTCGGCTCCGGGGCGCGCGGCTGTCAACGCACGTCCGGCAGGCGAGCGGGACCACCGCCCGCCCCGGCCGCGGACCGACCGGGTACCGTCCGCCGGGTGAGACGACTCCTGACCCGCCTCTGGCGCCTGCTGCGCCCCGTCCAGAGCCGCGTGATGTGGCTGCTGCACACCAAGTACGTGGTCGGCGTGACCGGTGTCGTGCGCGACGAAGAGGGGCGGGTCCTGCTGCTGAAGCACCGGATGTGGCCCCCGGGCCGCCAGTGGGGTCTGCCGAGCGGCTTCGCCCGCAAGGGCGAGGATTTCCGGCAGACCGTGGTCCGCGAGGTCAAGGAGGAGACCGACCTCGACGTGGAGGTCGGCCGCCTGGTCATGCTCGACAGCGGGCCGCGCACCCGCGTCGAGATGGCGTACGAGGCCCGTCTGCTGGGCGGCGAGCTGCGCCTCGACCCGTTCGAGATCCTGGAGGCCCGCTGGTGCCGCCCGGACGACCTTCCCGAGGGCGTCCAGCCGGTGTGCCGGCCGCTGGCCCGGGGCGAGACGATGCTCTGAGCCGCCTTCGCGGGCGGCTGTCGAAATCGCGGACTCCCGGTCGACGTGGAAGTGAAGGCAGAACGACGACCCCCGCACCCACGACCCCCGGGAGCCCCTCATGACCGTGACCGCGGACCTGGCCATCACCCTCGACGGCTACGTCGCCGGCCCGAACGTCACCCTCGACAACCCGGGCGGCGACGGCGCCGAGCCGATCTTCCAGTGGATCCACACCCTGGCGAGCTGGCGCGAGCGCCAGGGCATGACCGGCGGGGACGAGAACCGCGACTCCGAGCTGGTCCGGGAGTGGTTCGAGGCCACCGGAGCGGTGGTCATGGGCCGGACGATGTACGACACGGGCGAGGAGCCCTGGGGCGACGACCCGCCCTTCCGTACCCCGGTGTTCGTCCTCACCCACCGCCCCCGCCCCACCCTGGTGAAGGAGGGCGGCACCACCTTCACCTTCGTGGCCGACGGCATCCACAGCGCTCTGGAGCGGGCGAGGGCCGCCGCCGGGGACCGGAACGTCGACATCGGGGGCGGCGCGGACACGGTCCGGCAGTACGTCGCGGCGGGGCTCGTCGACGAGCTCCAGCTGCACGTGGTGCCCGCGCTCCTCGGCGACGGGCTGCGGCTCTTCGAGGGGCTGGGCGCGCAGCGACGCGACCTGGAACAGGTGAGGGTCGTCGAGACCCCGTCGGCCACCCACCTTAAGTACCGCTTCGTGAAGTGACCCGGCCGACCGGTGCCGCCGGTCAGCCCATGCTCTTGGCGCCGTCCAGGGACTCGCGGATGATGTCGGCGTGGCCGGCGTGCTGGGCGGTCTCGGCGATGATGTGCATCAGCACCCGGCGGGCCGACCACCGCGCTCCGGCCTCGAACCACGGGGCCTTCGGCAACGGGTGCGTGGCCCCCAGGTCGGGCAGGGTGGCGACCAGCTCGTCGGTCCGGCGGGCCGCCTCGGCGTAGTCGGCCAGCACACCGGCCAGCGTCTCACCGGGCAGCATCCGGAACTCGTCGGCCCGCCGTGCCCAGTCGGCCTCGGTCATGGCCGCGAAGTCCTTCATCGCCGACGGGCCGTTCAGAATGAAGGCCCCCCAATTCCGCTCGCCCGCGGTCATGTGCTTGATCAGGCCGCCCAGGCAGAGCTCGCCGGCGGTGGTCCGGAGCCCGGCCTGCTCGTCGGTGAGGTCACGGGTGGTGAAGCGCAGGAAGTGCCGGTGCTTTGCCAGCATCTCCAGCAGGTCGGCGCGCTCACCGGTCATGGCCGGGGCCTCGGTCGGGTCGTCGGTCGACAGGTCGCTCGTGGTGGTCTCGTCGAAAACCATGGTCTCCGCCTTCCGGTGTTCCTGCTCCGTCGGTCGAGGACCACGCTACGAGCGCTCTAGGTCGGTCCGTGTCCTAGAGCGTGACCGGCGCGGCTCCCGCCCGGCGAGTCCGATCACGGCCTGCTGGATGCCCTGGCCACCGTCACTGCTGATGTACACCGCCGCGCTCCGGGCCCCGTCGCCGGTGGCACCGACCCAGGTGACGCAGCCGGGCAGTTCGTCCCGGTGGCCGTAGTAGCCGCCGCCGGATCGCGCGGTGCCGCCCTCGCGGACGCACTCCGGGTGGCCGAGAGCCGGGGACGGAGGCTGAACGGGCTCAATTGAGCGGGGCGAGGACACACAGGCGGTTCTGTCAGCGTTTCCCGGGACCATCCTCCAGCCCCTCCGCCAGCACCTCCGCGAGATGCCGCCCTCGCACCCCCGCCAGCTGCCCCAGCTGGGTCCGGCAGGAGAAGCCGTCCGCCAGGACCACCGCCCCGTCCGGCGCCTCGCGCACCGCCGGGAGCAGCTGGTCCTCGGCGCAGGCGGCCGACACCTCGTAGTGGCCGTCCTCGAAACCGAAGTTGCCCGCGAGGCCGCAGCAGCCGCCGCTCAGCTCACCGGTCAGGCCCGCCGCCTCGCGCAGCCGGCGGTCGGCCGTGTCGCCCAGGACCGCGTGCTGGTGGCAGTGGGTCTGGCCGGTGACCGGGCGGTCCACCGCGGGCGGGGCCCAGCCGGGGGCGTGGCGTTCCAGGGCCTCGGCGAAGGTCAGGACGCGGGCGGCGAGCCGGGCCGCCCGCGGGTCGTCGTGCAGCAGCTCGGGCAGGTCCGTGCGCAGGGCGGCGGCGCAGCTCGGTTCCAGGACGACGACCGGCGCCGAGGTCTCCAGCACGGGCGTCATCAGGTCCAGCGTGCGGCGCAGCACCGCGCGGGCACGGTCCAGCTGGCCCGTCGACACGTACGTCAGACCGCAGCAGACCCTCCCACGGCGGGCCGTCAGCAGAGACAGGAGCGGGGCCGCCGACCTCGACGTACCGTCGCCGACCACGGCGGGCCCCCGCAGCGTCGGCGGCAGCACCACCCGCAGCCCCGCGGCTTCCAGCACCCGTACGGCCGCCCGGCCCACGGACGGCGACAGGTGCTCGGTGAACGTGTCGGGCCACAGGACGACCAGGGCTCCCCCGCCGGAGGACGCCTCCCGCCCGCGCCACCACCGACTGAACGTCTCCCTGGCCAGCCGCGGCAGCTCCCGCTCCCGCGCGATCCCGCCCAGCCGTTTCGCCACGGCGGTCAACGGCCTCACGGAGGCGAGGGCGTTGACGACCGGCGCCACCCGCGCCCGCGCCGCCCAGCGCAGCCACACCGGCAGCCACCCCATCGCGTAGTGGGCGGCGGGGCGGCGGCGCCCCGCGTAGTGGTGGTGCAGGAACTCCGCCTTGTACGTGGCCATGTCGACCCCGACCGGGCAGTCGGAGCGGCAGCCCTTGCAGGACAGGCACAGGTCCAGGGCGTCGCGGACCTCAGGCGAGCGCCAGCCGTCCGTGACCAGCTCGCCCGCGAGCATCTCGTGCAGCAGGCGGGCCCGCCCGCGCGTGGAGTGCTCCTCCTCTCCCGTCGCCCGGAACGACGGGCACATCACGCCCGAGCCGGACACCGACGTCGTACGGCACTTGGCGACCCCCACGCAGCGGCGCACCGCCGCCGAGAAGTCGCCGCCGTCGGACGGGTAGCCGAACTCCACGTCCACCGGCCCGCGCGGCAGGACGGCGAAACGGAGGTTCGTGTCGAGGGGGGCCGGGCGGACCAGCATCCCGGGGTTGAGAAGGTCGTCCGGGTCCCAGAGCGCCTTCGCACGCCCGAACAGCGCCACCGTCTCCTCCCCGTACATCCTGGGCAGCAGCTCCGCCCGCGCCTGCCCGTCCCCGTGCTCCCCGGACAGCGAACCCCCGTGCGCGACGACCACGTCCGCCAGTTCCTCCGAGAAGCGGCGGAAGCGGGCGACCCCGTCGGCCGTCAGCAGGTCGAAGTCGATGCGTACGTGGATGCAGCCGTCGCCGAAGTGCCCGTACGGCGTGCCGCGCAACGCGTGGGCGGTGAGCAGGCGCCGGAAGTCCCGCAGGTAGCCGCCCAGCCGGGCCGGCGGCACCGCGCAGTCCTCCCACCCCGGCCACGCCTCCGAACCGTCCGGCATCCGCGTCGCCGTGCCGCTCGCGTCCTCCCTGACGCGCCACAGCGCCCGCTGCCCGGCCGGGTCGGTCACCACGAGCGCGTCCACGACATCCGCCGCCCGCACGACCGCCTCCGCGAGCGCGCGTGCCTCCGCCTCCGTGTCGCCGCCCGTCTCCGCGAACAGCCAGGCGCCGCCCCGGGGCAGCCCTTCCGTGGACGGCACCAGGTCCACCGCCATGCCCTCCACCGTCAGCGGGCCCAGCGGCAGCAGCCCGGCGGCCGCCTCCGCCGCTCCGGCCTCGTCGACGTAGCCCAGTACGGCCAGCGCACGCGCGCGCGGCGACTCGACCAGCCGGACGACCGCCTCGGTCAGCACGCCCAGCGTGCCCTCCGAGCCGCAGAAGGAGCGGGCCACGTCCGCGCCCTTCTCCGGCAGCAGCGCGTCCAGCGCGTAGCCGGAGATTCGGCGCGGAAGATCGGGGAAACCGGTGCGCAGACGCGCCAGATCGCCGTCCACCAGTTCGCGCAGGCCGTCCGGCGCCCCGGACCACTCCCGCCCCAGCCGCAGCCGCTCACCGCGCGCGGTGAGCACGGACAGCTCGCGGACGCCGTCCGCCGTCGTGCCCCACGCCACCGAGTGGGAACCGCACGAGTTGTTGCCGATCATGCCGCCGAGCGTGCACCGGCTGTGGGTGGAGGGATCGGGGCCGAAGCGCAGGCCGTGCGGGGCGGCGGCGTCCTGGAGGCGGTCCAGGACCAGGCCGGGCTGGACCACGGCCGTGCGGGCCTCCGGGTCGAGCGAGACCAGCCGGTTCATGTGCCGGGTGAAGTCCACCACCACCCCCGTACCCGTCGCCTGCCCGGCGATCGACGTGCCGCCGCCCCGCGCCACGACCGGCACCCCGCGCTCCCGGCACACCTCCAGCACGGCCGCCACGTCGTCGGCGTCCCTGGGCGCGACCACCCCGAGCGGGACCCTCCGGTAGTTCGACGCGTCCATGGTGGTCAGCGCCCGCGACGTGACGTCGAACCCGACCTCGCCGCGGACGGCCCTGCGCAGTGCTGCCTCCAGATCGGTCATGCCCTCCAGCATGGGCTCTCGTAGCTCGCCACAGGCCCGCACGGCGGAGATCTCGTCTCATCGGACGGACATGTCCTCGCCCGGTTTGGCCGAGGCGATACCCTCCCGCTCGTGGCTGAGATCCAGATTCCTGCTGACATCAAGCCCGCGGACGGTCGATTCGGCGCGGGCCCCTCCAAGGTGCGGGTTCAGGCGCTGGACGCCCTGGCCGCCACCGGTACGTCCCTGCTCGGCACCTCCCACCGCCAGGCGCCCGTCAAGAACCTGGTCGGCAAGGTCCGTGAGGGCATCCACGAGCTGTTCCGGCTCCCCGACGGCTACGAGGTGATCCTCGGCAACGGTGGCTCCACCGCGTTCTGGGACGTCGCGACCCACGGCCTGATCGAGAACAAGTCGCAGCACCTGAGCTTCGGCGAGTTCTCCTCCAAGTTCGCCAAGGCCGCGAAGCTCGCCCCCTGGCTGGCCGAGCCGACCGTCGTCTCCTCCGACCCGGGCACCCACCCCGGGGCGCGCGCCGAGGCCGGCGTGGACGTGTACGGCCTCACGCACAACGAGACCTCCACCGGTGTCGCCATGCCGATCAAGCGCGTGGCCGGTGCCGACGAGGGCGCCCTGGTGCTGGTCGACGCGACGTCCGGCGCGGGCGGCCTGCCGGTGGACGTGTCGGAGACGGACGTCTACTACTTCGCCCCGCAGAAGTCCTTCGCCTCCGACGGCGGCCTGTGGATCGGCGTCTTCTCCCCGGCCGCGATCGAGCGCGCCGAACGCGTGCACGCGTCCGGCCGGCACGTCCCGGAGTTCTTCTCGCTGCCGACGGCGATCGACAACTCCCGCAAGAACCAGACGTACAACACCCCGGCGCTGGCCACCCTCTTCCTCCTCGGCGAGCAACTCGACTGGATGAACGGCCAGGGCGGCCTGGACTTCACCACCGCCCGCACCAAGGACTCCTCGACCCGCCTGTACACCTGGGCGGAGGAGGCCAAGTACGCCACCCCGTTCGTCTCGGACCCGGCCAAGCGCTCGCAGGTCATCGGCACGATCGACTTCTCCGACGACATCGACGCCGCCGCCGTCGCCAAGGTGCTGCGCGCCAACGGCGTCGTCGACACCGAGCCGTACCGCAAGCTCGGCCGCAACCAGCTGCGCGTCGCGATGTTCCCGGCGATCGACCCGGCGGACGTCGAGGCGCTGACGAAGTGCGTGGACTACGTGATCGAGAAGCTCTAGCCGTTTCGTCCCGTACGACGACGGAGGGCGCCCGGCGGATCATCCGCCGGGCGCCCTCCGTGTGTGCGAGGCCTACGCGAACTGACGCAGGAAGGCCTGCCAGCCCTCGCGGGAGACGGTGAGCAGGGGGCCGCCCTGCTGCTTGCTGTCGCGGATGGCGCGACCGCAGGGGGCCGTGTCGGCGACCTCGACGCAGTTGTTCTCCTGGCCCGAGTACGAGGACTTCCAAAAGGGGCTTACGACCTCGGTCACGATGTGTCTTCCTTCAAACTCCGCAGTATGCCCCGGATGAGCTTCTCGCTCGCGTCCGGCGCCAACGCCGACGATCGTAGTAGGTCGAACGCATTGGCGTAAGCGGCGAGATCCTCGGGTGCTTCAAGGACGGACGTGCCACGCAGGTTGTCCATGGTTACCGCTTCGACCGTCGGCTCCTCGTCGAAGCTGAAAGAGGAGAAGGCAGAGGTGTAGCCGACCAGGACACCAGCACTGAACGGCAGCACCTGCACCGTGACGTTCTTCCGCTTCCCGGCGTCAAGCAGCGCGGACAACTGCTCGCGGTGGATCGCGACGCTCACCAACGGGTGTGCGAGGACTGCCTCCGAGAGGATGGCCGTGTAAGACACCGCGCCCTCTTCGATCTTCGCCTGCCGCCCCATGCGCACTTTCACCAACTGTGCGGCCTTCTCCGGCTCCATGTAGTGGGGACCGCCGACGATCACCGCTTCCGCATAGGCCGGAGTCTGCAGAAGTCCCGGCACCATGACAGGCACCCACTCGCGGATGTAGGTCGCGTCGTCCTCCAGAGCGAGGTGATCAACATAGTCGGGCCGCAGGTGCTCCGCGTGTTCGAGCCACCAGCCCCGGTTCTTGGAGTGCTTGGCCAACTCCTCCAATTTGGTGCGTACATCCGGATCCGTGACGCCGTACGCGTCCAGCAGCAGCCGCACCTCGATGACGCGCGCGGTGACATGCCCGCTCTCAAGGCGGCTCACTCTTGCCTGACTTGCCGCGATAATCTCGGCCGCCTGCGGCTGATCGAGCTTCGCAGCATGCCGGTACTGCCTGAGCGCCATCCCCAGGCGCCTACTGCGTACGGTCGGCCGTCCACCTGCGGGCATGGGTCCTCCCCTCTCCTCGCGCCACGATGCCACACCTGCCCTCGCAACGAGAGCGCTTCACTCGATCGAGTGGACGACTGAATGTATTCAGTTGAGTGGGTTGTGCGTGCGTCGTTTGCGGCCCTAGCTTCGGCTCCATGCCCGCAACCGAGAGCTTCCTCGTCCCGAAGCACAGGCGACACGTGCCGACAGCCCGGCAGCGGTTACACAAGGCCCTCGCCGGCTGGGGCGTCGCCGACGAACTCACCGAGGCCGTGGTCCTGCTGGCCAGCGAACTCGTCACCAACGCCGTACTGCACTGCCGCACGTCGTACGCGCAGGTCGGCGTCACCCTCACCCTGGACGGTCCGGACCTGGTCCTGGAGGTCTCCGACCCGGACCGGGACAGACTCCCCCGGCTCCACGACTCCGGCCCCGACGAGGAGGGCGGGCGCGGGCTGGCCCTCGTATCGGCGCTGTCGGAGGACTGGGGGTGCCGTCAGGGCCCGTACACGAAGTGCGTCTGGGCGCGCTTCTCGCTCGCGGGGAGGCCCGATGCGGCTCCGGCGGCTCCTTGACACGCTCGTACGGCGGCGCGCCGACAGGACGACGGCGGCAACCCTCGCCAGTGAGGTACGCGAGCCGGACCCTTACGTGTGGCCGCTCCCCAGCCCGTACGACGCTCGCTGGCGCCGTTGGCACAAGCGCTGCCGAGCTGCGGGGCGCTACTTGCCCTACCCGAGGGACGAGCCCTGCTGGCCCGGACCGGACACGTCGCCGCCGCAGGTGTGGCAGACCGAGGACGACGTGGTGCGGCCGTATGTTCTCAGACCTTGATACCGCGCCGCACCCGCGCGATCACCCGTTGTTGGTGAAGCCGAACGCCATGGTCATCACGAACATGCCCGGCATCAGGAAGACCGCCCGCCGGGCTGCCGACGGCCCGGCCGCCGCGGACGGCTCAGCGGCGGCGGAAGACCCGGCGTAGGCCGAGCAGGGCCGCGAGCGCGACGAGCAGCCCGACCGCGCCGACCTTGAGCGTGATCCCGCCCGGGCCGTCGGACCCGTCGGAGTCCCCGCCCGCGGAGTCGGAACCGCCCCCGCCGGAACCACCGCCCTTTCCGGGCACGTCCTCGGCCTTCACGGGGCTGTTGACGCCCTCCATGCCGAGCAGCAGCTCCTTGCCGTCGGTGGTGTAGGTGGCGGACTCCCCCTGCCCCAGGGGCACGCTGATCCGCTCCCCGCGCTTGATCTTCCCGCCGTTCCAGTCGTACCAGACGCCCCCGAGGTAGCCGCGCACGGCGAGCTGCTCACCGTCCGGGGAGAACGCGGCGTCCGTGGCCCACAGGTCCACGGGCACGGTGGGCTTGAAGACGTTGGTGCCGGAGGGCGACAGCTTCGCCGGGCCCTCGTACAGGTGCCCGCCGTCCTCGTGCTTGTCGATGATGTAGACCCGCCCGGTCTTCGGGTGGACCACCATCGACTCCGCGTCGCGGGAACCGTCCGCGTACTTCACGACGTACTGCGTCGCCTTGACCGTCTGGTCCTTCAGCTCCGACGGCTCGGGCAGCTCGTAGATCCACACGTACGGCCAGGTCACGCCGTCGTTGTCGCCGATGTCGCCGACGAAGATCTTGTTGCCGGGCCCGATGGCGATCGCCTCGACGTCGCGGGGCGTGCCGACGCCGGACAGCGCGACGCGGGCGACGGTCTCGCCGGTGGCGCCGTCCACGGCGTAGAGGTACGGCCCCGTGTCCTGGTCGTTGTGGGTCCAGTAGACGCCGGGGTGCAGGCGGGACGCGGCGAGGCCGCTGGACTCGGTGATGCGCGGGTCCTTGATCGTGAACCCGTCGCTCCCGGCGGGCCGGTCGTCCGCGTCCGCCGCGGAGGCGGGCACGGCGAACGCGCCCACGAGAAGGGCCGAGGCGAGGAGGGCGAAGGGTCGGCGCATGGGCCAAGCCTGCCATCCCGTGCGGGCGTTCACGTCGGCGGTCACCCTGCGTGGTCGGGCTCACATCGCGCCGACCAGGGCGATCGTCCATGATGAGCGGATGCTCAGGTTCATGTTCGTCGGTGACTCCATGACGATCGGGAGCGCCGGCGAACACACGTGGCGCTACCGGCTGTGGCAGCACCTGCGCGACTCCTGCGGCCGCCCCTTCACCTTCGTCGGCCCGCGCGAGGCCCTGCACGACCAGGCGACGGACGCCCCCACCTCGTACGCCTACGCCGACCCCGGCTTCCCCCGCGCCCACCTGGCCGGCTGGGGCGAGGGCTGGCACCACATGGCCCCGCTGGTCGGAGAGGCGGTCCGGTCCTGCCGCGCGGACGTGCTCCTGGTCTCCCTGGGCCTGATCGACCTCGGCTTCTACACGAACGCCGAGCAGACCGCCGCCAACGTCCGCGCCTTCGCGGCGAACGCGCGCTCGGTGAACCCGCGCGTGCGCGTGGCGGTGATGCCGGTGCTGCACAACATCCGGGTGGAGGCCGACGAGTCCTTCGCCGAGCAGGTCACCCGGTTCAACGAACTCCTCGTGAAGACCGTCACCGACCTCGACGACCCGGGCGCCCCGCTGCTGCTCGTCCCGCCTCCGGTTCCGTGGGACTTCCACACGGACACCTACGACGGCACGCATCCCAACGAGAGCGGCGAGCACCGGATCGCGGAGGCGTTCGCGACGGCGATGGACGAGGAGTGGGGTCTGGGCGGGCCGTACTCCGCTCGCCACTAGCGCCCTGGCATATGCGTGCCCTCCCGTGACCAGGTCACCGTGCGTATCGTTGTACCGCGCGGCTGTACTCGTAGTTGGGTCAGCCGGGGAGGAGCGCCACGATGACCGTCCTTGACGACAGGATCGCGATGGCCGAGAGCGACAACACGCGTCGACTCGACGAGATGTTCGAGCGACTCGAGAAGATGCCCGTCCCCGAGGGGTACAAGGTCGAGATCGTCGGGGGGGTTGTCTACATGGCACCGCAGCGGGACATCCACTGGGAAACCATCCGCGAGATCCTTTGGGCTCTGGAAGATCGCTTCGGACGGCGGCAGGCCAGAATTCTCTCGGACGTCCGCATCGATTTCCCCGGTCACGAGAACGGATTCTGCCCGGACGTCGCCAAGATCAAGGGCGGGGCGCAGAAGGGCGACACCGGCAGGTGGCGCTACGAGGATGTCGAGTTCGTCGCTGAGGTCATCTCGAAGGGCACAGCACGTAACGACTACGAAGCCAAAAAGACCGCCTATGCCCTGGCGGAAGTGCCGGTCTATCTCATCGCCGACCCCTATGCGGGCAGGTGCCGATTGTTCACCCAGCCCAAGGACGGCATCTACGTGACCGACGCCTCGATCGAGTACGGCGGAGTCGTCGACATGACAACCACCCACCTGGGCCTCACTCTCGAAACCGCCGACTTCCCCCGCGACTGAGCGGGCCCGCTTGCCTGGAGCGCACTCCAAGCCGTTGGCTTGGGGACCATGAAGTACACGCAGCTGGGACGCACAGGACTCAAGGTCAGCCGGCTCGTCCTCGGGACGATGAACTTCGGTCCGCAGACCGACGAGGCCGACAGCCACGCGATCATGGACGCGGCGCTGGACGCCGGCATCAACTTCTTCGACACCGCCAACGTGTACGGCTGGGGCGAGAACAAGGGCCGTACCGAGGAGATCATCGGCAACTGGTTCGCCAAGGGCGGCGACCGGCGCGACAGGACCGTCATCGCCACCAAGGTGTACGGCAACATGGGCGCCGACGGCGAGGCATGGCCCAACCACGACAAGCTGTCCGCCGTGAACATCCGGCGGGCGGTCGACGCGAGCCTGAAGCGGCTTCGGACGGACCACATCGACCTGTACCAGTTCCACCACATCGACCGCGCCACCGGGTTCGACGAGATCTGGCAGGCCATCGACACACTGGTCCAGCAGGGCAAGGTGCTCTACGCCGGGTCGTCGAACTTCCCCGGATACAAGATCGCGCAGGCCAACGAGACCGCCGCCCGGCGCGGCGGGACCATCGGGCTGGTCAGCGAGCAGTGCCTGTACAACCTGGCCGAGCGCCGCGCCGAGATGGAGGTGATCCCGGCCGCGCGGGAGTACGGACTCGGCGTCATCCCGTGGTCGCCGCTGCAGGGCGGGCTGCTCGGCGGGGTCATCAGGAAGGAGGTCCAGGGCGGGCGCCGCGCCTCGGGGCGGGCGGCCGACACCCTGGCCGATCCGGCGAAGCGGGCGCAAATCCAGGCGTACGAGGACCTGCTCGACAAGCACGGCATCGAGCCGGGCGAGGCCGCGCTGGCCTGGCTGCTGACCCGGCCCGGCGTGACCGGCCCGATCGTCGGCCCGCGCACCGCCGAGCAGCTGGCGTCGGCGCTGCGGGCCGTGGAGCTGGAGCTGTCCAGCGAGCTGCTGACCGGGCTCGACGAGGTCTTCCCGGGCCCGGGGCCCTCTCCGGAGGCCTTCGCCTGGTAGCGGGGTGAGCGGGGGCGGCGGCGCCCGCACGGGGTCACACCCCGGGGCCGCGCACCTGGGCTCAGCCGAGGGCCGCCGCCACCGCCACCACCACGAGCATCAGCACGAGCACACCGGCCATGATCCGGTTCCGGGTCTTCGGGTCCACGGGCCCGAGCCTAACCGGAGGCGCCGAGCGGGCTGCGGGCGACCGTCTCGTAACGCGGCCGCTCGCCGGGCACGCCCGACTCCGGCAGGTTGCTGCGCACCAGCACCAGGTCCGTCACGGTCCAGGTGGCACTGGTGAAGCCGTCCAGTGCCTCGACCCAGGGGCGTACGTCGACCGCCTGCCTGCCGCGCGCCAGGGTCAGGTGGGGCTTGTGGCGCCCGTGCTCGCCCATCGCCACGCCCGCCTTGCGCCCCGCCGACTCCGCGCGGTCGGCCAGCAGCCGCAGCGTCGTGAGGCCGCCCTGCACGCCCGCCCACAGTGCCCGTCCGCGCCCGAACCGGCCGCCGCCGCGCAGCGCCAGCTCGAAGGGCGGGGTGCGACGGGCCGCGTGCTCCAGGCGGGCCGACAGGTCCGGTACGAGGTCGTCGTCGACCTCACCGTAGAAGGCGAGGGTGAGGTGCCAGCCCGGGCGGCCGGTCCAGCGCAGCCCGTCCGCGCCGGGCAGCCCGCGCAGCACGGCCACCTCGGCGGCGAGCGCGGCGGTGACGTCCTCGGGCGGCAGTACGGCGGCGAACAGTCTCATGCCGCCAGCCTCGCAGAGCCCCGCCGCCCGGGTCCCCCGCGGGCCCGGGTCCCCCGGGGGCCGGGGTTCCCTGGGGGCCCGGGTTCCCTGGGGGCCCGGGTTCCCTGGGGGCCCGGGTTCCCTGGGGGCCCGGGTTCCCTGAGGGCCCGGGTTCCCTGGGGGCCCGGGTTCCCTGGGGGCCCGGGTTCCCTGAGGGCCCGGGTTCCCTGGGTTCCCCGCGGGGCCCCGGGTCCCCCTACGCCGCCGGCGCCAGCTCCTCGCGCCGTTCCCGCGGCACGAACCGGACCTGCGGGTGCCCCCGGTGCCAGCCGACCGACAGGCGCAGGTTGCCGACACGGGCCAGGACCAGGCCGATCACGAGGGCCGCCGTGGCCGCGACGGCGCCGCCGGCGGCGAAACCGACCCGGGCGCCGTAGGTGTCGGTGACCCAGCCGACGACCGGCGCGCCCACCGGGGAACCGCCGAGGAAGACCATCATGTACAGGGCCATCACGCGGCCCCGCATGGCCGGGTCGGTGGACATCTGGATGCTGGTGTTGGCGGTGACGTTGACCGTCATGCTGAAGACGCCGATCGGGACCATCAGCAGCGCGAACAGCCACAGGCTGGGCGCCGTCGACGCCACGATCTCCAGGGCACCGAAGCCGAGGGCCGCCGCGATCAGTACGCGCAGCCGGGCCGTGCCGCGCCGGGCGGCCAGCAGCGCGCCGGCGAGTGAGCCGACGGCCATGAGGGTGTTGAAGAGGCTGTACGCGCCGGCCCCCGCGTCGAAGACGTCGTCGGCGAAGGCCGACAGGAAGACCGGGAAGTTGAAGCCGAAGGTGCCGATGAAGCCGACCAGGGTGATCGTCCAGATCAGCTCGGGGCGCCCGGCGACGTAGTGCAGGCCCTCGCGCAGCTGTCCCTTGCCGCGCGCGGCGCGCTGGACGACGTGCAGTTCACGGGCGCGCATCAGCAGCAGGCAGCTCAGCGGCGCGACGAAGGACAGGCCGTTGGCGAGGAACGCCCAGCCGGTGCCCACCCCGGTGATCATCAGACCGGCGACGGCGGGGCCGACCAGGCGGGCGGACTGGAAGTTGGCCGAATTCAGGCTGACCGCGTTCTGCAGCTGGTCCCGGCCGACCAGCTCGGCGACGAAGGACTGCCGGGCCGGGTTGTCCATGACGGTGGCCAGGCCCATCGCGAAGGCGGCGACGTAGACGTGCCAGACCTGTACGTGGCCGCTCAGGGTGAGGACGGCGAGGGCCAGGGCGGTCACGGCCATCGCGGACTGGGTGACCAGCAGCGTGGGCCGCTTGCGCAGGCGGTCGACGAGGACGCCGCCGTAGAGGCCGAAGAGCAGCATCGGCAGGAACTGCAGGGCGGTGGTGATACCGACCGCGGCCGAGGAGCCGGTGAGGCTGAGCACCAGCCAGTCCTGGGCGATGCGCTGCATCCAGGTGCCGATGTTGGAGACGACCTGGCCCAGGAAGAACAGGCGGTAGTTCCTGACCTTCAGGGAGGCGAACATCGAGGTCCTGCGAGGGACGTCGGGCCTGGTGGTGGTCGGGTCGTCGGGGCCGTCGGGTGCGGGGGCGGAAGCTGCTCCGGATCCCGTACTCAAAAAGGTTCGCCTCCTCGCGAGAACTGCTTACCTGTGTGCGAGCTTCTCCAGCACGGGGGCGGCGGCGCGCAGTTTCGCCCACTCGTCCTCGTCGAGCCCCTCGACCAGCGTGGCCAGGAACGCGTTCCGCTTGCGGCGGCTCTCCTCCAGCATCACCACGGCCTGCTCGGTCTGCGTCACGACCTTCTGGCGCCGGTCCTCGGGGTGCGGCTCCAGCCGGACCAAACCCTTGGCCTCGAGGAGTGCCACGATGCGGGTCATCGAGGGCGGCTGGACGTGTTCCTTGCGGGCCAGCTCGCCCGGGGTCGCACTGCCGCAGAGGGACAGGGTGCCCAGCACCGACATCTCGGTGGGGCTGAGCGACTCGTCGACCCGCTGGTGCTTGAGCCGACGGGACAGCCGCATCACGGCGGAGCGCAGGGAGTTCACGGCGGCGGCGTCGTCGCCATGCTTGAGGTCCGGCATGTTCCTTAGCGTAACTCATTAGTCTAGCGAAATACCACCGCTGCACCGCCCGACTGCCCGTGACGCCCGCCACCTGAAACCCACAGTTCACCCGTACGAGTGAGCCGTTTCCGGAAATCGGAGTATTACCAGGCCGGCGGGAGCCACCCTCGTGCGCATGGGGACCAGAGTGCTCAGCCTGCGGATGGACGGGGAGCTGCTCGACCGGCTCCGGCACCATGCGGCCAGAAGAGGAATGAGCGTCCAGGACTACGTCGTCCGGACGCTCATTCGCGATGACTTCGACGAGCGGTTCCAGTCCGCCGTGGAGGAGACGGAACGGTTCTACGGGGTCACCTGAGCGCGCCCCGCGGGCATCACGTCAGGCCCAGGGCCGGCATCAGGTAGTAGAAGGCGAAGACCACCGACACCACGTGCATCGCGGCCGGGACCTCCCGGCCCCGCCCGGCCGCCAGGCGCAGCACCGACAAGGCGATGAAGCCCATGCCGATGCCGTTGGTGATCGAGTAGGTGAACGGCATCATGACCATCGTCACGAAGGCCGGGATGGCGATCGTGAGGTCGGACCAGTCGATCTCCCTGATCGAACCGGCCAGGATCAGGAAGCCGACCGCGATCAGCGCCGGGGTGGCCGCCTGGGACGGGACCATCGTGGCGACCGGCGTCAGGAACAGCGCCAGGGCGAACAGCGCGCCGGTGACGATGTTGGCGAAGCCGGTGCGGGCGCCCTCGCCGACGCCGGCCGTGGACTCCACGAAGCAGGTGGTGGCCGACGCGGAGCTGGCACCGCCCGCGGCGACCGCGACCCCGTCGACGAACAGGACCTTGCTGATGCCCGGCATCTGGCCCTCGCCGTCGGTCAGCTTCGCCTCGTCGCTGACCCCCATGATCGTGCCCATCGCGTCGAAGAAGCACGACAGCAGCACGGTGAAGACGAACAGCACACCGGTCAGGACGCCGACCTTGTCGAACCCGCCGAACAGGCTGACCTCGCCGACCAGCCCGAAGTCGGGCGTGGCGACGGGGTTGCCGGGCCACTCGGGGGTGGTCAGACCCCAGGAGGGGATGTCGGTGACGGCGTTGAGGACCATCGCGAAACCCGTCATCACGACGATCGAGATGAGGATGGCGCCCGGGGTCCTGCGGACGATCAGCGCGAGGGTCAGCAGCACACCGAGGACGAAGACCAGCACCGGCCAGCCGTGCAGGTGGCCGCCGGTACCGAGCTGGATCGGGACCGTCGTCCGGGCGGCGTCCGGCATCCGGGTGATGAAGCCGGAGTCGACGAGACCGATGATCATGATGAACAGGCCGATGCCGATCGCGATGGCCTTGCGCAGGCTGTAGGGCACGGCGTTCATCACGCGCTCACGCAGGCCGGTGGCGACCAGCAGCATGACGATGAAACCGGCCAGGACCACCATGCCCATGGCGTCCGGCCAGGACATCCGCGGGGCGAGCTGGAGGGCGACGACGGAGTTCACGCCGAGGCCCGCGGCCAGCGCGATCGGGACGTTGCCGATCACGCCCATCAGGAGGGTGGTGAAGGCCGCCGTCAGGGCGGTCGCGGTGACCAGCTGCCCGTTGTCGAGCTGGTTGCCGTACATGTCCTTCGCGCTGCCCAGGATGATCGGGTTCAGCACGATGATGTAGGCCATGGCGAAGAAGGTGGCGAAGCCGCCGCGGATCTCGCGGGGCAGGGTGCTGCCGCGCTCGGAGATCTTGAAGTAGCGGTCGAGGCCGTTCTGCGGGGGCCGCCGGTCTTCCGGCGGCTCGGGGGACGGGGGGACCTTGGCGGAGGCCGAGGTGGGCATGCGGGGACCTCGTCACCAACAGGTTCCCCCACGGCCTTGTTGGTGTTTTCTACGAATGAAAGCGGTCAGAGACAAACGGGTTCAGTATGAAGGTATGAGCCGCGGATCGCTATCTCCGCGCGTAGACCCCGGCGTCGCCGCGCCGTCAACCCGTTCGCGCGCTCCTCGTAAGCTGTACGCATGACGAAGTGGACACCCACGCACGAGGCGCCGGAGCCCCTGGAGGGCCCCGTGGTTGCGACCGTCATCGGCGGCACCATCCTCTGGTTCGTCCTCTTCCTGGCGCAGCTGCCCTTCTACGGCTGGTTCGACGACCACGGGCACACCTGGTGGGTGTGGACCTGCCTGGCCGGTGCGGGCCTCGGACTGATCGGCATCTGGTACGTCCGGGGGCGGGAGGCCGCGATCAAGCGGGACTCCGCCGTACCGGAGGCGGGCACGGACCGGTCCGCGGCGCGGGACCGGCCCACCGCGTAGTACCGGGGCAGCACGGCGCGCCGGGCCCCTCGTACCCGGGTCGGATCTTCCGCGCACTCGGTGGGTGAAGCCGTGAAGCCGCACGTACCGTCGAATGCATGACGCATCTCGACGCGGGCGGACTCGATGCCACGCACCCCGTTGACGCGCCCGCCCCCGCGGCCGGGCTCACGGCGGCCGGGGTCGCCGAACGGATCGCGCGCGGTCAGGTCAACGACGTGCCGGTGCGCAGCAGCCGGTCACTGGCCGACATCGTCCGCGCCAACGTCCTCACCCGGTTCAACGCGATCATCGGCGTGCTCTGGGTGATCATGCTGTTCGTCGCGCCGATCCAGGACGGCCTGTTCGGCTTCGTGATCCTCGCCAACACCGGCATCGGCATCGTCCAGGAGTGGCGGGCGAAGAAGACCCTCGACTCGCTGGCCCTGATCGGCGAGGTCCGGCCGACGGTGCGCCGGGACGGGAGCCCCGCCGCGATCAGTACCTCCGAGATCGTGCTGGACGACGTCATCGAGATCGGCCCCGGTGACAAGGCCGTCGTCGACGGCGTGTGCGTCGAGGCGGACGGGCTGGAGATCGACGAGTCGCTGCTGACCGGTGAGGCCGACCCGGTCGTCAAGCGGCCCGGCGACCAGGTCATGTCGGGCAGCTTCGTGGTCGCGGGCGGCGGCGCCTTCCGGGCGACCAAGGTGGGGCGGGAGGCCTACGCCGCGCAGCTCGCCGAGGAGGCGTCCCGCTTCACGCTGGTCCGGTCGGAGCTGCGGTCCGGCATCTCCACGATTCTCAAGTACGTCACGTGGATGATGGTCCCGACCGCGCTCGGCCTGATCCTCAGCCAGCTGCTGGCCGAGGACAACGAGCTGGACGACTCGATCGCGCGGACGGTCGGCGGCATCGTGCCCATGGTCCCCGAGGGCCTGGTCCTGCTCACCTCCGTCGCCTTCGCGATCGGCGTCGTCCGGCTCGGCCGCAAGCAGTGCCTCGTCCAGGAGCTGCCCGCCATCGAGGGACTGGCCCGCGTCGACACCGTCTGCCTGGACAAGACCGGCACCCTCACCGAGGGCGGCATGGACGTCACCGGCCTGCGGCTGCTCGACGGCGCCGACGAGGCGTACGTCCGCACGGTGCTCGGCGCCCTCGGGGCGTCCGACCCCCGCCCGAACGCCTCTCTGCGGGCCGTCGCCGAGGCCTACCCGGCGGACCGCGGACCGCGCCGCACCGAGTCGCTGCCCTTCTCCTCCGCCCGCAAGTACAGCGGCGCCACGCTCGGCGAGGGCGTCGGCACCTCCAGTACGTGGCTGCTGGGCGCGCCGGACGTGCTGCTGGCCGAGGACGACCCGGCGCTCGCCGAGACCGGGCGGCTCAACGAGCGGGGCCTGCGGGTGCTGCTGCTGGCCCGCGCCGTCCGCGACCTCGGCGACCCCGGCGTGGCCGAGGGCGTCGAGCCCTTCGCCCTGGTGGTGCTGGAGCAGCGGCTGCGCGCGGACGCAGCCGACACGCTGCGCTACTTCGCCGACCAGGACGTCCGCGCCAAGGTCATCTCCGGGGACAACGCGGTGTCGGTCGGCGCGGTCGCCGCCAAGCTGGGGCTGTCCGGAACCACCGTCGACGCGCGCCGGCTGCCCGCCGAGCGGGAGGAGATGGCCGTGGCGCTCGACGGGGGCACGGTGTTCGGGCGGGTCACCCCGCAGCAGAAGCGGGACATGGTGGGCGCCCTGCAGTCGCGCGGCCACACGGTCGCGATGACCGGTGACGGCGTCAACGACGTCCTGGCGCTCAAGGACGCGGACATCGGCGTGGCGATGGGCTCGGGCTCGGAGGCGACCCGGGCGGTCGCGCAGATCGTGCTGCTCGACAACAGCTTCGCCGCCCTGCCGTCGGTGGTGGCCGAGGGCCGTCGCGTCATCGGCAACATCACGCGTGTGGCGACCCTGTTCCTGGTGAAGACCGTGTACTCGGTGCTGCTGGCGATCCTGGTGGTCTGCTCGCAGGTGGAGTATCCGTTCCTGCCCCGCCACCTCACCCTGCTCTCGACGCTCACCATCGGCGTCCCCGCCTTCTTCCTGGCCCTCGCCCCGAACGGGGAACGGGCCAGGCCCCGCTTCGTACTGCGTGTGATGCGGTACGCGGTCCCGGGCGGGGTGCTGGCCGGGGCGGCGACCTTCGTGACGTATCTCGTCGCCCGGCGGCACTACTCCGGGCCGGGTGCGCTGGACGCGGAGACGAGCGCGGCGACGCTGACGCTGTTCCTGGTCTCGATGTGGGTACTGGCGATCATCGCCCGGCCCTACACCTGGTGGCGGGCGCTGCTGGTGGCGGCGATGGGCCTGGCCTTCCTGGTGGTTCTGGTGGTGCCGTGGCTCCAGGACTTCTTCGCGCTGAAGCTGGTGGGCGTGACCATGCCGTGGACCGCCGTCGGCGTCGCGGTGATCGCGGCGGGCCTGCTGGAGCTGACGTGGAGGTGGGTGGGCCGGCGGCTCCCGGTGTGAGTGCTCCCCGGAAAGCGTGAGCACATCGGCCCCCAGTGTCCTCGGCGCGCTCTCCTGAGCACGCCGAGGACACATCCACGCCGAGTGTTCACGTAATCGGCGAAGCCCCTAGTCGAACCAGCGGTCCCTGGCCAGCTCCTCCGTGCGGGACTCGTCCTCCAGCAGGGCGGCCACCTCGAAGCGCCGCGGCCACTGACCCGCCGCCCAGGCGAGCCCCGCGGCGACGCCCTCCAGCGTCGCGGCGTGCAGCGCGCCGTCGTCCGCCAGCCGCCAGTCGATCTCCACACCGTCGACGACCAGTTCCTCGTGCTCCACGTACGACGCCGGGGTCCGCGACCCGAGCAGCACCCGCACCGGCTCCGGTACGGCGTGCTCGGTGCCCTCGGAGTCCAGGCGGCCGGTGACGGACTCGCTCAGCCGCCGCACCTGGAACAGCTCCGCCAGCTCGGCGGCCCGGGCCGGCCGCACGGGCAGCAGCGGCACCCCGGACGTGAAGGGCAGCAGGTCCGGCGAGTCCACCACCACGGCGTCGGCGGCGTCCACCACCTCCACCCGGCCGTCGACCACGGCCCGCACCTCGTCCGGCAGGGTGACCTGCTCCGGGTCCAGTTCGGCCAGCGCCCCGTACAGGGCGTGCAACTGGGCGGTTGTGACCGGACGGCCGGGGTCGGCGAGGCGGTCGAGGAGCTCGGCCGCGCCGCCGGGCTCGTCGAGGAGGGCGGCGACGGACGTGCGTACGCCCAGTGCGCGCAGCACCTGCTCGTCCTCGAAGCCGGCCGCGTCGGCCTCCTCGTACAGGCCGCGCAGCAGCGGGTCGCCGCCCGCCGCGCGCAGACCGGCCGGCCGGCGTCCGCCGAGCACCGGATGCCCGCGCAGCCACCACGCGGTGTACGGCCGTACGACCTCGTGGGTGCCGTCGGGCAGCAGGACGCGCACCGGCTGGACGAGCGCGTCGCGCAGGGGCGGGCGGGACAGCAGGGCGAGGGCCTGGGGCCACCGGTCGTCGTCCACGAGGTCGAGGTCGCGCACGGCGACGATCTCGGTGGCGACCGGCGGGACGGGGGTGTCCGGGAAACGGTCGAGGACGTCCTCGCTCCACACGTCCACGGCGTCCAGCAGCCCCGCGTCGTCGGGCTCGGCGAAGTCCCCCTCGCGGGGCTCCAGTTCGTCGGGGTCCAGGACGACGTCGGTGGCGCGGACCAGGGCGAAGGTGACGAGCACGCCGCAGGCGGCCAGCGGCTCGGGGCCCCACCTCCCGGCGAGTTCCGCGTCCACGGCGGCGAGTTCGTCCTCGCGCATGACCTCGGCGAACGGGCTGCCGGGGAAGACGAGTTCGCCCGCAGGGGAGAGTTCGCCGTCCTCGTCGGGCAGCGCGAGGGCGCCCAGCCAGGGCTCGTCCCCGGGGTCGAGTCCGGCGTCGCGGACCAGGCCGAGGACGGTGTCGGCCAGTTCCTCGGCGTCGAGGGCGTCCTCCTCCCAGTTCGCGGCGCCCTCGTCGTCCAGGGAGGCGGCGACGGCGGCCCGGACCTGCGGGGTGGTGAGCACGGCGCGCGGGGTGGCCGCGAGGGCGCCGAGCTTCTCCAGGAGCGGGTGCGCGGCGTCCGGGTGGGCGACCTTGAGACCGAGCCGGGTGAGGACCTCGGGGTCGGACGAGGCCGCGTCGGGGGAGGGCAGCAGTACCTGCCGGGGACCGATGGTCGTACGTCCGTCGGCCAACGGCACCGGCAGCCCGGACAGCCGGTCGGGATCGACCCCGGCGAGACTGTCGTAGAGCCGCCGCCACCAGCCGGGGGCCTTCTCCAGACCCGCCAGCCGGTCCACGGCGTCGGTCAGCGGCACCCGGGCCACGCCCAGCGTGCGCAGTTCGGCGCGGCGCTCCAGCCCTGCGGGCAGCAGGGTCGGCAGTACCTCGGCGAGGACACGCACGGTGTCGGCGCCCGCGCCCTCCACCACCTCGGCGTCGCGGGGCCGCAGGGACCGCGGCAGGTCGTCGTCGTCCTCCGCACGCCGGTCCTCGAAGGGGACGGCGGGCGGCAGGAAGGAGGTGCGCGGCAGCCGGTCGAGGATGGACTGCCGCAGCGCGCCGTCCAGTTCGCCCCTGCCCAGCGCTCCGGGCACCAGGTCGATGAGGCCGGCGGTGACCGGCCGCCAGTCGGCGAGCAGCCCGGCGTAGGCGTCGGCCGCCCGTTCGGTCAGGAAGTCGGTCAGCGGGCCGGGCGCGGCGTGCCGGCGGGTGGCGTCCAGCGGGAAGGACGCGATGAGCAGGGCGGGCACGCCGAGCGGCTCGTCGCTGGGGGTCGGGGCGTGCACGACGGGGCTGGTGCGGGGCCGCGCGGGAGCACCGTCGGCGTCCACCGGCACCGCCCAGGTCACGGACCAGTGGGGGCGCAGCCGCTCCTCGACCGGCCGGTCGGCGAGGAGGTCGGGGGTGAGGGACCCGTGCGCGGCGGCGGTGCGCCAGCGGGTGACGCCCTCCCGGGAGTCCTCCACGACGGTCAGGGAGTCCTCGCTGCGGCGGGAGAGGGTGCGTACGTCGTCCCCGGCCTCGATCACCACCTCCTCAAGGCCCGGCAGGGCGAGGAGCAGGGCGTCGTCCACGGCCCGCAGGAGCCGTTCGGCGAGATCGGCGGCGGCCGTGTCGCGCAGCGGGAGGATGACGGCCGTGTCGTACGGGCCGGGGGCGCTGCCCTCGGCGGGGAACGGCAGCCTCAGCAGCGGAACGTGTCCGTCGCGCCGGCGGATCTCGTCCCCGAGGCCGGGGCTGCGCCCGGCGGTGTCGGCGGCCAGGTCGCGGGCCTCGGCGAGGGACCAGCGCACCCCGCCGTGCCGGCCGACGACGGCGGGCTCGTCGGTGACGGCCAGGACGGCGGCGAAGCCGACCCCGAACCGGCCCACCGCACCGTCCCCGGCCTCACGCTTGGCGGAGGCGCGCAGGGTGGACAGCGACTCGACACCGGTCGCGTCCAGCGGGGCGCCGGTGTTGGCGGCGACGAGGACACCGTCGCGCAGGGTGAGCCGCAGCCGGCCGGGCACCCCGGCGCGCGCGGCGGCGTCGGCGGCGTTCTGCGCGAGCTCGACGACCAGCCGGTCGCGGTAGCCGCCGAGGGCGAGGTCCTCCTCCGCGTTGGCGTCCTCACGGAACCGGGCCGGACTCGTCGCCCAGGCGTCCAGCACCCCGCGCCGCAGACGTGCCGTAGCGAACGGGTCCGCGCCCTCGGCGGCAGGCCGTACGAACATGCTCACGGTCATCTCTCCTCATCGGCCCTCGTCGGCGTGAGGTCGAAGGTACCGGTCCGCCGCGGGCAAGGACGCGTCCGCCGGTGGCCGGGCGTCCCCCGCCGCCCCGGCGCGATGCGCATTGGCAGAAAAGTGACTCCCGTACCGGGGCGGGGCCGGACGGACCACCGGCGCACCGGAGAGAATTCCCGGCCATCGGCCAAAAAGCGCGGGTCATTCTCCTTTCCCAGGCGGGAACAGGGAACAGGCGCGTTCCCCGGCCTGGAATGATCACCGCCGTTTCGCCATTCCCCGAGGTGCCGCCCGTATCGGCCCAAGACGCCGGATTCCAGCCATCGCCGGAGGCACTCTTGCGGGACCCGTGGGGCGACCATAGGCTCCAGCTCGTTTTCAGCTCCCTCACATTTTCTGCATTGATTCGCCATAGCGGTGGGGTGTGCCGTGGAACGGGCAGTGTCGACCGCACGACCGTCCCACCCCGGGGTGGGAACGCGCGATTTCCGGCTTCTGTGGTGGGCCAACGCCACCGACGGAATCGGCAGCCAGGCCAGTGGTGCCGTCCTGCCGCTGCTCCTGCTGCACCTGGGGCACTCGCCGCGGACGGTCGGTCTGATCGCGGGCGTCTCCACCGCCGTGGGGCTGCTGCTCGGCCCGCTCGTCGCGGTGGCCGCCGACCGTGGAGCCCGCAAGCGCGTCATGCTGGCCTCCTCCCTCCTGGCGGCGCTCGCCATGGGCGCTCTGAGCCTCGCCCTGCTCCTCGGCACCCCGCCGCTGGCGCTGATCCTCACCGCCGTCCTGGTGGAACGGTTCGCCACCGCCTGCTTCGAGGCCGCGGCCCGCGGCACCGTCGCGCTGCTCGTCCCCGGCCCCGGCCAGGGCCGGGCGGTGTCCCGGCTCGCCGCCGCCGACCAGGGCGCGCTGATCACCGGCCCGGCCCTGGGCGGCCTGCTCTACCAGGCGTCCCGGGCACTGCCCTTCCTCGCCGACGCGCTGTCCTACGTGGTCGGCGCCCTGTGCGTACGAGCCGTGCGCGCCGACCTGAGCGCGCCCGGACCGTCACCCGCCGCGGACACGGGGACCGGGCCCGCGGACACCGGTCCGGCGGACACCGGCCCCGCCACCGGCCCCGCCACCGGTCCCGCCACCGGTGCGGCCCGGCCCCGCCCGCCCGCGCGGCGCGGCGGCCGGCTGCTGCGGGAGGGGGCGGCCGGGCTGCGGCTGGTGCGCTCCTCACCGCTGCTGCGCCTGGTCCTGGTGTGGGGCACCACCGTCAACCTCGTCGTGGTGATGCTGTATTACGAGGCCGTCTTCACCCTCCAGCGCGGCGGCCACGGCGGTGCCACGCTGGGCGGCGTCCTCACCGCCTCGGGAGCGGCCGGACTCGCCGGGGCGCTGGCCGCGCCGCGGGTCGTCGGGCGGTTCGGCGCCCCGCGGATCGTCCCCGGCGTGACCTGGGCGCTGGTCCCGCTCGCCGCGCTCCTGGCCACGGTCACCGGTGCCTGGGCCTACGGGCTGCTGTTCGCCCTGGTGTGCCTGGCGATGCCGCTGGCCTCGGTCGTCCTCCAGGCCGGAGCGCTGGCGGCCACGGCACCCGCACTCCAGGCCCGTACCGGCGCGGTGCTGGCCACCGCGACCGTCGGTGCCGCCGCCCTGGCGCCCGTCCTGGCCGGCGTGCTCACCGACCGGTTCGCCACCGGCGCGCCGGCGTTGGCCTGCGGGGCGGCCCTGGCCCTGCTGGCCGTGCACACCTCCCGCCGCCCGGTGCGCGGCGCCCTGGCCGGGACGGCCACGGCATGAGCGGGGACTACCGGGTGTACCGGGCCGCGCTGCCGGAGGTGTGCGCCGGTGACCCGGCGAAGATGGTCTTCACCGCCGACTCCGACGGCCGGTGCGAGGTGTTCACCTGGGACGCCGCCACCCGCCGCGCCCGGCAGGTCACCCGGCGCCCCGGCGGCACACTGCACGGTGCCGTGGACCGGGACGGGTACGTGTGGTGGTTCGACGAGGACGCCCGCGGCGCGGGCCGCTGGCAGCACCAGCCGTTCGCGGGCGGACCCGACCGGCCGGGCCTGACGGGTCTGCCGCCCGGCCTGCCGCGGGGCCTCGCGGTGAGCGACCGCGGCACCGTCGCCATCGCGCTCGGCGACGCCCGCGGCACCACCGTCCACACCGGGCCCCGGGGCGGCGCGGCCCGCACCGCGCTGTACGTGGACGGCTCCGCCACCCTCGGCGGCATCACCCCCGACGGCCGCCTGCTCTCGCTCGCCACCCCGGCCGGCGCCACCGTCCGCACCCCCGACGGGGGCCTCCGCGCCGACCTGGCGGCCGCGCCCGGCACCCGGCTGTGGCCCCTGGGCTTCGCCCCGGACACCGGCGACGGCGCCGGCGTCCTGCTGCTGGTCCGCGAGCGCCCGGACGGCTACACGCTGGCCACCTGGCGGGACGGCGGCGGGACGAGCGAGCACGCGTGGCACGTCTTCGACACCGAGATCACCGCCCGCTGGGACGGCGACGGCCGCACCGTCCTGGTCCGGCAGGACCGGCACGGCCGCTCCCTGCTGCACCGGGCCGACCTCGCCGCCCGCACCCTGTCTCCCGTTCCCACGCCGCCCGGCACACTCCTGGACGCCGCCACCCGGCCCGGCGGCGACCTCCACTACCTGTGGACGGCCACCGGCCACCCGCCCCGGCTGTGTTCCACGCACGGCACGGCGCTGCCCGAACTTCCCACCGCGGGCCCGGTCCCCGGCAGTCACCGTGACGTGTGGACACCCGGCCCGGACGGGCCCGTGCACACCCTGCTGAGCCTGCCCGAGGGTCCGCCGGGACCGGCCCCGGCGGTCTTCCTGGTGCACGGCGGTCCCGCCGACCACGACCGCGACGCCTACGACGGCATCGTCCACTCCCTGGTCGCCTCGGGCTTCGCCGTGGCCCGCGTCAACTACCGCGGCTCCACCGGGTACGGGCCGCGCTGGCGCCACGCCTACCGCTCGGGGGTGGGCCTCACCCAGGTCGAGGACCTGGCCTCGGTCCGGGCCGACCTGGTGGCCCGGCGGCTGATCCACGCCGACGCCACCGGCCTGTGGGGCACCTCCTGGGGCGGCTACCTCGTCCTGCTCGCGCTCGGCACCCGGCCGGACCTGTGGCAGGTTGGAGTCGCCGTGAAACCGGTCGCCGACAGCGCGGCCGCCCACCGCACCTCCACCCCCGCCCTGCGCGCCCTGGACGAGCGGCTCTTCGGCGGCACGCCCGAGCAGGTCCCGCGCCGCTACGCGCGCAGCTCCCCCCTCCACTACGCCGCCGCCGTCCGCGCCCCGCTGCTGGTGGCCGCCGCCACCCACGACGCCAAGTGCCCGCCGGGCCAGGTCCGCGGCTATCTGGCCGCCCTCCGCGCCGCCGGGGTCCGGCACGAGGCGCTGTGGCTCGACTCCGGCCACGACGGCTACGACGGCCACGACCACGTCACCGTGCTGCGCCGGGCCGTGGTCTTCCTCGACCGGGAACTGCGCGACCCCGCGCGGCGCCACCCCCAGACGCCCCGCTCCGCCCGGAGCGGGGAGCACCACACCACCGCATCCGGCACAGAAGGGAGAAACGCCCATGCAGAAGGACATCATCCACAACGACCCGCTCGCGGGTGACGAGGAGAACCGCAAGCCGAGCGTCGGCATCACCATCACCGTCCCGTTCCGCAACGCCGAGGACACGGACGAGGACTGACCCACCGGCCGGCCGGCCCGTCGCGGCACCGCGCCGCCGGGCCGGCCGGTCCCACCCCCGAGGAGCCGACATGCGTGTCCTGCTGGTCAACATGCCCTGGTCGCCGATCGACCTCCCGTCCCTCGCGCTGGGAATCCTCAAACGGAGCGTGGACGAGCGCGTGCCCGGTGCCGGGGCCGAAATCCTGCACGCCAATCTGGAATTCACCGACTGGATCACCGAGCGCACCGAATTCACCGGCGAAGACTACGAGTACTACGCCCTCTCCTCCTATTTCCTGGGCTGCGGGGACTGGGTGTTCTCCTCCGCCCTCTACGACGACCCGCACTGGCGCGAGGAGGAGTTCACCTCGGTCATGCGGGGCAAGCTCAACCGATCGCGCATGGAGATGTCGCTGGCGCTGCACCGGGTGGTGCCGGAGTTCGTCGACACGATCGCGCGGCGCATCGTGGCGGCGGAGCCGGACGTCGTCGGCTTCACCTCGACGTTCCAGCAGAACGCCGCGGCGCTCGCCGCCGCCCGGCGGGTCAAGCAGCTCGCCCCGCACATCGTCACCGTGCTCGGCGGGGCCAACTGCGACGGTGCGCAGGGCGCCGCCGTGCACCGCAACTTCCCGTTCGTCGACCACGTGATCCGGGGGGAGGGCGAGGCGGCGTTCCCGCAACTGCTCACCGCGCTCGCCGAGGGCGGCGGACTGGACGGGGTGCCGGGGCTGTGCCACCGCGGGCCTGACGGCGCGAGCACGGCCAACGCCATGGCCACCCGCCCGCTGCCGCCCGCCGCGATCCTGCCGCCCGACTACACCGGCTACTTCGAACGCCTGGCCGCCTCCGCGGCCCGGCACTGGGTCGAGCCCAAGCTCGTCGTGGAGGGCGCGCGCGGCTGCTGGTGGGGCGAGAAGCACCACTGCACGTTCTGCGGGCTCAACGGCTCCTTCATGGAGTTCCGCTCCAAGAGCCCGGACACCTTCTACGACGAGATCATCGAACTGGCCCGCCGCCACCGGGTGCTGGACATGTACGTGGTCGACAACATCCTCGACATGGGCTACCTGACGACCGTGCTGCCCCGGATCATCGACAGCGAGTACGACCTGCGGCTGCACATCGAGATCAAGGCCAACATGCGCCGCCCCCAGCTCCGTACCCTCGCCGAGGCCGGGATGATCTACGTCCAGCCCGGTATCGAGTCGCTCAACGACCGGGTGCTGGACCTGATGGACAAGGGCGTCAGCGGCTGCCAGAACGTCCGGATGCTGCGTGACGGCGCGGAGACCGGGCTGTCCGTCGCCTGGAACTACCTGCACGGCTTCCCCGGCGAGACGGCCGGGGACTACGAGCCGGTGATCGCCCAGATCCCGGCGCTGGAGCACCTCGATCCGCCGGTCGACCTGTCCGCGCGGATCGCCATCGAACGCTTCAGCCCCTACTTCGAACGCCCCGAACTCGGCTTCACCGGTCTGCGGCCCGAGGCGCACTACCGCTTCACCTACGACCTGCCGGAGGACGAGCTGTACGACCTCGCCTACGTCTTCGAGGCGCCGGAGCGGGGCATCGGCGAACCCACCGTCAGCGCCCTCAACGACGCGCTCGCCGCCTGGAAGAAGCACCACGCCGACGCCCGGCTCACCCACCAGGACCTCGGTGACCGGATCGTCCTGGTGTCCCGGCGACGGGCCTTCGACTGGCGTACGGCGGAACTGACCGACCCGTTCGAACTGGCCGTGTTCCGGCTCCTGGACCAGCCGCACACCGCCGCCGCCCTCGCCCGCAAGGCGTCCCGCACGGCACCCGGGGGCGGCCGGGACGAGGCCGCCGTGCGGCGGCTCCTGGACGGGTGGATCGCCCTCGGCCTGGTCTTCACCGACGCCGGGCAGTACGTCCACCTCGCTCCGGCCGCCGTCAACGAGGACCTGCTGCGGCTCGACTTCATGCGCCACGCGTACGCGGCGGAGCCCGCCCCCGCCGAACCCGTCCGGGTATGACCGCGCCCCGAGGAGGAGTCCGCCCATGAGCACCACCCTGAGCCCGCCGCCCGTCCTCGCCTGGCGGGACCACGATCCGGCGGCCTGCGCACTGCCCGGCATGTTCCTGGGCGAGATCGACCCGTCCGGCGACCCGTCCGGCGCGGCCGACCGGCTGTGGCGCCTGGGTGCCCGGCGGGTGCGGCTGCCGGAACCCGTCGACCTCACCGGCGAGGCGGGCCCGGAGCGGGCCGCCCGGACGGTCGCCGCGCTCAGCCTGGTGCGGGACCTGACGGCACGGGCGGTCCTGGTCGACTGGGAGCTGCGGCTCGACCCGGCGGCGAACGCCTGGCAGGTGCTCGGCCACCTTCAGCCGCCCCGAAGCATCGACGCCCCGGACACCGCCGGCGGCCCGGACCAGGACGACGCGGGCGAGGACCCGGCGGAGTCGCTGCGGAGGTGGCGGCGCGGCCACTACCTGTGCAAGTGCCTGTGGCGCGTGGGCCCCGGCTTCGTGCAGATCCGCGACCGCCGCTGGGGCGAGCTGCGCCGCTTCACCGCCGAGGAACCCGAGTACCGGGCGACGATCGAACGCCTGACGTACGGCGTTCCGTCGGACACCCTGCCGACCGCTGTACTGGACGACTTCCGCGCCGAGCGGCTCGCCCTCGACATCGGCCCGCTCGCCTGGTGGGCGCCGTACCGCGTGAGCCGCTGGCTCCAGGAGTCCATGACCATCTGACCCGCCGCCCGGGGCAGCCCGCAGGGACGACGGACGACCCCGTCGAGGCCCGTGGGGCTCCCCGGGGGACGACCCGCCGCTCTGACCCGCCCGCAGGGACGACAGACCACCCGGGCAAGCCCGTACGGCACTCCGGGGACGATCCGGCGCCCCAGGGCCGCCGCCCGGAGCCGTCCACAGGGACGACAAGCCACCCCGGCGAGGCCCGTACGGCACCCCGGGGACGACGCGCCGCCCCCAGCCGCCCACCCGAGAGCCCCCGCGGCCCGGGCCCACCCGAACCGGACGCGGGCTGAGGCGGGCACCGGGCGGAGACGGGCTGAGGCGGGCACCGGATGGAGACGGGCTGAGGCGGGCACCCGGGTGGAGACGGGTGGAACGCGACGGGCGTTGCCGCACGCGAACGTGCGGGGGCCCGGCCGACGGCAACGCCGCGACGGGCCCCGCCGCGTTCCGGACACGCCCGGCAGGGCCCGTGCGGCACTCCTACGAGTGCCCCAGCTCCGCCGACGCCTCGTCCTCGGCCGGGGGAACGGACCCGGAGTCCGACGCCGGCCGCAGCGGGAACGGATCCACCCGGGTCTCGTCGATGACCGGCGGAGCCACCCGGGGCGGCTTCGGCATGACCGCCGCCTCGGAGTGCCCGCCGCAGCCGTAGGCCAGCGACACGACGTGGCCGTCCGCCGGGGAGAACTCGTTGGCGCACACCCCGAAGGCCTGCCCGAGCGAGCCCCCGATCCGGGCGAGGAAACCGCAGCTGACGCAGGAGGCGGGGGCCGCCTGGGCCATCGCGGTCTTCGGGCCGTAGCCCTCCTCCCAGCGGTCGGCGGCCACGTGCAGGCCGTACCGGGAGAGCACCCGGGTGCGGCGCAGGCCCAGTTCCTCGGCGACCGCCGAGATCGTGCCGCGGGCCGGGACGGCCGACAGCTCGGCGGGCGGCCCGGCGGTCACCTCGGCGTCCTCGGCCTCCACCAGGTCGGCCATCTCGTGGGAGACGGCGGAGTTCGGCGGCGGCTCGTCCTCGCCGGTCCAGCCGGGCTCCAGACGCAGATCCTCCGCGTCGGTGGGCAGCAGGTCCCCGGGGCCCATGTCCCCGGGGCGCAGCCGCTCGCTCCACGGCACCCACTCGGGGGCCAGCAGCGCGTCGGGGCCGGGCAGCAGCACCGCCTCGTCCACCGTGACGATCTTGGCGCGGGAGGCTCGGGCCACGGTCACGGCCCAGCGCCAGCCCCGGTACCCCAGCTCCTCGCAGGCGAAGTGGTGCGTGACGACCCGGTCGCCCTCCGACACCACGCCCTCGTGCTCGCCGACGACGCCGGGTGCGGCGGCCTCCTCGGCTGCGGCGCGGGCGAGGTCGACGGCCTCGGCGCACAGACGGTCAGGGGTGCGGCTTCGCGTTGTCGCTGCGCTCACAGGTATCGCTTCTCTCCATACGCCGTCTCACGAGTGCGCCGCTTCCCGCGAGAGGCGGACGGAGCGGACCTGTGGACCGCGTCGACGTCCGCGCCCAGTCGCGCTCGGGCGCACCTACGTCATCCATTCTGCGGGATGGCCGTACGGCGCGCGGCCGAGAACGTTCGCCACGGCGCGCTAGGCACGCTACCTGCTCATGTGCGCTGGGCCTACACCGACGGGAGTTTCGGCCGGGTACGGTCCGGTGTCCGCGGGCGGTGTCACCCGACTCGATCACCGCCATACGTGCCGTGTCAACGCTACAGCGGCCGCCGACGGGGCACTATGACGGGGTGGCAGCCGCACGGACGGAGTTCAAGCGCGGGAGCCGGTGGCACGGCCCCGGCTCCCGGTTCCGTGCGGTCGGCCGGGCCCTGCGCCTGCCGGTGACCGGCACGGCGCGCGGCATCCGCCGGGCGACGCACGCGCACGGCGCGGGCGAGTCGGGCCTCGGCAAGCTGATCGAGCTGCACGGGGTGAACGGTGCGGGCGACGTGATGATCACCGTCGCGCTCGCCTCCACCGTCTTCTTCTCCGTCCCCACCGACGAGGCGCGCGGCCGGGTCGCGCTGTACCTCGCCATCACCATGGCGCCGTTCACGCTCCTCGCGCCGGTGATCGGCCCGCTCCTGGACCGGTTGCCGCACGGCCGCCGCGCGGCGATGGCGACCGCGATGGGAGCCCGGGCGCTGCTCGCCCTGGTGCTGTCGGCGGCCGTCATCTCCGGCGGCATCGAGCTGTACCCGGCCGCGCTGGGCGTACTGGTCGCCTCGAAGGCGTACGGCGTGGTCAGAAGCGCGGTGGTGCCGAGACTGCTGCCGCCCCGCGTTTCCCTGGTGAAGGCGAACTCGCGGGTCACCCTGTGCGGGCTGCTGGCCACCGGCGCCGCCGCGCCGATCGGGGCGGGGCTCCAGCAGGTGGGGCCGCGGTGGCCGCTGTACGGCGCGTTCGTCATCTTCGTCGCGGGCACCGTCCTGTCGTTCACGCTGCCGCGGAAGGTGGACTCGGCGCGCGGCGAGGACCGGGCGCTGCTCGCCGCGGACGAGGACCGTCTGCCCAGGCCGCTGCGGGGGCGGGGCAAGCGCCCGGGGCTGCGCACGGTGGGGCCGGCGGTGACGCACGCGCTGGCCGCCAACGCCGCCATCCGCTGTCTGACCGGCTTCTTGATCTTCTTCCTGGCGTTCCTGCTGCGGGTGCACCCGATGACCGGTCAGAACGCGGCCGTGTCGCTGGGAATCGTGGGCGTCGCGGCCGGTGCGGGCAACGCGCTGGGCACGGCGGTCGGGGCGTGGCTGCGCTCCCGGGCGCCGGAGATCATCATCGTGACGGTCGTCGCGATCGTGCTGGGCACGGCGGTGGTGGCCGCGCTGTTCTTCAGCGCCTTCCTGGTGGCGTGCCTGGCGGCGGTCGCCGGGTTCGCGCAGGCGCTGGCCAAGCTGTCCCTGGACGCGCTGATCCAGCGGGACGTGCCGGAACAGGTGCGTACGTCGGCGTTCGCGCGCTCGGAGACGCTGCTCCAGGTCTCCTGGGTGCTCGGCGGCGCGGTCGGCATCGTGCTGCCGCTCAACGGCACGCTGGGCCTGGCGGTGGCCGCCGCGATCATCGCCGCCGGGTGGCTGACGACCGTACGGGGGCTGATCGACTCGGCGCGGCACGGGGGAGCGGCGCGGGGGAAGGTGGCGTGACCACGCCACGCCGTACCCAGGTGGGGGGCGGGGCCGAGGCGCCGTATAGCCTTCCGCCATGACCACGTTGCCCCGCGGCACCGCCGCTACCGGACACCGCGTTGTGCGACGCCGCCGCGCCGTCGCCGCCGCCGGCGCCGTGTCCGCCGGACTGCTCCTGCTGTCCGCCTGTGACGAGCCGACCCCGATTTCGACGATCACGGTCGGCAGTGACTCGGTCAGCTCCGAGGCCACCTGCGGCGGAAAGGGCGAAACCCTTTCCCCCGACGAGATCACCAAGTGCCTGAAGGACAAGGACGCGGAGTCCATCACGGTCGACCAGGACGAGACCGTGCGGTTCGGTGTCGACCCGGACATCGCCGACAGGCACTGGACGATCCTGATGAACGGTCAGCAGCTGGTCGAGGACAGCGACAAGACCTACCGCACCGTGCCGGGCAGCGTGTTCTTCAACGCGCAGTACGGCGCCCAGGGCGACTCGACGAACGTCGCCGTCGCGGCCCGTGACGGCAAGGACGACAGCCAGAAGATCACCGGTGTGTGGGTCTTCGAGCTGAAGAAGGACTGACCACGTCCTCCGTGCACCTCCTCGTGGCCACCGCGGTCCCCGCCGAACGGGACGCGGTGGCCCGGGCGTTCCCGGCCGCGGGTACGGAAGTGCCCCGTCCCGGAGTCGTCCTGCACCGGGTGCCGGCCGGCCCCGACCTGCTGGCCGCCGGGGTCGGCCCCGCCCTCGCCGCCGCCTCCACCGCCGCGGCCCTGACCGCCGCGGCCCTCGACGGCACAGCCTACGACCTGGTCGTCTCGGCCGGCATCGGCGGCGGCTTCGTCCCGGACGCGCCCGTCGGCTCGCTCGTCGTCGCCGACGAGATCACCGCGGCCGACCTGGGCGCCGAGACCGCCGACGGCTTCCTGCCGGTCACCGACCTCGGCTTCGGCACCGTCACCCACCACCCGCCGGCCGGACTCGTCGCCGCCGTGGCCACCGCGACCGGTGCCCGGCCGGGCACCGTCCTGACCGGGTCCACCGTCACCGGCACCGCCGAACGCGCCGCGCTGCTGCGCGAGCGCCACCCGCGCGCCCTGGCCGAGGCGATGGAGGGCTTCGGCGTCGCCGAGGCCGCCGCCGCGCACGGTGTGCCGGTGCTGGAACTGCGCGCGGTCTCCAACCCGGTCGGCCCGCGCGACCGCGCCGCCTGGCGCGTGGGCGAGGCGCTCGCGGCACTGACGGACGCCTTCGGGAAGCTCGCACCCGTCCTCAGGAGTTGGAATCCACATGACCGACCCGACCGATCCGGCCGATCCGGCCGACCCGACCGACCCGACCGCTGAGACCCTGCGGATCGCGTACTCCCCCTGCCCGAACGACACCTTCGTCTTCGACGCCCTGGCCCACGGCCGTGTCCCGGGCGCCCCCGCCCTCGACGTGACGTTCGCGGACATCGACCTCACCAACGGCATGGCCGAGCGCGGCGAGTCCGACGTGCTGAAGGTGTCGTACGCCGTGCTGCCGTACGTCCTCGACGAGTACGCCCTGCTGCCCTGCGGGGGCGCGCTGGGCCGGGGCTGCGGGCCGCTGGTGCTGACCCGGGAGGCGGACGCGGACCTGCGCGGGCGCACGGTCGCGGTGCCCAGCGAGACGTCGACGGCGTACCTGCTGTTCCGCCTGTGGGCGGCGGACACGGTGCCCGGCGGGGTCGGGGAGATCGTCGTGATGCCCTTCCACGCGATCATGCCCGCCGTGCGGGACGGGAAGGTCGACGCGGGACTGGTGATCCACGAGGCGCGCTTCACGTACCGGAACTACGGGCTGCACAAGCTCGCCGACATGGGCGAGCACTGGGAGCGGACCACCGGGCTGCCGATCCCGCTCGGCGCGATCATCGCCAGGCGGTCACTGGGTGAGGAGACGCTGACGCGGCTCGCCGACGCGGTCCGCGCCTCGGTCCGCGCGGCCTGGGACGACCCGGAGGTGTCCCGGCCGTACGTCATGGAGCACGCCCAGGAGATGGACCCGGCCGTCGCCGACCAGCACATCGGCCTGTACGTGAACGAGTTCACGGCCGACCTCGGCGAGGGCGGGTACGCGGCGGTCCGGGGCCTGCTGACCCGTGCCGCGGCCGAGGGACTCGTACCGGCCCTCGGCCCGGACGCGCTGGCGTTTCCGTAGGACGACCCCGACGGGGGAGTCAGACGTCGAGTTGGTCGGCGACCGCCCGGAGCAGACCGGCGATCTTCTTTCCGGCGGTCTTCTCGGGGTAGCGGCCGCGCTCCAGCATCGGCGTGATGTTCTCCAGGAGGGTCGTCAGGTCCTGCACGATGGACGCCAGCTCGTCCGGCTTCTTGCGCTGCGCGGCCGCGACCGAGGGGGCGGGGTCGAGCAGGGTCAGGGACAGGGCCTGGTCGCCGCGCTGCCCGGCGACGACGCCGAACTCCACGCGCTGACCGGGCTTCAGAGCCTCGACTCCGGTGGGGAGGACCGAGGAGTGCACGAAGACGTCGCCGCCGTCGTCACGGGAGAGGAAGCCGAAGCCCTTCTCGCTGTTGAACCACTTGACCTTGCCAGTCGGCAAAGCACACGCTCCCTCGATCACTCCCGGACTGACCCGGACGCCGTTGAACTAGCCGTCGCGCAACCTTACCGGGGGTCTCTCCACCTCAACATGCGTTAAAACGAGGCAGGGCCCCTCCCCGTGTCGGCAGAGGCATCAGGACCGGCGCGGGTGCGCGGGTCGTCCGGACCCGCCGGTACCAAGGCTCATGGTCTCCGGGCCGGCGACAGGACGCCCCCGGTCGTTCTTCAGGCCCGGGAACTACCCTGGTCGGGTGCGTGACAAAACCCGAACGAATTCCACCGAGCCCGGTGACCGGCTGATCCGCGCCGGTGTGATCGTCTTCTTCGTCGGCGCCGTGGCCACTCTGGTCACGGTGGCGCCGATGCTGCTGGGCACGACGCCCTTTCCGACCTACATGTTCGGGCTGAGCATGCTGATGGGAGTGGGCTTCCTGGTCGCCGGGGCGGGAGTGCTCCGGTCGATCGCCGCCGGGCGGCGTCAGGCGCGCGCCGCGTCCGGCTCCGCGGCGCCGCCCTCGCCGCCGCGGTAGGCCGCGAGCCACCGCGGGAAGCGCGTCAGGTCGGCGAGGACGACGTCCGCGCCGGCCGCGCGCAGCTCCTCGGCGTCGCACGGGCCGCCGGCCACGGCCACGGAGCGGGCACCGGCGGCGCGCGCCCCGCGTACGTCGCCCACGTGGTCGCCGACGTACACGTCCGCGTCGTGCTCGCGCAGTGCGACGGCCTTCTGCTCGGCCCACAGGCCGCCGATCACGGCGTCCGGCTCGATGCCGAGGTGCGCCAGGTGCAGTTTGGCGTTCGGTTCGTACTTGGCGGTGACGACGACGGCCCGTCCACCGGCCTCGCGTACGGCGGCGACGGCCTCCCGGGCGCCGGGCAGCGCGAGCGTGGGCTCGATCGCGTGGGCCGGGTAGATCTCCCGGTACAGGTCGGCGACGGCCGGGATCTCCTCGGCCGGGAACCAGTTGGCCAGTTCGTGGGCCAGCGGCGGCCCCAGCCGCGTCACGGCCAGGTCGGCGTCGACGTACGTCCCCGTCCGCGCGCTCAGTTCCAGGTAGCAGGCCCGGATGCCGGGCCGCGAGTCGATCAGCGTCATGTCGAGGTCGAATCCGACGGTGGGCGCGGGACGGGTCGTGGAGGCCATGGGGCCCATTGTGCCGGGCCGCCGGCGAGCGCCTGCCGGGCACCCGTCCGGCCCGGGCTGCCTCCCCCCGGGGCCGGCATCCGGGGAGGCGGCCCGCGACCACACCTGCACGAACCCTCGCACGCAGCCGTGCGCCGTGACCGTGCGTGGGCCGGGCGTGGGCCGTGCGCCGCGTTACCGCGTTACCGCGACGAGACGCCGGCGGGGCGGGGCGGGCAGAGGGCGCACAGCGGCGGGACGGAGGCCTCACCGCAGGGCGGCGGCCGGCGTGGCACCCGGGCGGCGGGGGCTACGGCGGGCGCTTCTTCCCCGCTC
>NZ_JBICYB010000005.1:118465-127589 GCF_043200575.1 Streptomyces sp. NPDC048392
TCAACCCCGAAGGCGGCGGGGCAGAGGCCTCACCACAGGGCAGCACCCAGGACCACACCCGGGACAGCCGGGACCACGGCAGGCGCTCCCACCCCGCTCAACCCCGAAGGCGGCGGGGCAGAGGCCTCACCACAGGGCAGCACCCAGGACCACACCCGGGACAGCCGGGACCACGGCAGGCGCTCCCACCCCGGTCAGCCCCGAAGGCGGCGGGCGCGCCAGAGGAGGTACAGGGCCGTGGCCACGGCGGCGGTGCGCAGGACCCAGGGCCAGGTTGCGGCGATGGCGTCGTTCATGTGGCCCTCGGCGACCGGGTCGCCCCAGCGGCCCTCGGTGCGGCCCCACAGCCAGACGGCACCGGCGGCGGCGACCGTGCCGGGCAGGCCCAGGACGGCCCACTTCGACTGGGCCGGGGTCAGCCGGCGGGAGAGGTAGGCGATCAGCCAGCCCAGGCCCAGCGGAACGAGGTTGCCGAACACGGCACCGGCGACCAGGAGGGCGGCGGCGAGCAGCAGCAGGGGGTTGTTCCAGCCCCCCTCGGGCCACAGGCGGGGCAGGCGGCGGCGCCGGACCACAGCCTCTCCGGCCACCGGCTCCGCGACCGCCTCCACCACCTCCACGGCCGCCTTCTCACCGACGGTGTTCCTCTTCTCCGCCTCGTCCTCCGCCCCCGGCGGCGGCCTGAGCAGCTCCGGGATCTCGATGCCGCCGACGAACCCGGGCACACTGTCTCCGGCGCCCGCGAACGGGCCGTTCTCCACGCGCCACCAGTCCCGCCGCCGGCCGCCCGTGCCCCCCAGCTCCTGCGCACTCGCCAGGTGCGGCGGGGACGCGGCAGGCTCGACCACGGGGCCGGTTGCGGGTGCGGTGCGCCGCAGGCTTCTGCGCCGCTCGGCCTTGCGGGGCGCGGGGTCCCGTTGGACGGGCACCGCGGCGGGCGGCGGCACCGGTGCCTGCCCGCCGCTCTTGCCACCCGCCGCGTCGACGATGTCGTCGGGGCTGCCGAGCCGGTCCAGGATGCGGCGGACGGCGGTGGGGCTGTCCACGGTGGTCTTCGCACGGTGCCGGTCGATCTCGTTGCGCAGCTCCGAGACCAGCCGCATACGGGTGGCCGACGGCAACTGCCGCTGCTGGGCCACGTCGCCGACGCGGCTCAGATACTCGAAGACGACCTGGTCGCTCTCGATCCCCACGTTCCCCTCCGGGGCGGTGCGTTGAGGTACCCCGCCGGACGAAGGTACCGAATCCCGCGCCGCCCGGCCGAGGGCACCGCGCCGTCGCACCCGCACCCGCCGTCGGACCCACCCGCTAACGTGAACAGGATGAGCACCGAGGAGAAGTCCGCGGCCCCCCGGTCCCTGGCGGAGGCGCTCCGCGTCAGGGACGACGTCTCGCTGGCCGCCCTCCTGCGCAGTCGTCCCGATCTCATCACCCCCGTGCCGACCGACCTCACTCAGCTCGCCACCCGAGCCGGTACCCGTGCCTCGGTGGTGCGCGCGCTGGAGCGGCTGGACCGGTTCACGCTGCAGACGGCGGAGGCCCTGGCCGTGGCGCCGGACCCGGCTTCGTACGGCGAGCTGCTCGCTCTGATGGGCGGTGACGAGGAGGACCCGGCCGTCGCGGCCGCGCTGCCCCGGGCCGCCGCCCTGCTGCGCGAACAGGCCCTGGTGTGGGGCGCCGACGACCGGCTGCGGCTGGTGCGCACCGCCCGCGAGCTGCTCGCGCCCTCCCCGCAGCATCCCTCCCCGACGGGGCTCGGGCCCACCGTGCGGGAGGCGACGGCGGGGATGTCCCCGGGCCGTATCCAGGAGATCCTCGCCGCCGTCGGCCTGCCCTCGACCCACGACTCCGTCTCCGCCGTGTCCGCGCTCGGCACCCTGTTCGCCGACCGGCGGCGGATGGCGGCGCTCCTGGCCGGGCTGCCCGGGGAGTCCAGGGAGGTGCTGGCCCGGCTGGTGTGGGGACCGCCGTACGGGCAGGTCACCCACGACCCGGCGCCGCATCTGCGGGCGCTCCTCGACCGGGGCTTGCTGCTGCCGACCGCGCCCGGCACGGTCGTGCTGCCCCGCGAGGTCGCCCTGCACCTGCGCGCGGGCCGGGCGCACCGCACGCCCGAGCCGGTGCCGCCGCCGGTGGAGGCCGCCGCCACGCACCGTCCGCAGGTGGTGGACGCCACCGCGGCCGGTCAGGCCCTGGCGGCGCTGGCGACCGTCGAGGAACTGCTGAAGGAGTGGGACGAGGGAGGACCCGCGGTGCTGCGGGCCGGCGGTCTGAGCGTGCGCGACCTGAAGCGGACCGCGGTCGCCCTGGACGTGCCCGAACCGGTCGCCGCGTTCTGGGTCGAGCTGGCCTACGGGGCCGGGCTGATCGCCTCCGACGGGGAGGCCGACGAGCGGTACGCGGCGACCCCGGCGTACGACGAGTGGCGCGAGCTGCCCCCGGCCGAGCGCTGGGCCGGGCTCGCGGGGACGTGGCTGACGGCCACCCGGACGTCCGGCGTGGTCGGCGGGCGGGACGCGAAGGACCGTACGCTCTCGGCACTGGGCCCGAACCTGGACCGTTCGGCGGCGCCGGAGGTGCGGCACCGGGTGCTGGCCCTGCTGGCGGCGCTGCCCGAGGGTGCCTCGGCCACCGAGGAGTCGGTGCTGGCCCGGCTGCGCTGGGAGCGCCCGTTGCGCGGCCCGCAGCGGGAGACGGGCCGGAATCGGGACGAGGATCTGCGGTCCCGGCTCGCCCGGTGGACGCTGTCCGAGGCCGAACTGCTGGGCGTCACCGGGCGCGGGGCGCTGACGGCGCCGGGACGGTCCCTGATCGGGGCACCCGAGGCGCCGCGCCCGGCGTCGGAGCCCGAGGGCCCCGGTGACAAGCTGCCCGTCCACCACCGCACGCCCCCGGTGCCCCCGCCCGCGACCTCCGCCGAACGGGCCGCGGCCACCGCGGCCGCCTCCCGGCTGCTCGAACCGCTCTTTCCCGAGCCGCTGGACCACGTGCTGCTCCAGGCCGACCTGACGGCGGTGGCGCCGGGGCCGCTGGAGCGTCCGCTGGCCGATGTGCTGGGGGTCCTCGCCGACGTGGAGTCCAAGGGCGGGGCGACCGTCTACCGGTTCACGCCGGGCTCGGTACGCCGTGCGCTGGACGCCGGGCGGACCGCCGCCGACCTGCACGCGTTCCTCGCCCGGCACTCCCGTACGCCGGTGCCGCAACCGCTGACGTACCTCATCGACGACGTGGCCCGGCGGCACGGGCGGCTGCGGGTGGGCGCGGCCTCGGCGTACGTGCGGTGCGACGACGACGCGACGCTGGACGAGATCCTCGCCGACAAGCGGGCCGCCGGCCTCGGCCTGCGCCGCCTGGCCCCCACCGTGCTGGCCGCGCAGGCCGATCCGGCGGCGCTCCTGGAAGGGCTGCGCGCGCTGGGGTTCGCGCCGGCCGCCGAGTCCGCCGCGGGGGACGTGCTGATCGCCCGCGCGGACTCCCGCCGCACCCCGCCGCGGGCGGCGCCCGAGCCGGTGCCGGACGGTCCCCCGGCCCCCGACGACACGCTCCTGGCGGCGGCGCTCCGTGCCGTCCGGGCCGGTGACCTGGCCTCCACGACCCCGCGCAAGCCGGGCCCCGGGGACGGAGAGGGCGACGGCGGTGCCACGGGCAAAGAGCCGCCCCGCACGGGCGCCGCCGAGACGCTGGCCACCATCCAGGCGGCGGTCCTGACCGGCGAGACGCTGTGGATCGGCTACGTGAACGCGGAGGGCGCCGCCAGCCAGCGCGTGATCGCCCCGATCCGTGTCGAGGGCGGTTTCGTCACGGCGTACGACCACACGGCGGACGAGGTGCGCACCTACCCGCTGCACCGGATCACCGGCGTGGCGGAGCTGGCCGACGACGCGGGCTGAAACCCGGCGGCCTCTCGGGTGTACGCGGTGGTTCACGCGCGCCGCGCCGGGTGATTCCACCCGCGGGGGAGCCTCTCCCCGTTCCGCGTCGGTTCGTCGACGGTCGGGCAGCCACCGGGTGCCCTGCGAACGAACCGGGAGGAAGAACCCGATGCGTACCGCCGTTCGCCGTGTCGCCACCGTCCTGACCTCCACCGCGGCGCTGCCGGCGCACTGGTCCCCGGGGCCGCCGCGCCGGAGGGCCCGCCCATCGGCAGCATCAACGCAGCTCTCCGGCAGCCCGGCTCCGCGATCAGGCACACTTGACGTTTGGCCGAGCCGTCGTCCGGCCGCACGCACGCGAAAGGGTGCCGCCCCGTGAATGGTCCGCTGATCGTCCATACGATCAGGCGCGATGCACACACTAACGGATAGATCCGAGCTGTGGAGCGGTCTGCCGGGCCAGTGTCCAAACCTCGCAGGTTGCCACTTCCTGTCCTGGGCACTCCACACCCGGCCCGCGACCTGGGTACCGTCAAGGGGACAAGCCCTGATGGATGGAGCACGATGCCTCGCCGCCCGCTGGAATGCCGGCGCCTCACCCCTAGGGGGGCGCGCTGATGCTGGAAGAAGCCGAAGAGATCGGCCGTCGCGCACGTCGCGCACGGCTCCGCCTCGGCATGACGCAAGCCGACCTCGCTGCCGCCCTGGGCAAGACACAGGGCTGGGTGTCCAAGATGGAACGCGGGCACATCGAACTCGACCGCGTCGGCCTGCTCAACCTGCTCGCCTCGGAACTGCACGTACACCCGAACGACCTGATCGGGCGTCCGTACAACAGCACCACCCCGGCCGAGAATCAGTGGCAGGTGTCTGCCGCCGCGATCATGCGTGAGCTGCGTCGCTACGACCTCGCTCCCGTCTTCGACGGAACGCCCCGCCCAGCCGGTCAGCTGTGGCAGGAAACCACCCGCCTGCACCGCCTCCGCGACGCTGCCGCGAACGTGGCGATCGTGCAGGTGCTCCCCGACCTGTTCCGTGAGGCGCGCGCCCTGGCCGAAGTCGCCACAGGCCATGAGCAGGAAGAGGCGTACGCCATCTACGCGGTGTGCTGCAAGTTCGCGCACACCGCCGCGCACGCCCTTGGACACCCGGAGCTGGTAGCTATGGCGTGCGAACGGGCCGCATGGTCAGCACGGCTGTCCGGTGACCCGGTGATGCCTGCCGTCGCCGACTGGATGCGCGTGTGGGACATGTGGGCCACGGCCGACTGGGACGACTCCGTTGCCCTGTCCGACAAGGCGATTCGCAGCGTGCAGCGGGATTACGACCGCGGTGAGCCGTTGGCCATACGGGCATGGGGGTCACTGCAACTGCGCGCGGCAGTCTCGGCGGCGCGGGGCGGCCGTAAAGCCGAAGCGAAGGATCGGATCAAGCATGCACGGAGCGCGGCCAAGCGGATGGCTGAGGCCGCCGGACCTCCGATCTACGACCGCCACAGTCTGACTTTCTCGCCGGGCAACGTGCAGATCCATGCGATCAGCGTCGCACTGGAGATGCATGAGCAGCGTGAGGCACTGTCGATAAACCGGCGCACGAGTAAGGAGTTGATCGCGTCTCTTCCCAACTCCCGTCAGGGACACCACCACATGGACCTTGCCCGCGCGTGGCTGTGGGACGGGAACCGCGACAAGGCGCTGAAGGAACTGGAGAAGGCCGAGATCATCGCTCCCCAGCTCGTTCGGAACCACCCCATCGCCCGGTCAACCCTGCGCAGCATCGTGTACGCCGAGCGGGCGAGCACTCGTGAGAAGCTGCGTCGCATGTCGGACCGCTTCCACCTCGACGGGTAGGGGTCGTATTCCTGCGATTCATATTGGGCCCCGAGCACCCACCTAGCTTCGGGGCATGGCCGATCGAACCTCGCAGCAACTCCCCGCGCCCCAGACCACTTTGAGCGCTGGCAGCCCCTTCCATCCCCGCCTTGGCGACCTCGCCATCGATCTGGCCAAGGCGGGAACGATCGGGGTCGTCGTCGCGCTGCCAAGCGACAGCTCGGCGTCGTACCAACTCCGTCCGCCTGGCGGAGGCGTGGACTGGCGCGCAAGGTCCGACGGCAGCACCCTGCGCCCCGTGCCGGTCCCGGTCACGCACGTCACGCCCGTGAAGCGCGACGCCGTGTACGACCCCCGCGCGCAGCAGGCCGCCATGGCGGTCACCGTCCACTACGAGGACGGAGGCACCTGCGAGTCGATGCTCGTCCTCACCCCTGCGCAAGTCGAGCTGTACTACAACCAGCTCGGCCGCATGATCAAGGCGCGGGAATCGGCCCAGGACCGTCGGCGGTGAGCCCGAACGTGCTGACGCTCGCCCCACCGACCTCTGCACGTGCCTTCGTGCGACCTCCCGTCGCATTCCGATGTGAAGCCACCGCCCACGACCTCAGCGGCTCCCGAGAAGTCCTGCTCGCCACCTATCGCGGCCGTTCCCCGCGCCTCGCGGCCCGGTGGCTGAGAGCGTCCGCGCACCGTTTCGCACGGCTGCTGTCCCCGGACAGCGGGGCCCTGGGCCTCCGTGACGCACCGCTCGTTCTCGCCGTGCCGGAAGTCCCGCGCCCTGATGTCCAGTTACGGGCGTGGGCGGAAAGCGATGCGGCGTACGAGCAAGCCCTTCGCGCCCTCGCCGCAGGCCGCGTCTTCGTGTTCACCGTGGCGGACTACGACGCTCGGTACTGCCTCCGCGTGTACCCGCTGCCGACTCGCCGGCCTCGCCTTCCGCAGCATCCTGCCCTGGCCGGGGGGTTAGCCCACCCCTCCGTAAGGGCGGGCCGTCACCGACGTCCCCGCGGGCGTCGTCCGACCCGATGACTCCCGCCCCCGCGTCTCTTCCGGTTCCCCCCGGCGCGGGGGCGGGTCCACCACGCAATCGCAGCTCTACCGCTGAACGCAAACCCGCCGCTCTGCGGCGCTGTCCTGCCCATCTACCGAGGGGAAGACGCGGTGACCATCTATCCCGTATCGCCGAACACCGTGCTCGCCAACGCGCTGACGAGCGCTGAGGACCTGCTGAGGCCGCACATCGCCAAGGTAGCTCCGGAGCGCATCGTGTTCGTGGTAGGAACGCAGATCAACGGAGCACCGCACGTCGGCACGTCCCTGGTTCAGTCGCTCACGTTCGCCACGGCGGCCCGGATCCGGGACAGGTTCGGCGTACCGGCGGAAGTCCAGTTCAGCGCACTCGACAACGCTCCGTACGCCATCGTCACCGACAAGGAGACCGGTCACCGCTACCAGCGTGCCTACGCGCACGCCCTGGGTGAGGCAGGCATCGCTGACCAGGTCGACAAGTTGTACCGGCCGCTGTTCACCGCCCTGTCCGAGCGCCTGAACGTGTCGTACTCCGTCGAGACCTACAGCCAGCAGCAGGCGGGCGAGCACTTCCGCCGTACCTGGCTGCGTCTGCTGCCCCGCCTGGACGCTGCCCGCTGGCATCTGTCTCCGTCGTCCGGCGTGCCACACGTTCGCGTCCCCTGCCCGCGTCCGGGATGCGGGTGGGCCGAGAAGTACGCCGAGCGGACCCACGTCCGTGACGACGGTTTCGAGCGGGCAACCATCTCGGCTGTGTGCCTGCACCACGGCGAATACGACGTCGTCATCGAACCCGCGACCGATGGTTACCTCGACCTCGCCACGCTGTACCGCAACCTCGTCAAGGAACTGGCCATCGCTGGGGCGCGCGGCACCCTGTACGTCATGGTCAAGGGCGGCGACTGGATGCCCGGCTGTCTGCTCGTCGACGGCGCCCTACAGGCCGTGGGCCTCACTCGCGGACAGATGACCGCCCGGCTCTTCTGCCCCCAGGTCGTCACGGACACGGGCGCGAAGCTGTCCAAGTCCCTCATCCGCGAGGGGCGCGCGCCCTTGCCCGACGGTGCGGCCCCGTGGATGCTCGACACCCGCGAGTGGCCCGGATCGTTGGGAGAGTACGTCGATCGCCTTCTCGGTCTGACCGACGTGCTACTCGCCGAACCACGCCATTTCTTCCGCTCGTACTCGGCCGGTGAACTCGGCCGGCTCATGTCCGCTGCAACAGCAAGGAGCGTTCCCGCCCCATGACGGAAACTGCCGCCGCGCGCGTCCGCGAACTGAACCTCTACCGCCGTTACTTCGACCTCGTCGCCGCCGGTGAGAAGACGATCGAGGTGCGGGTGAAGTACCCCCACCTGGAAGACCTGGCCGCCGGAGACGTCATCCGCTTCCGCATCAAGGGCACCGAAGAGACGTGTGACGTCCTGGTGAAGCGGGTCACGGAGTACAAGACGTTCGAGGAACTGCTCGACGGGGAGGGTCCGGCGAACGTCAACCCAGCCTCCTCCCGTGAGCAGCAGCTCGCCAACATCCGGGATATCTACCCGGCGGAGAAGGAAGCGCTCGGCGCGCTCGCCATCGAAATCGAGCTGCCACCCCAGTAAGCCCGCCGCGCTGTCCCCGCTCCCCCGAGGGGACTGCTCGCGGCTTCCTGGCGTCCGCCGCTCGCGCCCGTGCTGCGGGCGGCGGACGCCCACAACAAGAGACCGGACCACCCCTCAGCCTGGACAGCGATCCGGGGTGGTCCGGTCTTGGAATCCCTGGTCAGGACCCCGGTGCCGATGGTACCGGGGCGCTCGGCGTGCTCGAACGCGGGTGCGGCTCCAACCCACGTACCCCGATGTCAAGTTAGAGAGGGCCACTGTTGAAGTCCGGTCGGCTGCATCCCAGTTCTGACCTGCACCACCGAAAGTCAGCCACGGCGGCGGGTGGGCCGAACGAGCACCCGTCACGTGTGTCTCCAGCACCCCCCGCCGGCCTCAGCCACGCTGCTTCCATTCGTCACGGCCCTCGACCTCGTCCCGGCCTGGGCGTTGCCGACGCAGTTGCCCGGCGCATGGGCCTGCCTGCTGCATTGAGTTCCATCGGCTGCGAAGTGCGGATGGTCGGATGGCGCGACCTCGCTTGGCCGGTGTCGGCCTGGTCCTGGTGCTCGGAGTGGTCGGGTTGCTTCCTGGTCTGACTGTCCGCCTTGGAGGTGTTGCGCGCTGAGCGGGTGGGGGCCGCCGGAGCGGTGGCGGAGACAAGGAGCGGCGGCGGCCCCAGGCCCCCCCCCCCCCCCGCCCCCCCGGGGGGGGCCCCCCGGATGCAATAAAGAAAAAAAAGAAAACGACCCCCCGCGGGGGCCCGGGGCCGGGAAGCGCCCAGCGGGTGTCTACCCCACCCCAA
>NZ_JBICYB010000005.1:127597-141416 GCF_043200575.1 Streptomyces sp. NPDC048392
GGGGGGGGGGGGGGGGGGGGGGGGGGGGGGGGGGGGGGGGGGGGGGGGGGGGGGGGCCGGGGGGGGGGGGCGGGCGGGGGCGCCCCCCCCCCCCGCCCCGCGGTGGGGGGGCCGCCTTGATCCAGTAAAGAAACTCTGAACAGCTCCGCCGAGCTGGGCCCGTGGCCGGTCATGCGCCATGCGGTTTCCTCGCCCTCCCAATCCGTTTCGCATCCCCGCCGCCGCTATAGACATGAATGGGTGCATTTCTGCCTATTTGCTTCGCTGATCGGCGAACTTTATCCACAGGCAAATCGGTCCAGGGTTGGAGCTGTGGAAAAGCGCGCGGCAAATCGCACCGACCGTTATCTATTCGTGATCTTCCGGCTGTCACACCCGGGCGGATTTTTGTACCTGGTAGCAGGTGAGGGCCGGGAATCGGCGGCGCCTGTGGGTGCGAGGGGAGGAGCGGACAAGGTCCCGCACGAGAGGAGCAGGGAAGTGGCGAGGGTCACATTCGCCCGGGGTCACACACGACCGGAAAAGCGAACCCCTATAGGCATCCCTCGCCGCGAGGGGCGAAACATAGCCGACGATCGCCGGTTACCCAAACCGGCGATTCTCCGGACCATTGATGTTCCTCGACGAAGGAAGGGAGAAGTGTGATGTTGGCCGCAAAGCGCGGGGTCAGTGGAGCGTTCGTTCGGATTCAAGCCGAGCGCGCCGACTGCAATCCGACTGCTTCGCCTCGCCGTGGGCCTGACGCTCCCGGCTCGTACTGCCTGCCGAGTGGGCGCAAGTTGGTCGTGCCTCCCGCCATGCGGGCCACGCAGAAAGGTTCTTGCCCGCTGGACGGGAGCGTGAGGCCGGGGCCTTCGAACGTGTCCGGTCGGAGCGGTAGACCTGATTCAACAGGCGCGATGAACGCTGGTTGGCCTGCGCGGGCAAGCCCGGATTCGGCTGGCTCTGGGCGGCTGTGTGGGATGCAAGGAAATGGCACGGAAGCAAGGCGGGGAGCGGAAAATGACCGAGCATGAAATAGCCGTGCTGGATGCGGAGTTGACCGACGTATGCGCAGCGGTTGCCCGGTTGGATGCGATGGTGCAGCGGTTGGCGACGGCTATTTCCGCGGCTGCGCCTCCACGATCTCCAGAAGCCGAGCCACCGTGCCCTCAAGCCGCTTGATGTCGGCCTTCATGGCCTTCATGTCCTCGGCGAGTGATTCCGCGCTGGGGCCGGGAGCGTTGTCGGCTGTCACGAGCCGATCCTCTTGGCCCTGCTCGCCGGGGGCTGCTTCGGCCGGCGCGGTGGTGGCGCTATTGCGGACGAAACTGCCCCGGCCCTGAACGCTGTAGATCAGCCCTTCGCTCTTGAGGAGCCGTAGCGCGTTCTGCACGGTGCTGCTTGCGATTCCGTACCGGTCCTGGAGGGCGCGGGCAGAGGGCAGCTTGTCGCCGGGCTTCAGTCGGCCGGTGCTGATTTCTCTGCGCAGGACCTCGGCGGCCTGGACGTAGGGCGGCCGGGAGTCGTCTTCGAGCGGCAGTGTCATGCCCGCAGGATACGGCGCTTACCCCACACGCGATACACCCGCGTCACCCTTGTGTGGCGTGTGTAGCGGGACAGCCGGTGTGCGGGTGTTGCGTGTGTGGCGCGTGTCGTGGTTAAGTAGTGGTGCGGCCGGAACCCCCCGGCCCGAATCGAAAGGAAGTGCCTCCATGGCTCGTATCCGTGTTGGCCTGCTCCCGTCGGCGTCGTTCATGGTCGGCAACATGGCCGTGCCGAAGTACGCGGACGCGGAGAAGACGCAGTTCGCCGTGGACCGTGAAACCGGCGCGAAGCTGTTCACGATCACCCTCTTCTTCATGGAGGAGGACCGCGCCGAGGCGCTGAAGATCACCGTTCCGGAGACCGGTCTGCCCAACGGCCTCAAGCCGGGTGTGCCGGTGATGCCGGTGGAGCTGTTCGCCACCCCGTGGGCCCGGATCTTCAACGGTTCACTCTCGGACGGCATCGCGTACCGCGCGGACCGTCTCGACCTGGTCGGCGGTGCCGCTCCGAGCGCTGACGCGGCGTGAGCGTTCCTGACTCCTCCCGCACCTGCCGCGACGACTTGCTTCGGCGCGTCGCGGCGGTGTGGGAGCGCGGAGGCTACTCGCCCGGTGAAGCCCTCTTTCGCGCGGAGATCTGCCTTGTCATCGCCGGGCCCCCCGTCCCCTGGGCCGATCGCGTGGCCGCGATCAGGAAACGAAGGAAGGAAACAAAGTGACGCTGAACGACGTGAGCGAGGTGATGGGCTACGCCCCGGTCCTGATTGGGGTGGGCCTGGCTGCCCTCGCGGTGTGGGCGCTGATGTGGGTGGTCCGCTACCTGCGGGCCGATGCCATGACCCGGCAGTCCATTCGGCAGGCCGTGCGGGTGCGGCGGACCTGGAAGCGACTCGCGCAGATGCTGAAGCTGTGCGCCATCGACAAGATGCCGACCGCGCTGGCTTCCCTGTCGAACGCGGACGGCAAGCCCGTCAAGCCCCGTGTCCTGGTCCCCACGCTGAAGGTGACGCATGACGCGTACGGGGTGATCGCACGGGCGGGCTGCCTGCCCGGGGTCGGCCTGGAGCAGTACCAGAAGGCTGCCCCGCACCTGGCGGACGCCTGGCGGTGCACGCGGGTGGCGGTCACCCAGGATGAGCCGGGATCGGTCGTCATCCGGGGCGTGCGGCTCGATCCGCTGAAGTTCCCCACCGAGCACCGTCCCACGGGCAAGGTGCCGGAGAAGGTGGCCCGGTTGGATCTCGGCGTGGACGAGTACGCCCAGCCGGTGTCCGTCGACCTTCGGCACGTGACCGGTATGGGCGTGGCCGGCCTCCCCGGCAAGGGCAAGACGTCGCTGATCAACAGGCTTCTGTCCGACTGGGCGCCCGCGCCGTGGGTTCAGTTCGCCTGCGCGGACGGCAAGGTGTCCGCCGCGTATGAGGGTGACTATGCGGACTGGGTAAGGCGCATGTTCGCCTTCGTGGGTGATGACCTCGAAGAGGCCAACAAGCTGTTCCGGCGGCTGGTGGACCTGCGGCGTGTGCGGTCGACCCTGGTGCGCGATGTGCTCGGGGTGAAGTCCATGTGGGACGTGGACCCGTCCGAGAAGTGGCCGCTGGTCGTGCTGATCATCGATGAGGCGCACACCTACTTCCGCGACCACAAGGGAAGCGACCCCAAGACGAAGAGGCTGGCCGCGCTCGCTGCCGAGAACGCCCGGCTGGTGGAAGACCTGGTCAAGAAGGGCCGCTCGGTGGGCATGCTCGTCATCCTCGCCACGCAGAAGAGCACGGGCGACGCCATCCCGACGTTCATCCGCGACGTGTGCCCCATCGGCCTGAGCTTCGCGCAGAAGACCGCCGAAGCCGCCGTTGCGGCCCTCGGTGAGGACATCCGGGACTGGCCGGACGCCAACCCGATCAACCTTCAGGACCCGGCCTACGTCGGCGTCGCCTCGATGAACCACCAGTCACAGCCCGGCTTCACCCGCATCCGCACCCCGTACGTGCCAGACGAGTGGGCGGCTGAGATCGCGCACGAGACCGCGCACCTGACCGCCGACCCGGCCGACCTGCTCCCCACCGTCGACCTCACCAAGATCGACCCTGACGACGACGGTTCCACGCCGCTCGCGGCCTGACGACCTGGCGGCCAACGCCCCATCCCCTCTGAGAGGAGGTGAAACCCTATGTCTGAGGACCGGATCACTCAGCGCACCGTCACCGTGGTCATGGGCATCATCGCCCTCCTGGCCTTCGTCTTCTCCTTCGGCAACGTCTGGGCCCTGGCCCTGCGCCTGGGCGTCCCCGCCCCCATCGCACCCCTGATCGCCCCCATGGTCGACCTGTCCGTGGTCGGGCTCCTGGTGGCCCTGCGCTACCTCTCCCTGCGCGGCGTCCCGCCCGAGCAGATGAGGGCGGCCACCCGGCTCATGCACGTCTCCGGCCTGCTCACCCTGGCCCTCAACATCGCCGAACCCATCACCGCCGCGCACTACGGCCGCGCCGCCGTGGACGCCGTGGCCCCGCTGCTGCTCCTCGGCTGGGGAGCGGTCGGCCCCCAGCTCCTGCGTTCCTTCCACGCGGTCACCCGCGAAGCAACCGCCCCGGCCCCGGCTGACGAGACGGAAGCGGCACAAGAGCCTGCCCCGGCCCCCGCCCAGCCCGCTCCCCTCACGGCGTCCACCCCGCCCGTCACACCGGAACCCGCCCCGGCCCCGATCGCTCCGGCCCCCGCCGCGCCTGCGGTCAAGGTCCCCGAGCCGCTGCTGACCGAGGCACGCTCCATCGCCGCATCCCACCACGCCGAGCACGGAGAAACGATTACTCCGACCCAGCTCAAGAGGCGACTCGGCATCGGCCTGCCCATGGCCACGGCCCTTCACGCCGCTCTGTAGAGCCGCGCTCTCCCCGCCGGCCTTCCGGCACCACCCGCCTCGCCCGCCCCTGGGCCCGACTCGCCATGCCTGCGGGCAGCAGCCCGAGCGCACTGAATCGCTGCTGCCCGCAGCTTCCACCCTCGCGCCGGAAAGGAGACCCCGCCACCCATGCGCCGCCCCCTCGACCTGCGCCACGTGATCAGCCCCAGCCTGCGGGATCTGATCGAACTGGCCAACACTCACGACTTCGACCGCGTACAGCAGCAGGTACGCGACCTGCGCGGCTGCACCAGCCCCGTCAACCTCCACGGCTTCACCATCACCACCGACCAGACCACCAAGGAAGTGGTCCGCTCCTACCGCTCCGAGGACGAACCCTCCGGACGCCTGCTGACCACCTGCGGCAACCGCCGCTCCTCCCGCTGCCCCGCCTGCTCCCGCGTCTACGCCGCCGACACCTACCACCTCATCAAGGCCGGACTCTCCGGCGGCAAGAACGTCGCCGAAACCGTCCGCGACCACCCCCGCGCCTTCGTTACCCTCACCGCCCCCTCCTTCGGCCCCGTCCACAACCGGCCCACCACCGGCGCGGGCAAGCCCCGCCCCTGCGCCTGCGGCGACACCCACGCCGAAGACGCCCCCGAACTCGGCACCCCCCTGAACCCGGCCACCTACGACTACACCGGCGCCGTTCTGTGGAACGCCCACGCCGGACAGCTCTGGGCGCGCTTCACCACCTACCTGCGCCGTGCCCTGGCCAAGCACTTCGGCCTGACGCAGAAAGCCCTGAACTCCGCCCTGCGCGTCTCCTTCGCCAAAGTCGCCGAGTACCAGAAGCGCGGCCTGGTCCACTTCCACGCTGTGATCCGCTTCGACGGCCCCGACGGCCACACCAGCCCGCCCCCGGCCTGGGCCACCTTCGACGCCCTGAGCGCCGCCGTGGGCCTGGCAGTCGAGCGTGCCCGGCTCACCATCGAGTCCGACGCCATCGGCGAACGCGTCATCGCCTGGGGCGGCCGGTTCAAGGTGGACCCCATCACTGCCCTGGGCGACGGCGAACTCACCGACGCCCGCGTTGCCGAGTACACAGACGCCAAGGTGGCCGGGTACGTCGCCAAGTACGCCACCAAGAACGCCGAAGGCACCGGCACCGTGGACCGCACCCTGATGTGCCGCCCCTGTGCCGGACGCGGCTATGTACGCGGCCCTGACGGCTTCCACGACGTGTGCGCCGACTGCGACGGCACCGGACAGGCCGAACTCATCAAGGCCCTGCCCGTACAGCAGCACGTACGGCAGATGATCCGCACCGCCTGGGCCCTTGGCCACCTGCCGGAGCTCGCCCACCTCAAGCTCTGGAAGTGGGCCCACATGCTCGGCTTCCGCGGCCACTTCTCCACCAAGTCCCGCGCCTACTCCACGACCCTCGGCGCACTCCGTGACGTTCGCCGTGCCTGGCGTCTCGCCCAGGCCGAAGCCGCCCGCGCCCGCGCCGGCCTCCCCGCCACCGACGAGACGACCCTCGTTACCGCCTCCTCGTGGACCTACCTCAGCAGCGGCTACCGCCCCGGTGAGGAATTCCTCGCAGCCCAGGTCCGCCACGACATAGCCCACACCCAACGCCTCAAGCAGGAGGGGGATTTCTCATGACCAACCGCAAGACGACGTTCGTCGGCCGCTTCCACTGCGGCCAAGGCTCCTGGCGTGTCTCCACTGGGACTCAGGAAGTCGCCACGGTCATCGGGCAGCTCTTCGGCAGGCAATCGCCGACCCACGACAGCAACGAAACCGACCACTTCGAAGTGCTGCCCCGATCAACATCCATGCGGGTCGTCATCTCCGGCCCGGAATCTATCAAGGCCGGCCTGCTGACAGCCGCACCCCGCTATGAACCCCAGCCCAGTACTCGCCTCTCGTTCCGCCTCGCCGACGCACACGCCCTCGGCGGCTTCCGCCTCAGTTCCCCCTCATGGGACCTCGCAGAGTCCGTCCCCACGCTGAGGAGGGCACTGTCCGAGACGGACGGGGACGCCCTCTGCGAACTCGTCGCAGAGACAGTCGAGTTCACGACCCGCGACGGTGCGGCGCTGTCCTACTGCCGCCCTTCTATCAAGGTCATCGGCCCTTGGCACAACCCCGACCAGCACGCCGCCTGACCTGAAACACAAACAGCGGTGCCCCCACCTCGTCCATCTGGTGGGGGCACCGCTACGTGACCCTGTCGGGGGACCTTGGGAGTCCGGCCGGGCCCGGTCAGGAGGGCTGCCGACCGGCCGGGTCTCCGCCGGGATCGTCGGCCAGCTCGATGACGGCGGTGATCCGCTTGCCCACCGGTTCCCGGTGGACACAGAACGTCTGGGACACCGCCATGGTGATCTCAAGGCCGTGCTTGCCGATCCGTTCCGGGTCGGCCGCCTCGATGGACGGCAATGTGGTGCTGCTGTCCCACACGCTGATCTCGACGGCGCCCTCGACGATCTCCAGGTCCAGCAGGCACGGGCCTGGCGCGTATTTGCGGGCGTTGGTGATCAGCTCGCTCACCACCAGCTGCACCATGCCCATCGCCCGCGCCGACACCGGCAGCCCGTGCACGGCCTGCACCGTGGTGAGGAAGTCGCGGGCCATGTCCCGGGCCTCGGCGATCTCCGCACTGCCCTCGAACGCGGCACCGGCCCTGATCGGACGGTCGGCAAGAGGCTCCTGGCCCTCATTTTGGGCAGCAGCATCCATGGACCCGCCTCACTTCCGAAGCGCCGAGCAGTGCCCACCCCGCATACCCCCCAAGCACCGCAGCACGCGCAAACCGGCGAGGTCTGTTTCCAGAAATGCGCTGCGGGTATCCCCACCTGAGAAGAGTCGGGTGGAGGGAGCGGAACGTGAGCGAGCAGGCCGGGCAGTGGCACTTCCTCACCAACCACGCCCGGGTGCTGTTCACCATCGCACGCGACCCTGCCGCCCGGCTCCGCGACATCGCTGCGGTCTGCCGCATCACCGAACGCACCGCGCAGAGCATCGTCACCGACCTCGAACAGGCCGGCTACATACGCCGCGAACGCGAGGGACGGCGCACTCGCTACATCCTCTGCGCAGGCGGCACCCTTCGCCATCCAGCAGAGGCACACGTCCCCGTCCGGGAACTGCTGGACGTCTTCACCGCCCACGACAGCCGGCGCTGACCAGCGCCCGACCGCTGGGCCGAGTTCTCCCAAGGCTGCCTCGGCAATTAGCAGTTTGGCTCAACGATCGTCCGCTAGATCAGGACCTTTCCAAGATCCCCGACAGCATCAGCGGTGCCCCCACCTCGTCCGTCTGGTGGGGGCACCGCTGCGTGTGTCCGGGACGTCGGCGTCAGCCCTGGCTGTCAGCCGCGTCGGCCTCCTGTTCGCTCTCCTTCGCCGCTGCCGCCCGCCGCATGTGCCCCTCCTCGCCGAAGTACACCGACAGACGCGACGTGTCCAGCTTCTTGCCGCCACGCCGCGCGGGTGCCACCTCCACGTAGCCGCCTGCGTTCAACAGCAGATCTCGCTTACCGGCCACGTCCGAGCGCTTCCACTGCTCGGCGTGCGTCTCTCCGGTCGGCTCCGCCTTCACGCCGCCCGGCTTCGCCGTTCGCTGCCTCTCCTTCAGAGTCGCCAGTCGCTCCTCCAGCTTGGCGTACTGCTCCGCGTACCGGATCGCTCCATCGTCGCCCCTGAACAGGCCCCGGTCGTAGCGGTCCTTTTGCAAGTCGGCCAACGCTTCCTCGGCCTGCCTGATCTGCGGCCGGAAGTCGTCGCCCACCTCCTGGACCATCCGCATCACGGAAAGGTGCCCGTACTTCGCGAGGAACTGCTCGGTGACGTGCTCCTCGGTGGTCACCCCCGCCACGGTCGGCCCGTAGCACTTCACGCCTGGCTTCTCCTCCCCCTTCGCCGCCCGCTGGCGATACTTGAGAGGGCCGATGCACCGGTACCGGAGCTGACCGTTGCGCCCGCTGAAGGTGTACATGCGCTCGCCGCAGACTCCGCAGTGCATGATGCCGCGCAGCAGCGACGTCCCCTCCCGACGTTTCTCACCGGGATTGGCCCGGCGCTCCAACTCGTCCTGGAGCACCTGCCAGGTGTCCGTGTCGAGGATCGGCGGGCGGTTGACCAGGGGCAGACCGTCCGTCCGCAGGATCGGCTTTCCGTCCTCGATGACCTGGCCGAGCAACTGTGGGTTGCCCAGCATGCTGCGCAGCGTCGTCGTGTACCACTGCTTGGAGTCGCTACGCTTGCCCGTGGTCTGGCGTGAGGCGTGGCCGGGCGACGGGACGCCCTCCTTGTTGAGGTCGTTGATGATCTGCATGAGCGAGTCCTTGGTCAGGACCCGCTCCACGATCCGCTTGATCGTCTTGGCCTCGCCCTCGTTGACTGCAAGGACCTTGCCCGCCCCGTTGGGGTTGGGGACGACCATGTACCCGTACGGGACCCGACCGCCGGTGTACCGACCCTCGCGGCGCAGGTGCTCGTGCGCACTGGACACCCGCATGCCGATGGTGTCGGACTCCAGCTCGGCGAAGACCGCGATCACCTTCGCCATGGCCCGGCCCATGGACGACGTGAGGTCGAGCGGCTCCGTCGCCGACGCGAGCGCAACGCTCTGGTGCTCGGCGAGTCGCATGATCTCCGCGAAGTCGACCGTCGAGCGCGCAAGCCGGTCGATCTTGAAGAACACGATCACGTCCAGCTCGGCGAGCCTGGTCAGGATGCGTTGCAGTCCCGGCCGGTCGAGCCCGCGCGAGAAGCCCGAGACGTCGATGTCCTCCTCGGCGGCTACGACTTCCCAGCCGCGCGCCTCGCACAACGCCTCACAGGCCGCGCGCTGGCGTTCTGGCGAAGTCGTCTCGTCGGTTTCGCGCGATAGGCGAACATAGATAGCGGCGCGCATCCCCGGCGCGCTGGCCGGGACGCCCTTCCGGCGTCGGGCACGGGGCATAGCCCGTGCTGTGACAGGCGTTGGTTCTGTCATGAGACGACCTTATCTCCGGAGGTATGTGTGTCCTGCCTAATCGTCCAGTCCGACAAGACCCTGCTCCTCGAAGTCGACCACGAGCGGGCCGGCGACTGCCGCCGGGCCATCGCGCCGTTCGCCGAACTGGAGCGGGCGCCGGAACACATCCACACCTACCGGGTGACCCCGCTGGGCCTGTGGAACGCGCGGGCGGCGGGCCACGACGCCGAGCAGGTCGTGGACGCGCTCGTCGAGTACAGCCGCTACCCGGTGCCGCACGCGCTGCTGGTCGACATCGCCGAGACGATGGACCGCTACGGCCGCCTCACCCTCTCCAAGCACCCGGCGCACGGACTGGTCCTGTCGACCACCGACCGGCCGGTGCTGGAGGAGGTCCTGAAGTCGAAGCGCATCGCGCCGCTGGTCGGGGCCCGCATCGACGCCGACACGGTGGCCGTGCACCCCTCCGAGCGCGGGCAGATCAAGCAGACGCTGCTGAAGCTGGGCTGGCCGGCCGAGGACCTCGCCGGGTACGTCGACGGCGAGGCGCACCCGATCGAGCTGGCCGAGGACGGATGGGCGCTGCGCCCGTACCAGAAGCAGGCCGTGGAGAACTTCTGGCACGGCGGCAGCGGGGTCGTCGTGCTCCCCTGCGGCGCGGGCAAGACGCTGGTCGGGGCCGGTGCGATGGCGCAGGCCAGGTCCACGACCCTGATCCTGGTCACCAACACCGTCTCCGCCCGGCAGTGGAAGCACGAGCTGGTCAGGCGCACGTCGCTGACCGAGGACGAGATCGGCGAGTACAGCGGTACGCGCAAGGAGATCCGGCCGGTCACCATCGCCACGTACCAGGTGCTGACGACCCGGCGCAAGGGCGTCTACCCGCACCTGGAGCTGTTCGACTCCCGGGACTGGGGACTGATCCTCTACGACGAGGTGCACCTGCTGCCGGCGCCCGTCTTCAAGTTCACCGCCGACCTCCAGGCGCGGCGGCGGCTCGGCCTGACCGCGACCCTGGTGCGTGAGGACGGACGCGAGTCGGACGTGTTCTCCCTCATCGGGCCGAAGCGGTTCGACGCGCCGTGGAAGGAGATCGAGGCGCAGGGCTACATCGCGCCCGCCGACTGCGTGGAGGTCCGGGTCAACCTCACCGACTCCGAGCGGCTCGCGTACGCCACCGCCGAGACGGAGGAGAAGTACCGCTTCTGCGCGACGACCGACACCAAGCGGAAGGTGACCGAGGCGATCGTGCGGCGTTTCGCCGGGCAGCAGATCCTCGTCATCGGCCAGTACATCGACCAGCTCGACGAACTGGGCGAGCACCTGGGCGCGCCGGTCATCAAGGGCGAGACGTCCAACGCCCAGCGGGAGAAGCTCTTCGAGTCCTTCCGCCAGGGCGAGATCAGCGTCCTGGTCGTGTCGAAGGTCGCGAACTTCTCGATCGACCTGCCGGAGGCGACGGTCGCCATCCAGGTGTCGGGCACGTTCGGGTCGCGGCAGGAGGAGGCCCAGCGGCTCGGCCGGGTGCTGCGTCCGAAGGCCGACGGCCACCAGGCGCACTTCTACTCGGTCGTCGCCCGCGACACCCTCGACCAGGACTTCGCCGCCCACCGGCAGCGCTTCCTGGCGGAGCAGGGCTACGCCTACCGGATCATGGACGCGGACGAGGTGCTGGCGGAGGACGCCTGAAAAAGCGCTCCGGGCTTCTGGCGGCGGCGGACGCCGGCCTCCTCGCCGTACTCGCCGAGCACGACCACGTCGAAGGCGGCGCCGGCGAACACCCTGACGGCGCGCAGGGTGTCACCGAGCCGGTGCCGGTGGCTGCCGGCCACGGGCGTGGCACCGGACGGGCGGCCCGGTGCCGGGGCGGGGGAGATGGTTGCTGCGCTCATGTCTCCATGGTGCGACCGCGCACCCCCGGACGGCATCGGTCTGCGGACCGAATCCCCGCCGCCCTCCGCTACGCCCGTGGAGGGAGCGCGTCCCCCGGAGCGGATGACGCGATCCCCTAAGGGTCGGGGGCGGCGGGCGGGGGCGGGACGGGAGCCGGGCAGAGACCCCGACAGGGCCGGACAAACGGTTGGCCCGTCCCGCCCCCGCTCCCCTAGACTCTCCGCTCTTGCCCGCCTCCCCCACGGAGTGCTGCCGTCCGGACGGAAACCGGCCGGCCCACCGCGCGCACCCCGCGCCCACCGCACCGCAGGTCATCCGGAGGCACTCCCTTGTCCACGCCCGTCCACGACGACCCCGTGTCCGACCCGCCGTCCGGCCCGCTGACCGATCCGCTGACCGGCCCGCTGACCGATCCGCTGACCGATCCGCCGTCCGACCCGCTGACCCGGGAGCGGTCCCACCTCGCCGCGTCCCGTTCCGCCCTGCGCGCCATGCGCGAGGACGTGGAGTCCCTCGACATCACCGACGTCACGGCGAACTGGGTCAACGCCGCCGTGCTGGAGAACCAGATCGAGCAGCGCGTCAAGGCGCTCGCCGACCTCAGCCAGACCCCGCTGTTCTTCGGCCGGCTCGACTACCTGCACGCTCCGGCCGCCGAGCGGGCCGAGGGCGGGGAGGGCGAGCGTTTCTACGTCGGGCGCCGGCACGTGCACGACGCGGACGGCGACCCGATGGTGATCGACTGGCGGGCGCCGGTCTCGCAGCCGTTCTACCGGGCGTCGAAGAAGGACCCGCAGGACGTCTCCCTGCGCCGCCGCTTCGGCTACACCGGCGGCGACCTGACGGCGTACGAGGACGAGCACCTGCTGGACCCGGCCGAGGCCGCGACCACCAGCAGGCTGCTCCAGCAGGAGATCGAGCGGCCCCGCGTCGGACCGATGCGGGACATCGTGGCGACGATCCAGCCCGAGCAGGACGAGATCGTGCGCGCGGGGCTGGCCGGCTCGGTCTGTGTGCAGGGCGGCCCCGGCACCGGCAAGACCGCCGTCGGCCTGCACCGGGTCGCGTACCTGCTGTACGCGCACCGCGAGCGCCTGGCCCGCACCGGCACGCTGGTGATCGGGCCGAACCGGTCCTTCCTGCACTACATCGAGCAGGTGCTGCCCGCCCTGGGCGAGCTGACGGTCCGCCAGGCCACCGTCGACGACCTGGTCGCCCACGTCGAGGTGCGCGGCGCGGACGAGGCGGCGACGGCGGTGCTGAAGGGCGACGCGCGGATGGCGGAGGTGCTGCGCCGGGCCCTCTACTCGCACGTCACCCCGCCCACCGAGGGCGTCGTCGTGGTGCGCGGCTCGCGCCGCTGGCGGGTGCCGGCGTACGAGCTGGAGGAGATCGTCCGTGAGCTGCTGGCCCGTGGCATCCGCTACGGTGCCGCCCGCGAGGCGCTGCCGCAGCGCGTCGCGCACGCCGTGCTGGTGCGGATGGAGCGGGCGGGCGAGGCGCCGGACGACCGGGTGCAGAACGCGGTGGCCCGCAACGCGGCCGTGAAGGCCCTGGTGAAGTCGGTCTGGCCGCAGGTCGATCCGGCCAGGCTCGTGCTGCGTCTTCTCGCCGACGCGGACTTCCTCGCCGAGCACGCCGAGGGCGTCCTCACCGAGGACGAGCAGAAGGCGGTGCGGTGGGTGAAGCCGGCCCGCTCGGTGAAGTCCGCCAAGTGGTCGCCCGCCGACGCCGTGCTGATCGACGAGGCCACCGACCTGGTCGGGCGCACCCACTCCCTCGGGCACGTGGTCCTCGACGAGGCGCAGGACCTGTCCCCGATGCAGTACCGCGCGGTGGGCCGGCGCTGCACCACCGGCTCGGTGACCGTCCTGGGCGACCTGGCGCAGGGCACCACACCGTGGGCGACCCGGAGCTGGGAGGAGGCGCTGGGTCACCTGGGCAAGGGCGAGGCGGTGGTCGAGGAGCTGACGGCCGGTTTCCGCGTGCCGACGGACGTCATCGCGTACGCCTCCCGGCTGCTGCCGCACATCGCGCCGGGCCTGACGCCGGTGGCGTCGATCCGCGAGAACCCGGGGTTCTTCGACATCCGTACGGCCGACGCGGGCACGGCCGACGTGGTGGCGGCGTGCCGTGAGCTGCTGGAGCGCGAGGGATCGGTCGGCCTGATCGCCGCCGACGCGCGGGTGCCGCGGCTCGCGGCGGCCCTGGCGGCGGCCGGGATCGGCCACGTCGGCCCCGGGGAGGAGACCACCCGCGCCACCCGCCTGACCCTGGTCCCGGCCTCGCTGGCCAAGGGCCTGGAGTACGACTACGTGGTCCTGGACGAGCCGCAGGCCGTGGTCGACGGCGAGCCGGACGAACGGACCGGGCTGCGGCGCCTGTACGTGGCGCTGACCCGCGCGGTGTCGGGGCTCGTCGTGACACACGCGGCGGGGCTGCCGCCGCAGCTGGCGTGAACTGCGGACACCCCGCCCGGCCGTACCGTCGCGACACATGCGACGGCACCCGTGGGCGCACCGGCACCCGCCACGCCGGGCCGCGCCCCCGCGAGCACACCGCCGCAGCC
>NZ_JBICYB010000005.1:141514-308483 GCF_043200575.1 Streptomyces sp. NPDC048392
CCGGCGTGAGCTGCGGACACCCCGCCCGGCCGTACCGTCACGACACATGCGACGGCACCCGTGGGCGCACCGGCACCCGCCACGCCGGGCCGCGCCCCCGCGAGCACACCGCCGCAGCCGGCGTGAGCTGCGGACACCCCGCCCGGCCGTACCGTCACGACACATGCGACGGCACCCGTGGGCGCACCGGCACCCGCCACGCCGGGCCGCGCCGCGCCCCCGCGAGCACAGGCAAGGCACAGACACCGGCACCTGCACCGGCACAGAGACCTGCGCACCGGCACCGGCACAGACACCGGCACCACCACCCGGCCGCGCGCTCAGTGTCCGAGCGCCCGCCGCCACTCCCCCACCGCGTCCGCCGACACCGGCCCGTCCCACCCCGCGGGCCGCGCCGCTCCGCCGATGTGGAAGCCGTCGACGCCCGCGTCCAGCAGCCCGGGTACGTGCTCCAGCCGCAGCCCGCCGCCCACCAGCAACTGCTGCTCGTACCCCGGTTCCCCCCGCCGCCGCGCCTCCGCGAGCAGCACCGTCAGGCCCTCGTCCACGCCGTCGGCCGCCCCGGCCGTCAGATACGTGTCGAGGCCCGGGAAGTCCGCGAGCTGCTTGCGCAGCGCGTCCCGGTTCGCGGCCCGGTCGATCGCGCGGTGGAACGTCCACCGGCACCCGTCCAGCACTTCGGCGACCCGCTCCACCGCCCCGAGGTCCACCTCGCCCTCCGCGTCGAGGAACCCCAGCACGAACTGCGTGGCCCCGGCCTCCCGCAGCCGACCCGCGACCCGTGTCAGCCGCTCGACGTCCCCGGCGGCGAACCCGTCCGCGAGCCGCAGCATCACCCGTACGTCGATGTCGACGGCGGCGCGGATCGCGGCGACGGTGGCGGCCGGCGGGGTGAGTCCGTCGGCCGCCATGTCGCTGACCAGTTCGAGGCGATCCGCGCCTCCGGCCTGGGCGGCGACCGCGTCCTCGACGTCGAGGGCGATCACCTCCAGGACTGCACGCTTGCTCATGGGACCCCATTCGTCGGCCTGCTACAGGTCTAGTCCAATCCAAGACTACGCCCGGACGACGGGCAGGGGTGCCCCGTCGCCGCTCAGCCGCCGAAGATGTTCAGCTCCGCCGCCTCCACCCCGGCCAGCTCGAATCCGGCCGCGCCTGCCGTTCCGTCCGCTGCGTCCACGGGGCGGCCGGCGTACAGCCGTACGAGGGTGGCGGCGTCGCCGATGAACCGGCCCGGCGGCCGCTCACCGCTCACCTCGCCGAGTTTCAGGGGCTCGTCGAGGTCGTCGAGGTCGGCGTGCAGCGGCACGTGACCGCGCTCGCGGGTGAGGGTGCCGAGCAGCGCGAGCGCCTGAGGCAGTCCGCGGCCCGCGTACGCCCCCGGCTCACCGAGGGCCGCCCGCACGTCACCGGCGTGCACCCACTCGCCCAGCGCGACCAGGTCAAGCGCGCCGCCGGCCCGGGCGATCACCGGGCCCGCCTCGGTCATGCCGCGCTCCAGTTCGTCGACGACCCGGGCGTTCGTCCAGTCGGCGCGTTCGGCGATGTCGCGGTCGTTGGACTCGGGCGAGAAGACGCCGTCCTCCAGGCGGTGCTCCACCACCCGGATCAGCGCGCCGGAGCAGTGCGCCAGCACGTCGCGCACGGTCCAGCCCGGACACGCGGCCACCGGCAGCGCGAAGTCCGCGTCCGTCCTGGACCGCAGCAGCGGCACCAGTTCGTCCCTTCCAATGGTCAGCAGCCGCCCGGGCAGCTCGGGGTCGCGTACGTCGTGCACGTCTGCGGGAGTCGTCATGGACTCCACGTTAGGGGTGTGCGCCGCGCGCGGTCAGTGTTCCAGCAGGTCGTCCAGTTCGGCGGCGAAGAGGAGCGCGGGGTCGAAGCCCATGCCGGTGAACTGGCCCGCGAGTTCCAGGGAGAGGACGCCGTGCAGCCGGGACCAGAAGGACAGGGCCCGGTGGAGTACGGCGCCGGACGCCGGGTGGTCCCCCGCCCACCGCCGGTGGGTCTCGAGGTGCCCGTCGAACGCGTCGGTGCCGCCGTCGGACGGCAGCGCGGCACAGGCGTCGACGATGACCCCCATCGTCTCGGCGGCGATCTCGGTGATGTCGTCGGGCGCGCGGTAGCCGGGGACTGGGGTGCCGTGGATGAGGAAGTAGCGCTGCGGGTCGTCCAGGGCCCAGGCCCGCAGGGTGTGCGCGAGGCCCGCCAGGCCGGCGTCGGCCTCGGCGGCCGCCCGGAAGGCGTCGGCCTGGCTGCGGTAGGCGTCCCGGATGAGTTCGGTGATCAGCTCGTCGCGGCCGTCGAAGTACCGGTAGAGCGCGGGCCCGCTCATGCCCATCCGCTTGGCGATCGCGTTGAGGGAGAGCGCGGACGCTCCCGCCGCGGCGATCTGCTCCCACGCGTGTTCCTTGATCTCCGCGCGCACCTGGGTGCGGTAGCGCTCGCGCGGGGTCGTCGTGCGCGCCTCCGGCATGGTCCGCCCGCCGCCTCTCGGCCTTCTCCGGCCAGGGGATGCAACAATTCGTTAGAAGCTATCACGAACATTATCTGGGAGAATGCGTGCATGGCCGACCTCGACGCCCTGCGTTCCCGCTGGCTGCGTGCGCTCCTCCCGGCACGTGACGGCGCCCGCGACCCGGATCCGTACCCGTACGCCGACGCGCTGCTGCGCCGGTGGTCCGAACCCCTGCGGCGCTACCACACGCTCGCGCACCTCACGGCGGTCCTGGACCACGTCGACCTGCTGGCGGAGCACGCGCGGGACCCGGACGCGGTCCGGCTGGCCGCCTGGTTCCACGACGCGGTCTACCGGCCCGACCGGTCCGAGAACGAGGAGCGCTCGGCCCGGCTCGCCGAGCGCGCCCTGACCGAGGCCGGGGTCCCGGCGGGCAGGACCGCCGAGGTGGCCCGGCTGGTCCGGCTCACCGTCACCCACGCCCCGGCCGCCGACGACCGCGACGGGCAGGTGCTCTGCGACGCGGACCTGGCGGTCCTGGCCTCGCCGCCGTCGGCCTACGCGGCGTACACGGCGGCCGTCCGCGAGGAGTACCACTTCGTGCCGGACGACGCCTTCCGCCGGGGACGCGCCACGATCCTGCGCCGGCTCCTCGACCTGCCCCGCCTGTTCCACACCCCGTACGGACAGCGGGAGTGGGAGGCCACCGCCCGCCACAACCTCACCGGCGAGCTGGAAATGCTGTCGCTCCCGGACACCCCGGGCCTCTAGCCTGCACGGCATGCGGAACATGGGCGGGGAACAGGTGGAGGAGGCCGTCGCGAGCGCCGTCGCGCTGCTGCGGACGGCGACGGACCGGGACTGGCAGACGGCGCGGGCCGGACGGCTCGAGTGGAGCTGCCGGTACACGGCGGAGCACGTCGCGGGCGTCCTCATCGCCTACGCGGGCCAGCTGGCCGGACGCGCCACCGAGACATGGGTCCCCTTCGAGATCACTCTCGACGAGGGCACCGGCAACGAGGACGTGCTCCAGGTGGTCGAGACATCCGGCGCGCTGCTCGCCGCCACCCTCCGCACCACTCCGCGCGAGGTCCGGGCCTTCCACCCGTACCCCTTCCGCAGCGCGGACCGCGAGGGCTTCGCCGCGATGGGGGTCGTCGAGGTGTTCCTGCACACGCACGACATCGCCGAGGTTCTCGGGCCGGTCTACGAGCCGCCCGCCGAGCTGTGCGCGGACGTCCTCGCCCGGATCTTCCCGCACGTCCAGCCCGGCGCCGACCCCTGGCGCACCCTGCTGTGGGCCACCGGCCGCGGCGACCTGCCCGGGCGCGCCCCGGTCACCGAGTGGCGCTGGCGCAACAACCTGGTGGTCCCGGCCGGACGGCTCGCCCTCCAGGGCGTCACGCCCGCCGCCGCCACCGACCTCGCCGCGGGCGGCGACGGCGGCTTCGCGTGGGTCGGCGGCGGGCCCTTCCAGGGCACCCGGGACGCCGCCGGCATGCTGCTGAAGGCGTACCAGGCGGGCGTCCACCGGCCGGAGTGGGGTGTCTTCGTGCTCGTGCGGCGCGAGGACGGGCGCGCGGTCGGGGGCATGGGCTTCCACGGGCCGCCGGACGAGGACGGCCGGGTGGAGATCGGCTACGACCTCGCCGAGGCGGCCCGGGGCAACGGCTACGCGACCGAGGCGTTGCGCGCGCTGTCCGCGTGGGCGCTGGCGCGGGAGGAGGTGACGTCCGTGTTCGCGACGACCGAGCCGGAGAACACCGCGTCGCAGGCCGTCCTCGCCCGTGCGGGGTTCGTCCGGGTCGCCGCTCAGGACGCGGAGGGCACCGAGCAGTTCGCCTACGAGCTGCGCGACTGAGTACCGGCCCCGGAGCCCGGACCGGTAGAACCCTTGCGGCGGCGCAGTCCCGCCCCGTGCAGCAGCCGCACCACCTCGCGGCTGCCGACCTCCAGCGCGCCGGCGGACACCGCGTCGGCGTACCGCTGGGCGGGCAGGTCGTAGTGATCGCGTTCGAAGGCGCGGCGCGGCACGCCCAGCCTCGCGGCGAAGGCGTGCAGTTCGGCGTAGGAGACGTCGCTGACCAGGTGGGACCACATGCGGCCGTGGCCCGGCCAGGCCGGCGGGTCGATGTAGAGGGTCACCGGGCCGCCGTCCTCACGAGGATCCCGGGCCGCCGGTGCCCGCGCCCAGCGAGCCGACCGCCGCGACCTTCACGCCCGCCTTGCCGCACACCCAGTGCGGATCGGGGCCCAGTTCGGGCTCGACGTCCAGCGCGTGCGGGTCGCCGGAACCGCACACCGGGCACAGCGGCCAGCGGCCGTACCGCTCCAGCAGGGCGTCCTGCACGTCCTGCGCGACCAGCCCGGCGACGAACTCCGCGCCCTCGGGCCACTGCTCTACCCACCAGCGCCGCCGCACGACGGACTCCTCGACCAGCGACACGACGTCCGGCTCGGCGACCTCGCCCGCCACCAGGTCGGCGAGCACCAGGGCGCGCGCGGCGTGCAGCGCCTGCTCCAGGGGGCTGATGGGGTTCATGCACCCATTGTGCGCACTCTTGACCCGCGGACCGAAACGAAAATATCTTTCACGAGTGACCGATGAAGTGAAGGAAACTTTCGCCAGCGCCGACGGGGGCCGCCGCGCCTCCGGTGGCGCGGGCGCACCGCCCGCGCCCGCCGCCCTCGCGGCCAAGGTCCGCACGCTGGCACCGTCGATGACCCGGTCCATGCAGCGGGTCGCCGAGGCCGTCGCGGGCGATCCGGCCGGCTGCGCGGCCCTCACGGTCACCGGTCTGGCCGAGCTGACCGGCACCAGCGAGGCGACCGTCGTACGCACCGCCCGGCTGCTCGGCTACCCGGGCTACCGTGATCTGCGCCTCGCGCTCGCCGGACTCGCCGCCCAGCAGCAGTCCGGGCGCGCGCCCGCCATCACGACCGACATCGCGGTCGACGACCCGATCGCCGACGTCGTCGCCAAGCTGGCCTACGACGAGCAGCAGACCCTCGCGGACACCGCCGCCGCTCTGGACACCGTCCAGCTCGGCGCGGCCGTCGCCGCACTCGCCGCCGCCCGGCGCACCGATGTGTACGGCATCGGCGCCTCCGGCCTGGTCGCCCAGGATCTCACCCAGAAGATGCTGCGCATAGGGCTCATAGCGCACGCCCCCGCCGACCCGCATCTCGCCGTCACCAACGCGGTGCAGCTGCGCGCCGGGGACGTCGCCCTCGCGATCACGCACTCCGGCTCGACGGGGGACGTCATCGAACCGCTGCGGGTCGCCTTCGAACGCGGCGCGACGACCATCGCCGTCACCGGCCGCCCCGACAGTCACGTCACCCAGTACGCCGACCACGTACTGACCACGTCCACGGCCCGGGAGAGCGAGCTGCGGCCGGCGGCCATGTCGTCGCGGACCAGCCAGCTGCTGGTGGTGGACTGCCTGTTCGTGGGGGTGGCGCAGCGGACGTACGAGGCGGCCGCGCCGGCTCTGGCGGCGTCCTACGAGGCGTTGGCGCATCGGCACCGGTCGCTTCGCGCGGGAGACCGCAGGGCTTGATCATCGCGGGCGGCCGCGGCCGGGTGTGGCTGGTCGCGCAGTTCCCCGCGCCCCCGGACATGTACAGACACCGAAGTTGAAAAGGGCCGCTTCCTCATGACCTCGACCCCCCATCACCCCGACCTCCGCTCCCAGTTGGAGACCCTCACCACCGAGGCGTTCCGGCCCGAGCTGGCCGAGGTCGACCGGAAGAGCACCCTGGACATCGCGCGGCTGATGAACGGCGAGGACGCCGCCGTGCCCGCCGCCGTCGCCGAGCGGCTGCCCGAGATCGCGGCCGCCATCGACGCCGTGGCCGCCCGGATGGCACGCGGCGGACGGCTCGTCTACGCGGGTGCCGGTACGGCCGGCCGGCTCGGCGTGCTGGACGCCTCGGAGTGCCCGCCGACCTTCAACACCACTCCCGGGCAGGTGGTCGGCCTGATCGCCGGCGGCCCGGACGCCATGGTCAGCTCCGTCGAGGGCGCCGAGGACTCGCCCGAGCTGGCCCGCGCCGACCTGGACGGCCTCGCCCTGACCGCCGACGACACGGTGGTCGGTGTGAGCGCCTCCGGCCGCACCCCGTACGCCGTCGGCGCGGTCGAGCACGCCCGTGCGCTCGGCGCCCTGACGATCGGCCTCGCCTGCAACCGGGGCAGCGCCCTGGCCGCCGCCGCCGAGCACCGCATCGAGGTCGTCACCGGGCCCGAGCTGCTCACCGGCTCCACCCGGCTGAAGGCCGGCACGGCGCAGAAGCTGGTCCTGAACATGCTGTCGACGATCACCATGATCCGGCTCGGCAAGACGTACGGGAACCTGATGGTGGACGTCCGCGCCTCCAACGAGAAGCTGCGGGCCCGCTCGCGCCGCATCGTCGCGCTCGCCACCGGCGCCGCCGACGACGACATCGAGCGCGCTCTGACGGCGACCGACGGTGAGGTCAAGCACGCGATCCTGGTGCTGCTGGCCGACGTGGACGGCCCGACGGCCGCCCGCCTCCTGGCCGAGTCCGGCGGTCACCTGCGGGCGGCACTCGCGGCCGCGCACGGCTGACCGCCCCGCTCCACCACCCCGCCCGGCCGCGCGCCCGGGGCAGTGGGCGCCGTGTGCGATTCTGAGGGACATGAACCACGCCCAGCTGACCGCCCTGGGCCGCGCCCTGCGTCTTCTCGGTGAGCACGGCGAGGCCCTGACCACCGACACGCCGGAGGCCAAGCTGCACGAGGTCCGCGCGGACCTGAAGCGTGCGCTGGACCAGCTGGAGGAGAGCGTCACGACGACGGCCCCCAGCACCCGCTGCCCCGAGCATCCGAACGGACCGGTCGACAAGGCCGCCCCCGACCTCTGCCTCCTGTGCGAGACCCGCCGCCGCACCGCCCGCCGCACCGAGTACAACGGCGGTCCGCTGCCGGCCCGGCCCACCGAGCCGGTCCAGTCCCGGTACGGGGTGCGGGGCGACCGGCCGCAGCCCCAGCAGCGCTGGCTGCCGGAGCTGTGGAACGGCCAGGCGTGGCAGCTGTGCGGCACCCCGCGCCGCGACCGCCGCGAGGCCGAGCTGTACATCGCGGCCCAGCTGCGCGGCCCGCGCGCCGCGATGGCGTACCGGCTCGTCCACGAGTTCACGGACTACGAGGTGCTGCGGGTGTGGGGCACGCCGGTACGGGCCGACACCGAGCCGATGGGCGGCCTCTGAGCCGACCCGCATCACCCTGAAGACTCCATCCGCAGTACTCTGACCGGAGTGCTTCGAGTCCGCGTACGCTCCTGGAGCCGGAACATGGTGAGACGGAACGACCAGCGCCGCGCCGCCCTCGTCGACGCCGCGATCGAGGTGCTGGCCGCGCAGGGCGCCCGGGGGCTGACCTTCCGGGCGGTGGACACGGAGGCCGCCGTCCCGGCCGGCACCGCGTCCAACTACTTCGCGAACCGCGACGACCTGCTCACCCAGGCGGGCGCCCGGGTCTACGAGCGCCTGCACCCCGACGAGGCCACCCTGGCCCGTCAGCGTACGGCCGGCCACGACCGGGACACCTACGTCCTGCTGATGGGGGAACTGGTCGACCGCGTCGCCTCGTTCCGCACCGGCTACCTCGCCCTGCTGGAGCTGCGCCTGGAGGCCACCCGGCGCCCCGGCCTGCGCGCGGTGCTGACCGAACGCGTCCGCGAGGACGTCGCCGCCAACGTCGCTCACCACGAGGCGTCCGGCCTCCCCGGCGACGCCATGGCGGTCAAGCTGCTCCACCTGGCCCTGAACTGGCTGATCGTCGAACAGCTCACCCTGCCGGACGTGTTCACCCCGGCCGAGCGCGACGAGCTGGTGGCGGCGGCCGTCGAACGGATCGTGACGCCGGTCGCGGCCCGGTAGGCGGATGACCCGCCGGGTCAGATCTGGTTCTCGCCGCCGTCGACGTACCAGTTGGCGCCGAGGACGAAGCTGCTCTGGTCCGAGGCGAGGAAGGCCACCACCGCGGCGACCTCCTCGGGGCGTCCCATCCGGCCGATCGCGGTGTCCCCGGCGAGCTTCGTGTGGACGGTCGGCGCGTTCGACTCGCCGAAGAGGTCGGTGATCCCGGGGGTGTCGACCGGCCCCGGGGAGATGGCGTTGACCCGGACGCCGCGGCCCTTGAGCTCGTTGGCCCAGCCCCGCGCGAAGGCGCGGACGGCGGCCTTGGAGGCGGCGTACAGACTGAACGCCTCCGCACCGTTGTCGGCGGCGGTGGAGGCGTTGAGGATGACCGAGGCACCGTCGTTGAGCAGCGGCAGCGCCTGCTGCACGGTGAAGAGCGTGCCCCGCACGTTGACGCCGAGGATCTGGTCGATCTGCTCCTCGGTGATCTGCTCAAGCGGCACGAGGGAGGCGGTCGCCGCGTTGGCGAAGACCACGTCGAGCCCCCGGCCCCGGGCGCGGACCGCGTCGTAGAGCCGGTCCAGGTCGGCCCGGTCCGAGACGTCACCGGCCACTGCCGTGACCCTCTCCGCACCGATGACCTCCACGGCCGCGTCGAGCGTGGCCTTGCGCCGGCCGGTGATGAACACGTGCGCGCCCTCGTCCGCCAGCCGCACCGCGCTGGCCAGACCGATCCCCGTGCCGCCGCCGGTGACGACGGCGGTCCTGCCTTCGAGCTGTCCCATGGTGAACGCCCTCCGATCAACATTCAGTACCGAGCGGTACTGAAAGCGACCGTAGCACATCCGTATCGATTGGTACCGAAGGCGTAGACTGGGGAGCATGGAGAAGCGACGGAAGGGGCCGATCGGCCGGCCCAGGGGCTTCGACGCCGACGAGGCCCTCGAAAAGGCCATGCGGGTCTTCTGGGAGCAGGGGTACGAGGGCGCCAGCCTCACCGACCTGACCAGCGCCATGGGCATCACCCGCACCAGCATGTACGCGGCCTTCGGCAACAAGGAGGACCTGTTCCGCAAGGCGCTCGAGCGCTACGAGGAGGGTCCCGCCGCCTACGTGGCCCGCGCCCTGCGCAAGCCCACCGCCCACGAGGTGGCCACGGCGTTCCTGAACGGCGCCGTCGACACCTGCACGCGCCCCGACTGCCCGGCAGGGTGCCTGGGCGTCCAGGGCTCCCTCGCCTCCGGCGAGACGGGACGCCCCGCCCGGGACCTGCTCGCCGACTGGCGCAACGGGGGCGTCTCCCAGCTCCGGGACCGGTTCCGGCAGGCCGTCGAGGACGGCGATCTGCCCCCCGGCACTGACCCGCTGCACGTCGCCCGCTACCTCATGACCTTCGCCAACGGCATCTCCGTGCAGGCCACCGGTGGCGCCACCCGTGAAGACCTCCAGCGGGTGGCCGACACGGCCCTGCGCAACTGGCCACCCGCCTGACGACACCCTTCAGGGCCGTACGCACACCACGCCGCCTCAGCGGCAGACCCCTGACGGGCGGAGCGGTTCAGCCTCGGCGCGGGACGCCCCGCGAGGGACCCCTCTCAAAAACCGAGGACAAAACAGCGATTTTGTCCTCGGTTCTCGACATGCCCCCCACCGCCCCACCAGCTCACCGGCCCACCAACCCGCCAATCCACCGGCCCACCGGCTTCCCAACCCACCAACCCACCGGCCCACCGGCTTCCCAACCCACCCCGCACCGACCCGCCGGTCGTCAGACGCCAAGCCCCACCGACCCACCGGTCGTCAGACGCCAAGCCCGCCCGTCGTGCTGGCGAGACGCGAGACACGCGCGCCCCTCACCCCGGGCCCCTGGACGGCCCACCCGAGGGACCGGCATGCCCGGACACCCGCTCTCCCCCGGCCGCCCGCACGCTTCTCACCCGTGCTGGAGCGGGCCGGGTCAAGGGTGGCCCGAAGGGCCATCGGCGCAGCCGACGCGGAGCGCCCTTGACGCGGGTCGTGGAAGCACGACACTGGCCAAGAAGCGGGCGGCCCCAGGCCCAGGTTCAGGCCCAGACCCAGACCCAGACCCAGACCCAGCAGGAGGCTCCGAAAAGGTCACGCCTCCGGTCCCGGCCCCACCAGCGGCAGCGGCAGCGGCAGCGGCGCGAACTCGTACCCCTCCCACAGGCGCCGGGACGTCTCCTCCGGGTACGGCGCGACGGTCGGCTCGGCGTCCAGAACCTGTACGAGGCGCCGTTCCGTGTCGTACACCGGCCAGCCGGGGTCGCCGGTGCGGGCGAACGCCGTCCAGGCGGAGCGGAAACGCGACGACAGGGCCAGCGCCTCCTCGGACGGCTCCGCACCGGCGAACAGGAGCAGCGCCACGTCCGCCTGGAAGGTGCCGAAGAGGAGCGGGACGTCCAGCGCGTGACAGGCGCCCAGGGCGCCGCCGTCGGCCGGGGCCGGCCAGGTCAGTTCGTAGACGTGGGCCCGGCCGCCGCCCGCGAGGTGCGCCTCGGCCAGGTGCAGGGAGGGCATGGCGAACAGCCAGTCGGTCTGGACGCGTTCGTAGAGGTCGTTCGCACAGGCGCCGGGGAACGCCGCCCGGTAGGCGGCCTCGCCGCCCGGTGCGTACAGGCGCAGGGAGGCGCTCGCGCGGGCCTCGTCGATCTCGCCGAGCTTCCCGGCCATGGCGGTGAACAGGCGGTGCTCGTCCCGGTTGTGACCGACGACCAGGTCGACGTCGCGGGACGCGCCGGACGCGAGCGCCTGCCAGGGCATGACCGGCAGGACCTCGCCGTCCACGACCGGGGAGTACGGGGTCACCGTGGGCGCCGCCCGCCCCCAGCGGGCGACGTTGCCGGGCATCTTCGGGGCGAGGGCCTGACCGGCCCTGACCAGTCGGTCCGGGGCGACGCCCGAGAGGTCCGCGACGGTCGGGCGGAGACCGACCTCGGCGGCGAGGGCGGCGCCGAGGTCCCGGGCGAGTTCGGCGGAGAAGAACGTGCCCGGCACGCTCTGGGCGATGGCCCGCCGGAAGAGTCCGGCCGCGCGCGGCATGGCCAGCAGGGCGGCCACGGAGCCGGCACCCGCCGACTCGCCGAAGACGGTGACCCGGCCGGGGTCGCCGCCGAACGCGGCGATGTTGTCCCGTACCCATTCCAGCGCGGCCACCTGGTCGAGCAGGCCCCGGTTGGCGGGGGCGCCCTCGATGTGGGCGAAGCCCTCCATGCCGACGCGGTAGTTGAGGGTGACGACGACGAGGTCGCCGTCGGCGGCGATGCGACGGGCGTCGTAACCGGGGCTGCCGGAGTGGCCGAGCCTGTACGCGCCGCCGTAGATCCAGACCATGACGGGGCGGTGGGCGGCCGGGTCGGCGGCCGGCGTCCAGACGTTGACCGTCAGCCAGTCGTCGCCCCCGGGGGCGGCCGGCGCGCCGGAAGCGTCCGGTACGCCGGGAGCGGCCGGCGCGCCGGGGGAGTCCGGTACGCCGGCCGCCCCCACGATGCCGAGGTCCTGCGGGGGCGGCGGACCGAAGACGTAAGCGTCGCGTATGCCGTCCCAGGGGCGTGCGGGGCGCGGGGCGGCGAACCGGGCGCCTCCCACCGGGGGTTCGGCGAACGGGATGCCGCGGAAGACGGTCAGGCCGTCCTCGGCCCGTCCGCGCACCGCACCGAAGACGGTGCGCACCACGGGGTCGGTCGTGCTCATCGATCACTCCTCACTGGTCTACCGCAGGCCGTGCGCCAGTTGGTGATCCATGGACCCTACGCCGTGGTGCGCACCGCGCTCGGCCGGAGGGCTGCTCAGCTCAGGGTCTTCAGCGACGCCGCGTCGTACGGGGCGAGGGCGTCGAAGCGGCCGGTGAGCACCTTCTCGGCCCACTGCGGGTCCTGGAGCAGCGCGCGGCCGACGGCGACGAGGTCGAACTCCTCGCGCTCCATGCGGTCGAGGAGGTTGTCGAGGCTGCCGACGGGAGCGCCCTCGCCCAGGAATGCCTTGGTGAAGTCGCCGTCGAGGCCGACCGAGCCGACGGTGATCGCGGGCCTGCCGGTCAGCTTCTTGGTCCAGCCGGCGAGGTTGAGGTCCGCGCCGTCGAACTCGGGGAGCCAGTAGCGGCGGGTGGAGGCGTGGAAGGCGTCCACTCCGGCCGAGGCGAGCGGAGAGAGGACGGCCTCCAGTTCCTCGGGGGTCCCGGCGAGGCGGGCGTCGTAGGCCTCCTGCTTCCACTGGGAGTATCGGAAGATCACGGGGAAACCGGGGGAGACCTTCTCCCGTACGGCGGCCACGATCTCGGCGGCGAACCTCGTCCGGGCCACGGGGTCGCCGCCGTAGGCGTCGGTGCGGCGGTTGGTGCCGGGCCACAGGAACTGGTCGACGAGGTAGCCGTGGGCGCCGTGGATCTCCACGCCGTCGAAGCCGATGCGCTCGGCGGCCGCGGCGGCCTCGGCGAAGGCGCCGATGACGTCGTCCAGGTCGCGCTGGGTCATCGCCCGGCCGGTGGCCCGGTCCTCGCCGATGCGCAGGCCGGACGGGCCGACGGGGGGCGCGTCGGCGAAGGGGGGCTCCCCGGCCTTGCGCACCATGCCGATGTGCCACAGCTGCGGCACGATCGTGCCGCCCGCCGCGTGCACCGCCTCGGCGACCCTCGCCCATCCGGCGAGCTGCTCCTCGCCGTGGAAGCGCGGCACCCGGTCGCTCTGCCCGGCCGAGTCGTGGCCGACGTACGTCCCCTCGGTGACGATCAGTCCGACCCCGGCGGCGGCGCGGCGCGAGTAGTACGACACCACGTCCTGGCCGGGTACACCACCCGGGGAGAACATCCGGGTCATCGGCGCCATCACGACGCGGTTCGGCACGGTGAGGCCGTTGATGGTGGCCGGGCGGGCGAGGAGCCGGGCGGCGCGGGAGGCGGCCTCGGCGGGGATGACGGTCACGTGGGGCTCCAGAGGTGGGTACCGATGGGTATGTGCGCGCGCATGCACCGCACCCCCACCTGAACCACCCCGTCCCGCCGGACCATTCCGTCCCCCGCCGCCGATCTGCCGTGACCCGGGCCACACGGGGTGGTCGGGGCGGGAAACGCCCGAGGGCGGCACCCCCTTGTCGGGGGTGCCGCCCTCGGTCCGTGCGGGACGGCCGATCAACCGGAAACGGTCGATCAGAAGTCCATGTCACCGCCCGGCATGCCGCCCGGAGCGCCGCCGCCGGCGGCGGCCTTCTCCGGCTTGTCGGCGATGACGGCCTCGGTGGTGAGGAACAGCGCGGCGATGGAGGCGGCGTTCTGCAGCGCGGAACGGGTCACCTTCGCCGGGTCGATGATGCCTTCGGCGATCATGTCGACGTACTCACCGGTCGCGGCGTTCAGGCCGTGGCCGACGGTCAGGTTGCGGACCTTCTCCACGACGACGCCGCCCTCGAGACCACCGTTGACGGCGATCTGCTTCAGCGGGGCCTCCAGGGCGAGCTTCACGGCGTTGGCGCCGGTCGCCTCGTCACCCGACAGCTCCAGCTTCTCGAACACCTGGGAGGCCTGGAGCAGGGCCACGCCACCACCGGCGACGATCCCCTCCTCGACGGCCGCCTTCGCGTTGCGAACGGCGTCCTCGATGCGGTGCTTGCGCTCCTTGAGCTCGACCTCGGTGGCGGCACCGGCCTTGATGACGGCCACGCCGCCGGCCAGCTTCGCCAGGCGCTCCTGGAGCTTCTCGCGGTCGTAGTCGGAGTCGCTGTTCTCGATCTCGGCGCGGATCTGGTTGACCCGGCCCTGGACCTGGTCGGCCGAGCCGGCGCCGTCCACGATCGTGGTCTCGTCCTTGGTGATGACGACCTTGCGCGCGCTGCCCAGCAGGTCCAGCGTGGCGTTCTCGAGCTTGAGGCCGACCTCCTCGGAGATGACCTCGCCGCCCGTGAGGATGGCGATGTCGCCGAGCATGGCCTTGCGGCGGTCACCGAAGCCCGGGGCCTTGACGGCGACGGACTTGAAGGTGCCGCGGATCTTGTTGACGACCAGGGTCGACAGGGCCTCGCCCTCGACGTCCTCGGCGATGATCAGCAGCGGCTTGCCCGACTGCATGACCTTCTCCAGGAGCGGCAGCAGGTCCTTGACGTTGCCGATCTTGGAGTTGGCGATGAGGATGTACGGGTCGTCCAGGGACGCCTCCATACGCTCCATGTCGGTGGCGAAGTACGCCGAGATGTAGCCCTTGTCGAAGCGCATACCCTCGGTGAGCTCGAGCTCCAGACCGAAGGTCTGGGACTCCTCGACGGTGATGACGCCTTCCTTGCCGACCTTGTCCATGGCCTCGGCGATGAGCTCGCCGATCTGGGTGTCGGCGGCGGAGATGGAGGCCGTGGAGGCGATCTGCTCCTTGGTCTCGACGTCCTTCGCCTGCTCCAGCAGGGCGGCGGAGACGGCCTCGACGGCCTTCTCGATACCGCGCTTCAGGGCCATCGGGTTGGCGCCGGCCGCGACGTTGCGCAGGCCTTCCTTGACCAGGGCCTGGGCGAGGACGGTCGCGGTGGTCGTACCGTCACCGGCGACGTCGTCCGTCTTCTTGGCGACTTCCTTGACCAGCTCGGCGCCGATCTTCTCGTACGGGTCCTCGAGTTCGATCTCCTTGGCGATGGATACACCATCGTTGGTGATCGTGGGGGCGCCCCACTTCTTCTCGAGGACGACGTTGCGGCCCTTGGGGCCGAGCGTCACCTTGACGGCGTCCGCGAGCTGGTTCATGCCGCGCTCGAGGCCGCGCCGTGCCTCCTCGTCGAACGCGATGATCTTGGCCATGTGAAGTGGTCCCTCCAGGACTGGGGGTGATTCCTTCGGACCGCGCCCGCGCCCGCGACGGACGGCTCGCCGGCGTTGTGGTTCCTTCCCCACTCGGCCTGCGGGCCTCACCGACCCGGTCCTTCGTTGTCACTCTCACCTTCAGAGTGCTAACGCCAATGATTAGCACTCGCCCCCGTCGAGTGCAAGCGCCTCCCACGGATCGGCCATGCGGTCAGCCACCCGCGAACAGGGACCGGGCGGGTGTCCGGGCAGGTGTCCGGGCAGGCCGAAGGGCCCGCACCCCCCGGTTGGGAGGTGCGGGCCCTTCGGAGAAGAACCGTTCGCTTGCGGTGGCCGGACGTCTCAGGCGCTGAGGCGAACCATGTCGGCCTGCGGGCCCTTCTGACCCTGCGAGATCTCGAACTCGACCCGCTGGCCTTCTTCGAGGGTGCGGTAGCCGTCCATCTGAATCGCGCTGTAGTGGACGAAAACATCCGCACCACCGTCGACCGCGATGAAGCCGTACCCCTTCTCCGCGTTGAACCACTTGACGGTGCCCTGAGCCATGCCTAACTCCCCTATTACTGGCCCTTGCACAGATCCGCACTTCGCGGACCCGGGTCAGACCTCGCCCCCCACGACCGGGGGCGTGCGCCGGAACGCGTCGACCGCGGCTGAATGTATCTGTCCAACTGCCGTCTGCAACAGGTCAATCGGACGAGAAATCTGGACGCACCCGGTCCGGAATGTGGCGAGAATTCGCCTGAATTCGGGTCAAGTCAGGTCACTCAAAAGGAGTAAAAGCCGCGAAACACGCCCACACTTTGGCTGCTTCTTGTCGGGCCGGCGGCAGGAATTCACGGTTCCCGTTGTCGTGATCGGGAGCGCGTTCCCCAACTCTACCGCGCTCAACCCAATGGAATTGCCCCCTCCGCTTCTCTTACGGAGAGGGCAAGACGCACTACCGGAAGTATCAGCGGGAGATCAGCGGGGATCAGCCGCCGGCGACCGCCGGGATGATCGAAACCCCCGCGCCGTCCGGGGTCGCGGTCTCCAGGCCCTGCTCGAAGCGGACGTCGTCGTCGTTGACGTAGACGTTGACGAAGCGGCGCAGCCTGCCCTGGTCGTCCAGGACGCGGGCGGCGATGCCGGTGTGGTTCTTCTCCAGGTCGGAGATGATCTCCCCGAGGTTGGCGCCCTCGGCATCGACCTCGGCCCTGCCGCCGGTGTAGGTGCGCAGGATGGTCGGGATGCGAACGGTCACGCTCATGCGAGGCCAGCCTCTCGGAAGGAGTCCAGGTTCGGGCGGATGGTGGCGCTGAGGCCGGTGCCGGCCACCGCGTCGAGGGTCTTGAGTCCGTCGCCGGTGTTGAGGACGACGGTGCTGAGCGCCGGGTCGAGGACGCCGTTCTCGATCAGCTTCTTCGTCACGCCGACCGTCACGCCGCCCGCCGTCTCCGCGAAGATGCCCTCGGTACGGGCGAGCAGCTTGATCGCGTCCACGACCTGCTCGTCGGTCACGTCCTCCACGGCACCGCCGGTGCGGCGCGCGATGTCGAGGACGTAGGGGCCGTCGGCCGGGTTGCCGATGGCCAGCGACTTGGCGATGGTGTCCGGCTTCTGCGGGCGGACCACGTCGTGACCGGCCTTGTACGCCGTGGAGACCGGCGAGCAGCCCTCGGCCTGCGCGCCGAAGATCCTGTACGGCTTGTCCTCGACCAGACCGAGCTTGATCAGCTCCTGCAGCCCCTTGTCGATCTTCGTGAGCTGGGAGCCGGAGGCGATCGGGACGACGAGCTGGTCGGGCAGCCGCCAGCCGAGCTGCTCGCAGATCTCGTACGCCAGGGTCTTGGAGCCCTCGGCGTAGTACGGGCGCAGGTTGACGTTGACGAAGCCCCAGCCCTCGCCGGCCGGGTCGCCGATCAGCTCGGAGCAGAAGCGGTTCACGTCGTCGTAGTTGCCCTGGATGCCGACCAGCTCACCGCCGTAGACGGCGGCCATGACGACCTTGCCCTGCTCCAGGTCGTGCGGGATGAACACGCAGGAGCGGAAACCGGCGCGGGCGGCGGCGGCGCCGACGGCACCCGCGAGGTTGCCGGTGGAGGAGCAGGACAGGGTGGTGAAGCCGAAGGCGCGGGCGGCCTCGATGGCCTGGGCGACGACGCGGTCCTTGAAGGAGTGCGTGGGGTTGCCGGAGTCGTCCTTGACGTACAGGCCGCCGGTGACGCCGAGTTCGCGGGCGAGGTTGTCGGCCTTGACGAGCTTGGTCCAGCCGGGGTTGATGTTCGGCTTGTCGGCCACGTCGGCGGGGACGGGCAGCAGCGGGGCGTAGCGCCAGATGTTGGCCGGGCCCGCTTCGATCCGCTTGCGCAGTTCCTCGGTGTCGTAGGCCGAGAAGTCGTAGGCGATCTCGAGGGGGCCGAAACACTCCTCGCAGGCGAAGACCGGTCCGAGCGGTACCCGGTGGCCGCACTCCCGACAGCTCAGCGCCGCGGCGGGACCGAGGTCGACCGTGGGGTTCGCTGCGTTCGCGGAGTTCGTGGTGCTTTCGGCAGTCTGCACAGCCATGGAGGCGAGGCCCTTTCTCCTCATCTTCCTCACGACGCATCTCGCCGTGAGACGGATTTGGCACCTTCCCTAGCCGGGAGCCCCGCCACGTCTGTGTGACAAGAGCCGGCTGGAGGGTTGCCGGGGCTTCATCGGGCCGTATCCCTCTGCCCCTCTGGATGAGCGGTATGTGGTTGTTTTTCCGTTGTGCGCGCGGCGACCCCGGCATGCGGTGGTCCCACGCGTTGTTCAAGACTGTAACCGAAGGCCAGGACGGTTGAGATAGTCGTCCGTACCGCGAGATGGATCACAAAGGAGCTTCGGGACGTGCTGGAAGAAGTCGAGCGCTGGCTGAGCGCACGCTCCTGGTCCGCCGCGGACCGGCCGATCCAGCAGATCCTGTCCGCCAAGCACGCCACCGGGCAGTCGGTCAGCGTGGTGCTCCCCGCCCTCGACGAGGAGGCGACGGTCGGCGACATCGTCACGGTGATCCGGCGGGAGCTGATGCTCCGGACCCCGCTCGTCGACGAGATCGTGGTCGTGGACTCCGGTTCGAGCGACCGTACGTCGGAGGTGGCCGCGGCGGCGGGCGCGCGAGTGGTGCACCGGGACGCGATCCTCCCGCGAATCCCGGCCGTGCCCGGCAAGGGCGAGGTGCTGTGGCGATCGCTGCTGGTCACCGGCGGCGACATCGTCTGCTTCGTCGACGCGGACCTGCGCGAGTTCTCCGCCGACTTCGTCTCCGGGATCGTGGGGCCGCTGCTCACCGACCCGGACGTGCACCTCGTCAAGGCCGTGTACGACCGTCCGCTGGACGGGGCGGCCGGGCAGGGCGGCCGGGTCACGGAGCTGATGGCCCGGCCGCTGCTCAACATGCACTGGCCGCGACTGGCCGGCTTCGTCCAGCCACTGAGCGGCGAGTACGCGGCCCGCCGCTCCCTGCTCGAACGGCTCCCCTTCCCGGTCGGTTACGGCGTGGAGCTGGGCATGCTGGTCGACGCCCTGCACCTGGTGGGTCTGGACGCGCTCGCCCAGGTCGACGTCGGGGTGCGCGTCCACCGCCACCAGGACGGGCGGGCGCTGGGCCGGATGGCCGCGGCGATCTACCGCACCGCCCAGCTCCGGCTGGCCCGCGGCCACCTGATCCGGCCGGCGCTCACCCAGTTCGAGCGGGGCGTCGACGGCTTCGAGCCGCGCACCTTCGCCGTGGACACCGAGGAACGGCCCCCGATGGCGGAGATCGCGGAGTACGCGGCCCGGAGGGTGGCCTGAGCGTCAGCCGGGGACGCCGTCCGACCAGCGCCAGGTGCCGCCGGAGTCCCGCTCACAGGTCAGGTACTCGCCGCCGCGGCCGTGGGTGCTCAGGCCGTGGTGCCTGCCGGCGCAGAACTGGCCGTCGGCGTAGCAGTTGCCCGCGGGGCTCGTCAGCTCGCAGGCGCCGGTGCCGCCGCCCGTGCCGCCACCGTTGCCGCCACCGGTCGAGCCCGTGCCGCCGTCCCGCGTCTTCGACGGCTTCGGGGCCGGCTCGGGGGTGTGCAGCAGGCGTCCGGCGCAGTCGCGGCCGTCGCGGGGGACGGTGAAGGTCACGGTGCCGGGTCCGCCGCTCTGCTCGCAGACCTTCTCGCCGGAGCCCCAGGACGAGGCCCGCCGACCGGTGCCCTGCAGCCGCACGGTGAAGTCGACCTTCGCCTTCTTGGCGGTGAGGACGGCGGACCCCATGCTGCGGCCGGTGAGGTCCGGCAGCGTGACGGCGGCGGGGGTCGGCGTGGGGGTCGGTGTCTCGGTGCTGGGGGCGGCCTCGGGGGTGGGACTGCCGCTCGGCGTGGCGGTGTCGGTGGCGGTGGCCGTCGCGGGTCGCGCGGCCGCCGCCGGGCCGGCGTCTCCGTCGCCGCAGCCGGCCAGTGCCAGCGCGGCGGCCGCGATCAGCGCGGCCGTGCCGGCGAGTCTGCTCGTGCGCGGGTACCGCCTACGTATGGGCATGGTGCGCCCACCCCCCAGAAAGTTGAAATGTACACCGCGCATCCTCGGCCCGTTCACACTTCCCGCACAAGACGTGTGACCGAATCGCCGCCGAGGTGACGCGCGAGCACGTTTGAGGTTTTCGGGGCCGGGCTAGGTTGAGGCGTATGGCTTCAAGCTTCGGTGCTGCTCAGGTGGTGGTCGCCTCCAATCGGGGGCCGGTCTCGTACGAGGTGCGGGAGGACGGTTCGCTCAACGCCAGACGGGGTGGTGGCGGACTGGTCTCGGGACTGTCGGCCATCGGGCCGGACGCGGGGGCGCTGTGGGTGTGCTCCGCGTTGGGCGAGGGCGACCGCGAGGCGGTGCGGCGCGGGGTCGGCGAGGACGGCGTACGGATGCTGGACGTGCCGGCCGACGTGCACGCGGACGCGTACAACGGGATCGCCAACTCGGTGCTGTGGTTCGTGCACCACATGCTCTACCAGACGCCGCTGGAGCCGGTCTTCGACGCGGAGTTCCGGCGGCAGTGGGCCTCCTACGAGGCGTACAACCGGGCCTTCGCCGAGGCGCTGGCCGAGGAGGCGGCCGAGGGCGCGGTCGCGGTCGTGCAGGACTACCACCTGACGCTGGTGCCGGGCATGCTGCGCGAGCTGCGGCCCGACCTCAGGATCGGACACTTCTCGCACACCCCGTGGGCCCCGGTCGACTACTTCCGGCTGCTGCCGGACGACATCGCCGAGCAGGTGCTGCGCGGCATGCTGGGTGCCGACCGGCTCGGGTTCCTCACGCGGCGGTGGGCCGACGCGTTCACCGCGTGCTGCGACGCCGTGGTGGGCGGGGTCGGCGGCACGCGGATCGGCGTGCACGGGCTCGGCGCCGACGGGGACTTCCTGCGGAAGCGGTCGCACGAGGCCGACGTGGAGGAGCGGATGGCGGCCCTGCGGGAGGAGATCGGCACGGCTCCCGACGGCGGTGCGCGCCGGACGATCGTGCGGGTGGACCGGACCGAGCTGTCGAAGAACATCGTGCGGGGTCTGCTGGCGTACCGGGAGCTGCTGACCGAGCGGCCCGAGTGGCGCGAGCGGGTCGTGCACGTCGCGTTCGCGTACCCCTCGCGGCAGGATCTCGCCGTGTACCGGGACTACACGGCCGAGGTGCAGCGGGTGGCCGACGCGGTCAACGAGGAGTTCGGTACGCCGGGGTGGACGCCGGTCGTCCTGCATGTGAAGGACGACTTCGCGCGGTCGCTGGCGGCGTACCGGCTGGCGGACGTGGCGCTCGTCAACCCCGTCCGGGACGGGATGAACCTCGTCGCCAAGGAGGTGCCGCTCCTCTCCGACGGGGGGTGCGCGCTGGTGCTGTCGCGGGAGGCGGGGGCGTACGAGGAACTGGGCGAGGACGCGTTCGTCGTCAATCCGTACGACGTGACGGGGACGGCTCGGGCCCTGCACGAGGCGCTCGGCCTGCCGGCGGGCGAGCGGATCGAGCGGTCGAAGCGGCTCGCCGCCGCCGCCACCGCGTTGCCGCCGGCGCGCTGGTTCCTGGAGCAGCTCGAGGCGTTGCGGGGCTGACAGCGGGCTGCTGCCCCCGGACCGGCGGGCAGTGGCCGGTCTCCCCGCCGACCGAGCTGCTCCCGGCGACGGGCGGGGCGGCTTCCCTTGACGTCGGCTCAGCCCAGGTGGCCGGCGAGGGCACTCAGCAGCGCCACCACTCCGGCGGGGCCGTCCACCTCGACGTCGGCGCGCTTCCTCAGCTCCGTCACCTCGTCGCTGCCGCTGCACACCAGGAGACCGGGCGTGCCCTCCGTGCGCAGGGTGTCGACGGCCGCGAAGGCGGGGAGGTCGCCGAGGTCGTCGCCCGCGAAGAGGACGGACTCTCCGCCGAGGGAGTGGACGTGGGAGCGCAGCGCCGCGCCCTTGTCCATGCCTGGTGGGCGCAGTTCCAGGACCATGCGGCCCGGTTCGACGATCAGGCCGTGCCGGGAGGCCAGGCCGGCGAGGGGGGCGCGCAGGGCGTCGAAGGCGGCCTGGGGGTCGGGGGCGCGGCGGGTGTGGACGGCGACCGCGTGGCCCTTGTCCTCCAGCCAGGTGCCCCGCGCCGCCCCGGACCGCTCCAGCAGCCCGGGCAGTTCGGCGCGGACGGCGGTGACGCCGGGGTGCGGTGCGGGGGTGGCGAGCGTGCCGGTGGCGGCGTCCCAGCGCTCGGCGCCGTAGTGGCCGAGGACGACGAGGTGGTCGAGGCCGGGGACGTCCGCGAATCCTCCGTGGCGGACGGCGACCTCGGCGGGGCGGCCGGTGATGACCGCGATCGAGGCGACCTTCGGGCCGAGCGCCGCGAGGGCGGGCACCGCGCCGGGGTGGGCCCGGGCCTGGTCGGGGTCGGGCACGATCGGGGCGAGCGTGCCGTCGAAGTCGAGCGCGATCACCGCGCGGCCGGGGCGCGCGAGGAGGGCGTCGAGCCCTTCGCGTCCGGCCGCCGTCGCGGGCGTCGGCAGGGGGCGTGGGGAGTCGTCGCGGATGGATTCCTGGTGGCTGCCCATACCGCGAACCTATCCCGCCGGGGCCGGACCCACGCCTCGCCCGCGGACCGCATCACGGCGGAAGACGGCCCGCGCGGGCACCGGGGCGGACCGCCGCCCGGTGGCGGCCTAGCCGCATCCGGGCCACCGGGCCGTCCCGCCGCGGTGATCCGGCCCGGCACGGTGATCCGCCCAGGTACGGTGATCCGCCCAGGCCGGTAACCCGCCGTGGCATGGTGATCCGCCCTGGCCGACGGCCTGCCCAGCGCGGTGATCCGCCCAGGCACGGCGACCCACGGCGACCCGCCCTGGACGGCGGCCCACCCGCGCACGGCGACCCACCCTCACGGTGACGACCACCCAGGCACGGCGACCCACGGCGGCCCGCCCGGCACAGCGACCTGCCCTGGACGGCGGCCCACCCGCGCACGGCGACCCACCCTCACGGTGACGACCCCGCCCTGGACGGGCGGCCTCAGCGCTCCGCGCGGCGGGACTCCCGTAGCCGGCGCAGCCGGTTGACCGTCACCGGGTCGGACGCCAGGGCGCGGGGGTCGTCCAGGAGGGCGTTGAGGAGCTGGTAGTAGCGGACGGGGGCCAGCCCCAGCTCCTCACGGATGGCGCGCTCCTTGGCGCCGGGGCCGGAAAAGCCCCGGCGTTCCAGCGCGAGGATGCCGCGCTCCCGCTCGGCCAGCTCTCCCGGGTCCATGTACGGCACCGTAACGCCCGCCACCGACAACAACCGCGCTCCCCCGTGCCTCCCGCGCCCGCTACTCCACGCTGCCCGCCCGCATCGCCGTCGCCTGGATCCGGCCGAGGACGTCCTCGGGGCTGCCGCCGGGGGCGACCGCCTGGCCGATGTTCTTCTTGACGTCCGCGCTGACCGAGGCCCAGGAGGTCTTGCCGACCGGGTACAGCTCGGAGAGCAGCAGCTCCTTCAGGAACGGCTGGAGGTTCTCGTCCTCCTGCGCGGTGCTCATGACCTGGGACGCGGAGGTGGTCACCGGCAGCAGGTCGTACTCGCGGGAGAAGCCGAGGACGTTCTCGTCGCTGTAGACGAAGTCGAGGAAGTCACCGATCTCCTCCTGGTGGCCGTTCTTCCTGAAGGCCGTCATCCAGTCGCAGACACCGAGGGTGTTCCTGCTCTCGCCGTCGGCTCCCGGCGTGGTGACCATGCCGTACTTGACGCCCTTGTCGGATGCCGCCTTCATCAGCGAGGGGTGGCCGTTGAGCATGCCGACGTCGCCGTTGGCGAAGGCGGCGAAGGCGTCGGCGCGGTCGAGCTCGCCGGGGGCGACCGGACCGGTGAGGCCCTTGCCGACGAGTTCGTCCTTGAGCCAGGTGAAGGTGGTGACGTTCTGCGGCGAGTCGATGGAGTACGTGCCGACGTCGTCGGTGTAGCCGCCCCCGCCGCTGAGCATCCACTGCATCGTCTCGGCCTGCGCCTCCTCGGCGCCCAGCGGCAGGGCGTACGGGTACTTCACGCCCTTCTCCTCAAGCGCCTCGGCGGCCTCGGCGAGGTCGTCCCAGGACTTGGGCGGCGTGACACCGGCCTGGCCGAAGAGGGTCTTGTTGTAGAAGAGCACGCGCGTGGAGGCCGCGAAGGGCAGGCCGTACTGGACCCCCTTGACCTGACCGGCGCGGGCCAGCTGCGGGACGAAGTCGGCCTGGACCGGGATGGAGAGCACGTCGTCGGCCCGGTAGAGCAGGTCCTTGTCCGCGTAGTCGGAGTAGGCGCCGATCTGCGCCAGGTCGGGCGCCTTGCCCGCCTCGACCATCTCGCGGACCTCGCGGTCGACGTCGTTCCAGGAGTAGACGGTGACATCCACGTGCACGTCGGGGTGCTTCGCCTCGTAGGACTTGGCCAGCTCGTCCCAGTACCTCTGGGAGCTGTTGTCCTTGCTGTCGCCGTAGTCGGCGGCGACGAGTCTCAGCGTCACCTCGTCGGAGTCACCGGAAAGCCCACAGCCGCCGAGGACCGCCGTCATGCCCAGCGCGGACACCACCGCGATCGTTCCTGTCGTACGCCCCTGCACCCTTGAATCCCCAACCCTGTGCTGTCCGCTTAACGGATTAAGGTCTACACCACGGCAGTGGACTAGACCTCTCCCGGGTGTACGGGCCACACTGTCCCCGTGAGACATGTCATCGCCCTCGATGTGGGCGGCACCGGGATGAAGGCCGCCCTGGCGGGGCCTGGGGGCGAGCTGCTGCACCGGGCACGCCGGGCCACCGGCCGCGAGCGGGGGCCCGAGGCGGTCGTCGCGGGCATCCTCGACTTCGCCGCCGAACTGCGGGCCTACGGCGCCGACCGGTTCGGCGAGCCGGCCCGCGCCGCCGGTGTCGCCGTTCCCGGCATCATCGACGAGGAGCGGGGCGTCGCCGTGTACGCGGCCAACCTCGGCTGGCGCGACGTACCGCTGCGGGCGTTGCTCGGCGACCGGCTCGGTTCCGTTCCGGTCGCCCTGGGCCACGACGTGCGCACCGGCGGGCTCGCCGAGGGCCGGATCGGCGCCGGCAAGGGCGCCGACCGGTTCCTGTTCGTGCCGCTGGGCACCGGGATCGCGGGCGCCATCGGCATCGACGGCCGGGTGGAGTCGGGCGCGCACGGCTTCGCGGGCGAGATCGGCCACGTCGTCGTACGCCCCGGCGGCATTCCCTGTCCGTGCGGGCAGCGGGGCTGTCTGGAGCGGTTCGCGTCCGCGTCGGCGGTCAGCCAGGCGTGGGCCCAGGCCTGCGGCGACCCGGGTGCGGACGCCGCCGACTGCGCCAAGGCCGTCGAGTCGGGGGACGCCCGCGCGCTCGCCGTGTGGCGGGACGCGGTGGACGCGCTCGCCGACGGGCTGGTCACCGCGCTCACTCTGCTGGACCCGCGCGTCCTGATCATCGGTGGCGGCCTCGCCGAGGCGGGGGAAACCTTGTTCACACCGCTGCGCGACGCCGTCCGGCGACGCGTCACCTTCCAGAAGCTGCCGGACATCCTCCCCGCCGCGCTGGGGGACACCGCCGGCTGCCTGGGTGCCGGGCTGATGGCCTGGGACCTGCTCGGGACCGGTGCGCACGGCACCGGCCCGCACGGCACCGGCCTGCACGGCACAGATCCGCACGGCACCACTCCCACGACCGTGACTTCCCCGGAGGTAACCGCCTGATGGCCCCCAGCAAGGTTCTCGCCGGTGCCCGGGTGGTACTGCCCACCGGGACCGTGGACGACGGCCGCGTGATCGTCGACGGCACGCGGATCGCGGACACGGCCTCCCCGCAGGCCGAGGTCGTCGACGTGTCGGGCCACTGGGTGGTCCCCGGCTTCGTCGACATCCACAATCACGGCGGCGGCGGAGCCTCCTTCGCCGGCGGCACCCCCGAGGACATCCTCAAGGGCGTCGGCACCCACCGCCGGCACGGCACCACCACGCTGGTCGCCTCCGCCGTCACCGGTGACCTGGACTTCCTCGCCCGGCACGCCGGGGTGCTCGCCGAACTGGCCCAGCAGGGCGACATCGCCGGCATCCACTTCGAGGGACCGTTCATCTCCCCGTGCCGCAAGGGCGCGCACGACGAGCAGCTACTGCGCGACCCCGACCCGGCCGAGGTCCGCAAGCTGATCGACGCCGCGCACGGCCACGCGAAGATGATGACGCTGGCCACCGAGCTGCCGGGCGGCCTGGATTCCGTACGGCTGCTCGCGGAGCACGGCGTGATCGCGGCGGTGGGGCACACCGACGCGACGTACGAGCAGACGCTCCAGGCCATCGACGCGGGCGCGACCGTCGCCACGCACCTGTTCAACGCGATGCCGCCGCTCGGTCACCGCTCCCCCGGCCCGATCGCGGCGCTGCTGGAGGACGAGCGGATCACCGTCGAGCTGATCAACGACGGCACGCACCTGCACCCGGCCGCGCTCCAGCTCGCCTTCCACCACGCGGGCGCCGCCCGGGTCGCCTTCATCACCGACGCGATGGACGCGGCCGGTTTCGGCGACGGCCGCTATCTGCTCGGCCCGATGGAGGTCGAGGTCGCGGACGGCGTGGCCCGGCTGGTGGAAGGCGGCTCGATCGCGGGCTCGACGCTCACCCTGGACCGCGCCTTCAAGCGGGCGGTGACGGTGGACGGGCTGCCCGTCGGGGACGTCGTCGCCGCCATCTCCGCCAACCCGGCGCGGCTGCTGGGCCTGGACGGCCGGATCGGCTCCCTCGAACCCGGCAGGGACGCCGACCTGGTCGTCCTGGACGACGCCTTCGACCTGGTGGGCGTGATGCGCCGGGGCGAATGGGTGGTCGATCCCCAACTGGGCTGATCCGTCCCGGGTCTCCGCTCCCCGGTCCGCCCGGGGCCGTCCCCCGGGCCCGCCCCCACCAGTCCCCGGGCCCGCTCTCGGGCCCGCCCCCGCCAGCCCCCGGGTCCACCCCTCACCAGCCCCCGGGCCCGCACCGGCCAGCTCCCGAGCGGGCACACCGGCCAGCTCCCGAGCGGGCACACGGGCCGGCCCCCGGGTCGGCCGGGTGGCCTGCCCGGGGGCTGGGCCGACCGCCGTCCGTTTGGCATGATCGTGTCCACGGAAGACTTCTCCGGGGGCACACGGCGGCCGCGTCCTCGGGGGAACACACGGCAGCCGCAGGCGATCGGGGGAGGTCGGCCCAGGTGATCCTCACCGTCACACTCAACACGGCTCTCGACATCACCTACCGCGTCCCGCGCCTCACACCGCACGCCTCACACCGGGTCGCCGGGGTGACGGAGCGGCCCGGCGGCAAGGGGCTGAACGTGGCCCGGGTGCTCGCCGCCCTCGGGCACGAGGTGACGGTCACCGGCTTCGCGGGCGGCGCCACCGGAGGCGTGGTGCGCGAGCGGCTGACCGGCGTGCGCGGGGTGACCGACGCGCTCGTCCCGGTCGCGGGGCCGACCCGGCGCACCCTCGCCGTCGTCGACGAGCGCACCGGCGACACCACCCAGCTCAACGAACCCGGCCCCACCGTGGCGTCCGCCGAGTGGGAAGCCTTCCGGGAGGCGTACGAGGACCTGCTGGCCGGTGCCGCCGCGGTGGCCCTGTGCGGCAGTCTGCCGCCGGGCGTGCCGGTGGGCGCCTACGCCGGGCTGGTGCGTGCCGCGCGCGCCGCGGGTGTGCCGGTGCTGCTCGACACCAGCGGGGAGCCGCTGCGGCGGGGCCTCGCCGCCCGCCCGGACCTGATCAAGCCGAACGCCGACGAACTGGCCGAGCTGACCGGCTCGCACGAGCCGCTGCGGGCCGCGCAGGCCGCCCGGCGCCGCGGTGCCCGTGCGGTGGTCGCCTCGCTGGGCGCCGACGGGATGCTGGCGGTCACCCCCGAGGGCCGCTGGCGGGCCGCCCCGCCCGCCCACGTCCACGGCAACCCGACCGGTGCGGGCGACTCCGCCGTCGCGGGCCTGCTCTCCGGCCTGGTCGAGCACCTGACCTGGCCGGACCGGCTGGCCCGCGCGGTCGCCCTGTCGGCGGCGACGGTACTGGCACCGGTGGCGGGCGAGTTCGACCGGGCGGCGTACGAGGAGCTGCTCGGGCGCGGCGTCGCGGTGACGGCGGAGGCGGGCGCGGCCTGAGGCGCCGGGGGCCCGCCGCGGGGCCGCCCTCTAGTCCTTGACCTGGCCCTTCTTCAGGGAGAACTGGTCCAGCAGGACGTTGCACTTGTCGCCGTCGGCGCAGGACAGCGTGATCGTGTTGGTGCCCTTGTTGAGAGTGGGCCAGGCGTAGGTCTTGGTCCAGCCCTTGGCGAAGTCGCCGTCCTTGGCCTGCGCGAAGTTGCCCAGGTTCAGCTTGCTGCCGAACGGCTTGCCGTTGACCGTCAGGGTCATCGACTGGTCCTCGCCGGCCGCGCTGTACCCGGCGAAGAGGGTGTAGAGGCCGTCCTCGGGGATGCCGTCCACGGTCCAGGTGACCGAGGCGCCCGGCTGGCTGAGGTCGGCGTAGACACCGCCGTCCGACTGGGCACCCTCGACGTCCGACGCGAGGGAGGCCGAGCCGCCCAGGCTCATCGCCTTCGCGTCGATGGAGGGCAGCTCGGCCTCCTCCTCGGCGCCGTCGCCTGCGGACGGGCTGGGCCCGGTGGACTCGGACTGGGTGGGGGTGGTGCCGCCGCCCGCCTCGTCGCCGCCCTTGTCGTCGTCGGAGCCGCTGCTCGTCATGGCCACGGCGATGCCGATGACCACCGCGGCGACGACCGCGACCGCGCCGATCAGCAGGCCCTTGGTGTTGGGACCGCGGCGTCCGCCGCCCCCACCGTGCCCGGACGGCTGCTGCGGGCCGCCGGGACCGCCGGGGAAGGTCTCCGGCGCGGCGTAGTGCGCGTTCGGCCGGCCGTAGGCCCCCTGCGGCTGACCGGGGGCACCCTGCTGGGGCGGGGCGGTCTGGCCGTAGGCGGCGGTCTGGGCGCCCTGGCCCTGCGGTGCCCCGTACTGCCGGGTACCGACGGGACGCACCCGGTTGACGGAGTTCGGGTAGCCGTAGCCACCGGACGGCGGCTGGGCCCCGTTGGCCTGCCCGTCGGCGTAGAGATAGCCGAAGGGGTCGTCGTCCTCGGGCGTGCTCGCGCCGTTGTTGCCGGGCGTCATCCCTAGGTCTCCTAACCAGATGCGGTGCGTGGTGCGGTGCGGATGTGAGATGGCGAGCCTACCCGCTTCCACTGACCCAAACGGGTGACTCGAACCGCATCAGCGCGCTGACCTGCTGATCATCCGGCTCGGCGATGCTGTTTGGGACGAGATCGTTTCTCCACGTACATCCGTTCGTCAGCCGACTTCAGCACTTCGTCCGCCGTCATGCCGCAGTGGGCCCAGCCGATGCCGAAGCTGGCACCCACGCGGACCGCCCGGCCCTCGGCCCGGATCGGCTGGATGATCTCGTTGCGCAGCCGTACGGCGAGGTCCTGGGCGTCGGCCCGGCCGAGCCCGTTGGCGAGGATCACGAACTCGTCGCCGCCGAGCCGGGCCACGGTGTCGCCGTCGCGGACGCCTTGGCTGAGCCGGCGGGCGACCTCGATGAGCACGGTGTCGCCCGCGTTGTGCCCGAACCGGTCGTTGATCGACTTGAAGCCGTCCAGGTCGCAGAAGAGGACCGCGAGCCCCTTGGCGCCGTCGTCGCGGCCGCCCTCGGGGGCGATGGCGTGCACATGGTGGTCGAAGCCGCCGTACGGCTCGACGGCGGCGCCGAAGTCGAAGGTGTGGCCGCCGGAGTCGAACACGGCGGGATGCCCGTAGGCGGCGTCCATGGCGTCGGCCACGGCCGCCTGCGACGACTGGGGCCGCTGGCACAGCCGGGCGGCGAGGCGGGAGCGCAGCTCGGCGGAGTTCGGCAGGCCGGTGAGGGAGTCGTGGGAGGCGCGGTGGGCGAGCTGCAGCTCGCGGCGCTTGCGCTCCTCTATGTCCTCGACGTGGGTGAGCAGGAAGCGCGGCCCGTCGGCGGCGTCGGCGACGACGCTGTTGCGCAGCGAGACCCAGACGTGGGTGCCGTCGCGGCGGCCCAGGCGCAGCTCGGCCCGGCCGCCCTCGGCGGAGGTGCGCAGCAGGGTGCCGATGTCCTCGGGGTGTACGAGGTCGGAGAAGGCGTAGCGGCGCATCGCGGAGGCGGGGCGGCCCAGCAGGCGGCACAGGGCGTCGTTGGTGCGCAGGATGCGGCCGTGCTGGTCGCCGCCCATCTCGGCGATGGCCATGCCGGAGGGGGCGTACTCGAAGGCCTGCCGGAAGCTCTCCTCGCTGGCCCTGAGCGCCTGCTGGTCGCGCTCCAGGCGGACCAGGGCGCGCTGCATGTTGGAGCGGAGCCGGGCGTTGCTGATCGCGATGGCGGCCTGGAACGCGTACATCTGCAAAGCCTCGCGGCCCCAGGCGCCCGGACGGCGGCCGTTGCGCGGCCGGTCCACGGACAGGACGCCGACCAGCTCGCCGTTGTTGCCCTCGCCCTGCGGGCCCGGCGCGTACATCGGGGCGAAGAGCCGGTCGGAGGGGTGCCACTCGTCCTCGAAGCGTGGCGCGGGCCCGTCGGTGTACCACTGCGGGACGTCGTCGTCGTCGAGGATCCAGCCCTCGGTGTGGGGTATGAAGATCAGGTCGCCCCACTGCTCGCCCATGTTCAGGCGCCGGTCCCAGGACTCGCGGGAGCCCGCCCGGCCGGTGATCAGCGCCTCGGCGGCCTGGTTGCCGGCGAAGGCGGCGACGACGAGATCGCCGTCGGGACGGACCAGGTTGACGCATGCCAGCTCGTAGCCGAGGGCCTGGACGACGCCGTCGGCGACGGCCTGCAGGGTGTCGGCCAGGCTGCGGGCCTTGTTCATGTCGGCCATGGCCTGGTGCAGCTGCCGCAGGGACGCAAGGCGGACGTAGGGCTCCGACTCGGTCTCCATGCTCGCCCTCCCCCCGAGACCTCGCAGCGAATCAAGGGTTCTCTTCGGCGCCCTTACTGATGGTGCCCTTGCAGGTTCCCCGCCACTGAATCACAGCGCGCTCCGCACTCGGTACACAGGGTCAACAATTACCGCCCCTTGTGACTCAAGTCACAGCGAAAGATGAACAATTGAGTGGAGTTTCTGCGCTTTTCCTGTGCGTTTACCGGACGCGATGTGCGTAGGTATGCGCACGTCTCCTCCCATGGTCCTAGGTCCGGCTCGGGACCGGGGTCCGATGCCCGGCCGACGCCCCGGGGATTAGCGTGGCGGGGTGCCGAATACTCCGTCTCTCACGTCCCAGGTGTCCCCCACGCCCCCGTTGCCCCCGTCCGCCGCCGGGCATGCTGAGGGGGTGAGCAACGAGGAGTTCCGTGCCGCCATGTCCCGGCTGGCCTCGGGCGTGGTCCTGGTGACCGCGCAGGAGCCGCCGCTGGACCCCGACGACCCGCTGGCACCGCGCGGCGAGGATGTCGGGATGACGGCCACCGCCTTCGTGTCGGTGTCCCTGGACCCCCCGCTGGTCCTGGTCAGCCTGCGCGAGGGCTCCCGCATGGACGACCTGCTGGACGAGCAGCCCCTGTGGGCGGTCTCCGTCCTCTCCGAGAGCCAGCGGCACATCGCGGGCCGCTTCGCGATGAAGGGCCGCGTCAGCGACCGCCTCCTGTTCGCGGACATCCCGTACGTACGGGGTGAGGCGACCGGGGCGCCCCTGGCGGGGGGCGCGCTGGCGACCCTGGAGTGCCGCACCGAGCGACGGGTGCCGGCCGGCGACCACACCCTGGTGATCGGCCGGGTGCTGACCGCCGCGCTGCCGAGCGCGGACGGAGGGCCGCTGACGTATTTCCGGGGGCGGTACCGGCACCTGGGCTGAGCGCGATTCGCTCGCCTGTTCCTGCACCGCCTGCCTAGGGTGCGCGCATGACGACCAGTACCGCGCTCCGGCTGGAGACGATCACTTCCGCGAACCTCGGCACCGCTCTCGGCATCCGGGTCCGCCCCGATCAGGAAGTCGCCGTCGAGCCGGTGGTGAAGTCCCTCGCCGAGGCCTACGTCCATCACGGCGTCGCCTGGCCCCGGCTGATCGTCGACGGCGACCGTGCCGTCGGCTTCCTCATGGCCTTCTTCGACATCGACTGGTACGGGGACGGCAGCGTCCTGCGCTCCGGGCTGTGGCGGCTGAACATCGCGGCCGGGGAACAGGGCCGCGGCTACGGCCGCTTCGCCGTGGAGTCGGTGGCCGAGGAGGTCGGGCGCCGCGGCGGCAGGGAGTGCTGGGTGACGTGGCACCCGGGCCCGGACGGCCCCGAGGGCTTCTACCTGGGCCTGGGCTTCCGGGCCGGCGGGACGACCGGCGAGGGCCAGACGGTGGGCGTGCTGAAGCCGGAGCGGTAGCCGGCCGGGGTCGGCGGGCGACTACGTCCTGTCGTCCAACTCGCGTCGTCACCCGGAGGGCGGCCCCCGCGGCGTCAGGTGCGTGCTCTCGGCGTGCCGGGTCCCGGGCCTCGTACGGGATGTACCCGGGTCAGGGCCCGGTACGGCGAGAGTGCGTGCATGACGTCGCCGGGCAGACGGGGGTTGACGACAGGACCTAGCTAGTCCCAGTCCTTGGGGGAGCGGCCGCGCTTGGTCTGCGCGCGCTGCTTCTTCTCCCGCAGCCGGCGTTCGTTGATGCCGCGCGGGATGCGGGTCGGCCTGCGGGGCCGGGGCGGGGGCGCGGTGGCCTCGGCGAGGAGGGCGGCGAGGCGCACGGCGGCGGTCTCGCGGTTGCGCCACTGGGAGCGGTGCTCGGAGGCGCGGACGGTGACGACCCCGTCGGACAGGCGCGCGGCCAGCCGCTCCAGGGCCCGCTGTTTCCACACCTCGGGCAGGGCCTCGGTCCGCGCCAGGTCGAAGCGCAGCTCCACCGCCGTGTCCGTGGTGTTGACGTGCTGTCCGCCCGGCCCCGAGGAACGCGTGAAACGCCAGACGAGCTCGGCCTCGGGCAGGGAGACGGAGCCGCGGATGACATGGGGACCGGACATGCCCTCCATGTTCCCGCCCCCGGGCGGCCCACGTCATCCGAATATCCCGGTCCCGGCCCCGGTCCCGGTCCCGGTAAAGAAAGTAAAGAGGGGCGGAACCTTGAGGACCCCTCTCGTCGTTCATGGTGGTAGCTGTAGCTTTCTTGCCGTACGTAAACGAGGGAAGGGACTCCCGAACAATGGCTGTAAGCCTGTCCAAGGGTGGCAACGTCTCGCTCACCAAGGAGGCTCCGGGCCTGACCGAAGTCACCGTGGGCCTCGGCTGGGACGTCCGTACCACCACCGGCACCGACTTCGACCTCGACGCCTCCGCGATCGCGGTCAACACGCAGGGCAAGGTCTACTCCGACGCCCACTTCGTGTTCTTCAACAACAAGCAGACGCCGGACAACACGATCGTCCACACCGGTGACAACCGCACCGGCGAGGGCGCCGGCGACGACGAGGCGATCAACGTCAACCTGGCCGGCCTTCCGGCCGACATCGAGAAGATCGTCTTCCCGGTCTCGATCTACGACGCCGAGAACCGCTCGCAGAACTTCGGCCAGGTGCGCAACGCGTACATCCGCATCCTCAACCAGGCCGGCGGCGCCGAGATCGCCCGCTACGACCTGTCGGAGGACGCGGCCACCGAGACCGCGATGGTCTTCGGCGAGCTCTACCGCAACGGCGCCGAGTGGAAGTTCCGCGCCGTCGGCCAGGGCTACGCCTCGGGCCTGGTGGGCATCGCCCAGGACTTCGGCGTGAGCGTCTGACGTTCACCAGCCCTTCCATTCCGTACGAAGGCCCCCGGTCGTCCGCCGGGGGCCTTCGGCGTCCCGCCGTCCGGCAGTTCGGGACTTCGGGACTTCGGGACTTCGGGACTTCGGGACTTCGGGCGTGAGGGTGTCATCCTCACCGGCGGGCGCCCGACACCCCCTTCCCAACGGGCGTTTCACGTGAAACCCCCCATAAGATCACGACGTGCGTACCCTCAGTCTCCGACTGCTCGTAGCCGCCGCCACCTTCACCGCCCTCGCGGCGTGCAGCGGCGGCGGCACGGTGGACGGCGCTCCCGGCGGCTCGGGTGTGCGCGACCCGTACTTTCCCAAGGCGGGCAACGGCGGCTACGACGTCGGTCATTACGACCTCACCCTGGACTACGACCCCGACGCCGAGCACCTCGCCGGCACCGCGGTGATCACCGCGCGTGCCATCCGGGACCTGTCCGCCTTCAACCTCGACCTCAAAGGCCTGGACGTCGAGAAGGTCCAGGTCGAGGGCCGGGACGCCCGCTTCAACCGCGCCGGACAGGAACTGACCGTGCGTCCGGCGGACGAACTGGACGACGGGGAGACGTTCCGCGTGACCGTGCGCTACTCCGGCGAGCCGGAGACGATCACCGACCCCGACGGCTCCGAGGAGGGCTGGCTGCCCACCGCCGACGGCGCGGTCGGGCTGGGCGAGCCGACGGGCTCGATGGCCTGGTTCCCCGGCAGCCACCACCCCTCCGACAAGGCCGCGTACGACGTCGCGGTGACCGTGCCGGAGGGCTTCGGCGTGGTGTCCAACGGCGAGTTGCGGGACGAGTGGACCCGTGGCGGCCGTACGACATCCACCTGGCACACCGCCGAGCCGATGTCGAGCCACGTCGTCACGGTCGCCGTCGGCGACTGGGAGACCGGCCGCTCCACCACGGACGACGGTCTGCCGGTGTACACGGCCGTCGACCCCGAGCAGGCCGACGCGAGCCGCAAGGTCCTGAAGCGGCTCCCCGAGATCATGGGCTGGGCGCAGGAGAAGTTCGGCCCGTACCCCTTCTCCTCCACCGGCGCGATCGTCGACCGCGCCGAGGACGCCGGCTACGCCCTGGAGACCCAGAACCGGCCCTATTTCCCCGGCGCCCCGGACGCCGTCCTGCTCGTCCACGAACTCGCGCACCAGTGGTACGGAAACTCCGTCAGCCCGAAGACCTGGCGGGACATGTGGCTGAACGAGGGCTTCGCCACCTACGCGGAGTGGCTCTGGCAGGAGGACCACGGCGGCGACACCGCCCGACAGACGTTCGAGGCGCTCTACGACGGGACGTACTACGACGACGAGGCCGCGAACGAGTCGGTCTGGGCGTTCCCGCCCGCGGACCCGCCCGACGCGGCGCACATCTCCGACGCCCCCGTCTACCAGCGGGGCGCGATGGTCCTGCACAGGATCCGCGAGACGGTCGGCGACAAGGCGTTCCGGGAACTGCTGCGGGGCTGGTCCGCCGCCCACCGCCATGGCAACGCCGACACCGGGGACTTCACGGCGTACGTCGAGAAGTCGGCGCCGGACGAGGACTTCACGGAGATCTGGGAGGACTGGCTGCGCGGGGACGGCAGGCCCGAGTCCCGGTGAGGTGGCGGCGGCGCCGCGCGACGCGCGGGCCGCGCTGCCGGGCGACGCGGTGCACCAGGTGACCGGGTGGGCGGACACCGCCCCGCCGGGCGCCGCTGTCCGCGTTCCCGTCACCGCTCCCGCGGCGGCCTCACCCCTCGAAGGCGTCGAGCAGCAGGGCCAGGTCCGGCGGCCAGAGCGGCTCGGGCGCCTCGGCGAGTTCGGCCGGGCTCCACCAGCGCCAGGTGAGGATTCCGTCCTCGGCGTGGGCGGCGGCGAGGTGGGGTCCGGTGGGTTCGCGGCGGGGGCCGTGGGCCACGTAGATGTGCTCGTGCTGGCGGACGGGGCCGACGCTCAGGTGGGTGAAGTCGTGTTCCCAGGTGCAGAGCAGGGGGCCCGGTTCCAGGTCGGTCCAGCCCGTTTCCTCGCGCAGCTCACGCAGGGCCCCCTCGCGGGGGCTCTCGTCCGCCTCCAGGCCGCCACCGGGCATGGCCCAGTGCACGCCGACCTCGATGTTGTCGTAGCGGAGGAGGAAGACCGCGCCCTCGGGGTCGAGCACGGCGACGCGGGCGGCGCGGCGCGGGGTGCGCGGCTTCCCGCTGTCCAGTTCCCTGCGCAGCACCGTGCAGGGGCGGCCGGCCCCGAGGTCCCGGCGGTGGTCGACGGCCGTGTAGCCGAGGGCGGTCCAGAAGGCGAGCGCGCCGGTGTTGTCGTCGAGGACGGCGAGCCGTACGGCGGTGCGGCCCGCGGCCCGGAAGCGGTCCTCGACGAGTGAGGCGAGCCGTCTGCCGTGCCCCTGCCGCCGCGGGCCCGCGTCCACCATCAGCAGCCCGATCCAGGGGTCCGGGTCGGACGGGTCGGGATGCCGGGCGAGCGTCACCGCGACCCCGATCAGCCGGCCCGCGTCCCTGGCGAGCAGCACCTCGGCGCCCGGCCGCGCCAGCTCGTCGGCGAGCGCGGCCGCCACCTGCTCCGGACGGATGTCCCGCGGGTCGGGGAAGTCTCCGCTGAGCGCGTGGAAGGCGTGGTGGGAGGCGTAGAGGGCGGTGAGTTCGGTCAGGAGCGGGCCGGGGAGGTCGTGGTCGGGGGCGAGCCGCAGGGGAGTGAGGATCACGGGGGCAACCTATCCGGCCGTCCGGCTCCGACGCCCGAGCCGACCCGAGCCGGACGGGTCCGGGCCGACCAAGTCCGAGCCGGACGGGTCCGAGCCGGACAGGTCCGAGCCGGACAGGTCCGAGCCGGACGGGTCCGAGTCAAGCAGGTCCAGGTCGGACAGGCCCGGCCCGGACAGGTCCAGGTCGGACAGGTCGAGGACGAAGCGGTGGCGGACGTCGCCCCGGCCCAGGCGGTCGAGGGCCTCGTTGACGCGGGCGGAGGGCAGGAGCTCGATGTCGGCGGTGATGCCGTGTTGGGCGCAGAAGGCCAGCATCTCGGGTACGGCCCGGTGACCCGTTCGACGTGCTGGCCGTCGTCATCGCCATGTCCATGGCCTGGTCACCGGTCAGCAACGTCTACGCGGCGACCGCCGACGAGCCCCAAGAGGCGCACGAGCGTCGCCGCGACCTGCTGCGGGACGCGGTCCGCCGCGCCACGTCGCCGGACTGACCCGCCCCGCCGGGACCGACCGGGGTCGCGGCGCAGGGCCGGTTCCGGGTCCGTGACACCATCACCTGCGTGCTCGACATCGGCTACGCCCTCTCCACCCGCTTCCCGGACCCGCCGCAGACGGACTACCGCCGCGCGGACGTCCACGCCCTGCGGCACGACCTGTTCTGCGGGGACGTGTATCTCGCCGACACCAAGGCGGACCGGGAGCTGTCCACAGCCTGGGGATGGGTACCGGTGCTCGACTTCGCCTGGGCGCTGTGCGACATCGTGGAGCACGTGGACCGGGATGCGGCGGGTTCCCGGGCCGCCCGGCCGCAGCGGGCGGAGCTGGACTTCACCGAGTCCACCGACCGCCTGCTCTTCGAGCGCCGCTTCGGCTGGGTCGACATCGAGGCGGAGTGGCTGCCGGCGGACGAGCCCCCGCTGTCCTTCTCGCACGCCGAACTGCGCCGGGAGGCCCGGGACTTCCTGCACGACCTGCTCGCCGACCTCACCGACATGCACGAGGACCTGGCGGACAACCCGGCGATCTGGTCCCTCCAGGCCCGCTTCCCCCGCGTGTCCTGAGCGGCCCCTGGCCCGCCCTACTCCGCCACCACCCGCACCCCCAGCTCCGCCGCCAGCACCGGTGCCAGGTCGAGGAGCTGGGCCGGGCTGACGACCGCGCCCGACAGCCGGTCCACGCCGCGGGCCAGCTCCAGCGGGGCGGCCCCGCGCAGGTCGACGTCGGTGAGGGTGGCCGCGCTGAGGTCCGCCTCCTTCAGGGCGCAGTCCACGAACTCGACCCGCTCCAGGCGGGCGCCCCCGAAGTCCGGCTCGACCAGGACGCAGCCCTCGAAGACGACGTCCTTCAGGCGGGCCCGGCGGAGATTGAGGTAGTCGATCTTGCCGCCCCGGATCAGGACCCGCTCCAGTACGGCGCCGTGCAACTGGGTGCCACCGAGGCGGGCGTCCAGCAGCTCGACGTCGCGCAGGGTCGCCTCCGCGAGATCGGTGCCCACACCCCGGACACCGGTGAGGACCGAGTCGAGCAGCCGGGCCCGGGGCAGGGACGCCTCGTCCAGCGCGCACCCCCGCAGCGCGCAGTCCATGAAGCGGGCGCCCGCGCCGTCCTGGCCGGCGAGGTCCGTCTCCCGGAACTCCAGGGCGTCGTAGTCCCCGTCCGGCTCGAGTCCCCCGTCCTCGTACGGCTGGAGAGCCGGCAGCCGCAGCTCCGGGCGCCTGGCCCCCCGCACCGTCGTCGTACTCCGCCCGCCCGCTGTTCTCCTCGCCATGCCCCCATGCTGCACCCGGCCACTGACAACCCCGCCGACCTGCGCGAACGGCGCCCTCCCCGGATTCTCCCGTGCCGCATGTCACGCGCGGCGCTCTCTCGTCCGTCGTACGGGCGAACACGCGCCGCGCAAGGCGGCCCCGACCCGAGGGAGAACCCGAGCCATGCATCGCATCACCGTCATCGGCGGCGGCCTCGCCGGACTGACCGTGGCCGTCACCGCCGCCGAGGCGGGCGCCGAGGTCACCGTGCACGAGGCCCACCACACGCTCGGCGGGCGGGCCCGGACGGCCGACGGCCCCTACCGGACCAACGACGGCCCGCACGCCCTCTACAACGGCGGCGCGCACTGGACGTGGCTGCGGCAGCGGAACCTGATCGGCCCGCTCGCGCCGATCCCGCCGCTGGAGGCGGCCCGGCTGCGGCTGCGCCACAGAGGCGCGCTGCGCCGCACTCCGCCCCTCGCCCTGCTGAAGCTGCTGAAGCTGCTGAAGCTGCTGCGCCGGGGTGTCGGACCGGCGCCCGTCGACACCGACTTCCTGACCTGGGCGACCGGGATCGCGGGTGAGGAGGGCGCCCGGGCCGCCGCCCACTACTGCGCCGTCGCCCTGTTCCACCACGATCCGGGGTCGCTGTCCGCCGCCTTCGTACAGGAACGGCTGCGCCGGGCCGCCAGGCTGCCGCCCGAGGCGCACCACCCGCGCGGCGGCTGGGCCGGGGTCGTGGACCGGATGGCCGCGCTGGCCTGGAACCTCGGGGTCCGGATGGAGACGCTCTCCCGCGTCGACACGCTGCCCACCGGCACCCCCGTCGTCGTCGCCACCTCCCTCGACGCGGCCCGCCGTCTGCTGGGCGACTCCTCGCTGACCTGGCCGAGTGGCCGCACCACCCTGGTCGACCTCGCCGTACGGACCCGGCGCGGTGACGCCTTCGCGGTCTCCGACCTGGACGCCCCGGGGTGGATCGAGCGGTTCACGGCGCAGGACCGCACGCTCGCACCGGCGGGCGAGCAGCTGATCCAGGGGCAGATCCCGATCGCGCCCCACGAGTCCAAGGCCCACGGCACCGCACGGGCCGAACAGCTGCTCGACCTCGGCTTCCCCGGCTGGCGCGAGCGGCTGACCTGGCGGCGCGAGGCGGTCGCGCACGGCCGTACCGGCGCCGTCGACCTGCCCGGCACCACCTGGCGCGACCGGCCCGCCGTCGACCGCGGCGACGGCGTCTACCTCGCCGGTGACCAGGTCGCCGCGCCCGGTCTGCTGTCCGAGGTCTCCTTCAACAGCGCCCTGACGGCGGTCTCCCTTGCCCTCGGCCACCGGGGGCTCGACCTCAAGCGCGCCTGAGGTCGTTGGGTGAGACGACGTACCGGCCCGTACCGGCCGCGCTCCCGCCCCGCGCTCCGCCCTTGAGGGATGGGAAGGTGGTCCTGGAACCATGACCGGCGACAAGCGGAGCCGACCCGCGCAACGGGATGCGGTACGCCCCGATTCATGCTCTTCTGGCCAGATGAGTGGCTCCCGGACAGGTAGACCCGCCGCGCCCGCGGAGGCCGACCCCCGCCGCTGGTGGGGGTTGGTGGTGATCGCCCTGGCCCAGCTGATGGTGGTCCTCGACGCGACGATCGTGAACATCGCGCTGCCCTCGGCCCAGCGCGACCTGGACATGTCCGACGCCAACCGCCAGTGGGTGATCACCGCGTACACCCTCGCGTTCGGTGGTCTGCTGCTGCTCGGCGGCCGGGTCGCGGACCTGGTGGGACGCAAACGGACCTTCGTCATCGGGCTGATCGGTTTCGCCGCCGCCTCCGCGATCGGCGGGGCAGCCGCGACCTCGGTGATGCTCTTCGGCGCCCGCGCCCTCCAGGGCGTCTTCGCGGCCCTCCTCGCGCCGTCCGCGCTGTCCCTGCTGACGACGACCTTCACCGACCCGAGGGAACGCGGGAAGGCCTTCGGCATCTACGGCGCGCTGGCCGGCAGCGGCTCCGCGATCGGTTTCATCGTCGGCGGCGTGCTCACCGAGTACCTGAACTGGCGCTGGTGCCTGTACGTCAACGTCCCCATCGCCGTCGTCGCGGTGATCGGCGCGTTCGCCCTGCTGCACGACCGGCCCGGCCAGTCCGGCGCCCGTCTCGACGTGCCGGGCGTGATCCTGGGCTGCGGCGGTCTGGTCGCCCTCGTCTACGGCTTCAGCGAGGCGCAGCCACGGGGCTGGAGCGACCCGCTGGTGCTGGCCCTGTTCGCCCTGTCCGTCGTCCTGCTGGCCACCTTCGTGTGGTGGCAGACCCACGCGCGAACCCCCCTGCTGCCGCTGCACGTCATCCGGGAGCGCAACCGCGCCGGCTGCTTCCTGACGATGATGCTGGCGGTCATCGGCATGTTCGGGCTGTTCCTGTTCATGACCTACTACCTCCAGCAGATCCTCGGCTACTCCCCCGTGCGGACCGGCCTGGCGTTCCTGCCGCTGACCGCCGCGATCGTCGTGGGCTCCACCCAGATCTCGGCCCGGCTGCTGCCGCACGTGGGCCCGCGCATGCTGATGGTGCCCGGCATGCTCCTCGCCTCCGGCGGCATGGTGATCCTCACCCGGATGACCGTGCACTCGGAGTACGTCACCGAGATCCTGCCCGCGCTGCTGCTGATGGGCCTCGGCATGGGCCTGACCTTCATGCCGGTGTTCTCCACGGCCACCGCCGGGGTCGCCGCGAAGGACTCCGGCGTGACGTCGGCGACGGTCAACACCTCGCAGCAGGTGGGCGGCTCGATCGGCACGGCGCTGCTCAACACCATCGCGACCAGTACCAGCGCGTCCTGGATCACCGCGCACCTCACCGATCCCTCCCAGCGGGAACGGGTCGTCCGGGAGGGCGTCGTCCACGGTTACACGGTCGCCATCTGGGTCGCTGCCGGCATCATGCTGCTGGCGGCCCTGGTCGCGGGCCTGATGGTGACGGCCAAGGCCCCCAAACACGGCACGCCCGCGGACCGTCCGGTGCCGGAACCGGTGGCCTGAGGGAGAAGGGGACCCACCGTCCGCGGGCACGCCCGCGAAGGCCCCCTCCGAGGGCTCCCGGCCGGCGGGCGTCCCCGGTGTCCGCGTGACCGCGGGGCCGCCCGCCGGTAGCGTCCGGCGGTGTGATCGAGGTTCCCGAGGGGCTCGCGGCGGCGCAGGCGAAGTACAACGGGGCGGCGGGGCGCGCCTTCGTCGAGAGGCTGCCCGCGCTGGCGGCCGGGTTCCTGGAGCGGTGGGGACTGCGGCTCGACGGGCCGTCGACGCACGGGTGGGCGGCGCTGGTGCTGCCGGTCGTGTGCCGCGACGGCACCGAGGCCGTGCTGAAGCTCCAGATCCCCGACGAGGAGACAGCGGGCGAACCCCTGGCCCTGCGGGCGTGGGACGCGGACGGCGCGGTGCGGCTGCTCGGCCACGACGCCGCCACCGGCACCATGCTCCTGGAGCGCCTGGACGCCGGCCGCACGCTCGGTCACGTCGAGGACTCCCGCGAGGCCGTCCTCGTCATCGCACGGCTGCTCGCCCGCCTCACCGCGACCCCGGCGCCGCCCGGCGTGCGCGGTCTGGGGGACATCGCGCGGGCCATGCTGGAGCGGACACCGGCGGCGCTGCGGCGCATCCCGGACCCGGCGGACCGGCGGCTGGTCGCCGACTGCGCCGCCGCGGTGCGCGAGGTCGCCGACGAGCCGGGCGACCGGCTGCTGCACTGGGACCTGCACTACGGGAACGTCCTCGCCGCGGACCGCGCGCCCTGGCTCGCCATCGACCCCAAGCCGCTGGCCGGGGACCCCGGGTTCGATCTGCTGCCCGCCCTGGACAACCGCTACGACCCGGCCGAGACCCGGTGGCGTTTCGACGCCATGACCGACGTCCTCGGACTCGACCCGCAGCGGGCCGGTGCCTGGTCCCTCGGCCGCGTCCTGCAGAACTGCCTGTGGCACGCCGAGGCCGGCGACCCGCTGGGGACCGCGCAGCTGGAGATCGGGCGGCTGCTGCGCGACGGGTGAGAAGTCAAGAGCCCCCGGACGCACCGTGGTCGAACATCGCAAGTGGTCTCGGCGACGATCTCCCCGGGCCCCCTTCCGAGCCCCGTACGGCCCGCTTTCCGTCCCTACGCTGACGCGCGTGGCAGGACAGCGGCAGGAGCAACGGCAGGGACAGCGGCAGACCGGGGAACCCCCGGGCGGCACCCGGGAGCGGACGCCGTCGGTGCCGCGCACGGAGCGCGCGCCGTGGGCCGGCGCGGACGGCACCGGCGGGGCACGTTCGGTGCTCGGACTCCAGGGAACCGCCGGCAACCGGGCCACCACGAAGGCCCCACCGGCCTGGGGCGGGGGCCCGTCGGCCTTGCGGCTCGGCGGGCCCGTCAGTCCGAGGGCCGGGGCGCCCCTCAGCCCCGGGGGTCGGGGGCACGCGTCAGCCCCAGGGCCCTCCTGAGGTCGGGGCGCCCATCAGCCCCGGGGCTCGCGGCTCGGGGCGCGCATCCTGGGGCCCCAGGGTCGGGGCGTCATCCCGAGGCTCGGGGCGCCCATCAGCCCCGGGGCTCGCGGCTCGCGGCGCGCATCCTGGGGCCCCGGGGTCGGGGCGTCATCAACCCCGGGGGTCGGGGCGCCCCTCAGCCCCGGGGCCCGGGGCACGGGGCAGCTCTGAGGTCGGGGTGGCCGTCAGCCGCGGGGCCGGGGCGCGTGTCCTGGGGCCGGTCCCGCTCTCGTTCCCGGCGTCCGCCCCGCTCCAGCGCGCCCGGCAGTTCCGTGCGGCGCCGAATCCGCAACTTGCGGTAGGTGCTGGTCAGGTGGGTCTCCACGGTGCGCCGGGCGAGGTGCAGCAGGGCGGCGATCTCGGTGTTGGTGCGGCCGTCGGCGGCCAGTTCGGCGATCCGGCGCTCGCTGCCGGTCAGCGCCCCGGCGCCGGTGCGGGAGGCCACGGGGCCGCGGGCGCCGCCTTCGCGCAGGGCCTGCCCGGCCAGGGTGAGCCAGCGCAGGGCGCCCTTGCGTTCGGCCAGGTCGGCAGCCTCGCGCAGCAGACCGCGGGCGCGTCCGCGTTCGCCGGCCGCGAGGAGCTGGCGGCCCTGGGCGAGCAGGGCGGGGATCAGCTCCGTGTCGGTGTCCGCGGGCGCGTCCCGCAGGGTCCGTACCGCCTCCTCGGCCAGCTCCAGACCGCGCCGCCCGCCGGTCGCGGTGCCCAGCACGCGCAGGGCGCGGCCCACGGTGCGCGGGGTGTTCCACACCCTGGCCAGCCGCAGTTCCTCCGTCGCCAGGGCCAGCGCCTCCGGACCGCCGCCCAGGGCCAGCCGGCACTCCGCGACCGCGGTCCGCCACGGGGTGACGACCGGGCTGACCACCTCGCGGGCCGACTGGCGCCGCCCGCACTCCAGGAAGTCGTGCAGCGCGCCCGCCGGGTCGCCGGTGGCGGCGCGCAGCACGCCCCGCGCGTACAGGTAGCGGTTCAGCTCCCAGTTCTCCGGCACCTCACGCAGGTCGAACCGGTCGGCGTAGCGCTGTGCCTCGTCGGTGCGGCCGGTGTGGACGAGTGCCATCAGGGCGTGGGCGTCCCGGTTGGTGGGCCCGGGGCCCGGCCCCGGGTCGGCGGCGAGGGCGAGCAGCCGGGCGTGGTCGCCGCGGGAGGCGGCGATGTCGGCACGGGTGTTGAGCAGGGCGTGCTGCATCGGGTGCAGCAGGGCGGGGTGCTGTCCGGCCAGGCCGCGTTCCACGAGCCGGTCGGCCTCGCCGAGTTCGTCGGCCCACTGGGCGATCGCGGCGGCCGTGCCCAGCAGGAAGGGTTCGGCGAGCGGGTCGGTGGGCCGGGCGAGCAGGTCCCGTACCCGGGCCATCGCCTGGTCGGCGGAGATCAGCGCGGCCGTCGCCGCGTACCGCACCAGCAGGGCCTGCCCGGCCGTGCCGACCAGTTCCGGGGAGTGCCGGCCGGTCTCGGACAGCCACCGGTACACCTCCTGCCGGGTCGCCAGGTCCTCGTCGGACAGCAGCGCGGTGGCGGTCTGCACGGTGCGGGCGAGACCCGGGTGGCCGGACAGCCGGCCCTCGGTGCGGCGCAGCACCTCCATCGCCGTACGGATCTCGCCGCGCCCGGCCAGGGCGGTGCCGAGGGCGACGGCCGTCCGCACCCGGTTGCGGGGCTCGGCCGGCAGGTGCTGGGCCTCGGCGAGCCGCGCGATGGCGGCCGGGGCGTCGGCCGACGCGTACTCCAGGGAGCCCAGTTCGGTCAGCAACCGCTGTCGCAGGTCGTCGGAGAGCGGCTCGTCCAGCGCCCGGCGCAGGTAGCGGACGGCGTCGGCGGGCCGGGCGTCGTGCACGGCCACGGTCGCGGCGTCGCGCAGGACGCGCAGTGCCCAGGTCAGGCCGACGGCCGGGGTGCGCAGCAGATGCCGGGCGACCGCCTCGACCCGGTCGCCGCGGCGCAGCATCGCCTCTGCCGCCGCCCGGTGCACGGCCTCCCGGCGCGGCTGGGGCCAGCCGCTCAGCACGGCGTCGCGCAGCAGCGGGTGGGCGTATCGGGGGCGGCCGCCCGCGTCGGGGCGCAGCAGACCGAGCCGCGTCATGGCGGCGAGCCAGCCGGCGACCCGTGCGGGATCGGCCCCGGCCGCCTCGGCCAGCACGTCGACCGGGTCCCCGGCACCGGCTGCCGCACCGGCACCGGGCGAAGGGGAGGGGGTACGCCACCGCGTCGTGCCGTCCGGCGGGTGCGCGGGCGGATCGGTACGGCCGTAGGCGGCGCCGTGCGCGGGTTCCGGCCGGGCGTCGTACGGGGCGTGGACCGGGTACGACGGGTACCGCGCCGCGTCGGCGGGTTCGGCGGGGTGCGCACAGGGGCCGTGCGCCGCGGGCTCCGTGCGGGGGTCCGGCCCCCCGGACGCCGGGAACGGTGCCGTCCGCGCGTACGGCAGCGGGGCCCGCGGTTCCCGGCCGCCGTCACCGTGCTCGCCGCGGCCGTCCCCGGACCGGCCCCCGTACTCCGGTCCGCCCTCCCCGCGTCCCGCGTCCGCGCTCCACACGTCCCGGCAGCCCGGGGCGGTGTCCCCGGGCCGCCGCGTCCGCGCCGCCGGTGTCCCGTGGGTGTGCCGGCGCGTGGTGTCGGACGGCGGTGTCCGAGGGTGCGGGAGGGCATGCCGAAGCTCGCCCCGGCGGTCCGGCGGCCCCGCGGGCCAGGCCTGTTCAAGGGTGGCGAGGCAGCGGGCCACGTCGGCCGTCGCGGGGCCCGCGCTGTTCAGCAACCAGGAGACGGCGGCCGGATAGGACCCGGGGTACAGCGCGGCGCAGGTGTCCGGCACCGGCGGGATGCCGTCGGGCTGCGGGGTGCCGCCCAGGTCGTCCAGCAGCGCGTGCAGGAGCAGGGGGCTGCCCGCACCGGCCCGTACGCACTCCGCGGTCCACCGTTCGGACGCCGTCGGGAACGCGGCGCGGACCAGCCCGGCGGCCGCCGGGCCGCTGAGCGGGGCGAGGGTGTGGGTGCGCACCAGGGACGGTGAGAGCGCCTGGGTGAGTCCGGCGGGCCGCGGGTCGATGTCGTACTGGCTGCGCTCGGTGGCGACCAGCAGTACCGGTAATCGGTCGACGTGCCGGGCCGCCTCCGCCAGCCAGCGGCGCGAGGAGTCGTCGGCGAGGTGGACGTCGTCGACGGCCACCAGCACCGGGCCCTCGGCCGCGTAGGAGCGCAGCAGCCGCCACAGCCGGGCCGCGCTGCCCCGGTCGTCGCCGCCGGGCGCCATGTCCGTGAACTCCGGTACCGGGCCGAGGAGGTGGAGGACCATGGCGAACGGCACCCCGGTGTCCTCGGGCGAGCAGCGCACGCGCAGCACCCGCAGGCCGCGGTCCGCGGCGTGCCGGGTGGCCCTCTCCAGTACGGCGGTGCGGCCGGTGCCGCCGGCGCCGCGCAGCAGGACGAGGCGGCCGGTGCCGGCCCGGGCGCGCTCGATCTCCGCGACGAGCAGCGCATGGGCGTCGTCGCGTTCACGGAGCGGTCCGGTCATCGGTGCCTCCTGTGGTGGATGGTGCTCCGCCTGTGGTGGATGGTGCTTCCCCGGTGTGTGAGACGGACGACTGCGGTGAAGGGTGGTGCGAAGTGGTGCGGGTCACGGTGGCGCGCGGCCGTCCCCACGGGCACCCGCGTCCTTGCGTGAGCCCTGTGAACTGCCGGAACTCCCGTCCGGCGGCCCCTCTGGTGGCGGCCGGCGCGCTGGTCTCGTGGTGTGCCTCGTGGTGCTCCACGATTGCGAAGTCCCAGCAGTCGCATAAGTGTGGAACACACACATCCGCTACCGGCCTGTGCTGTGCGGCGGGCTCGTGAACAGGGGGGAAACGGTTGCTCAACTCACCCCGGAACACCACCACGTCCATCACCTCCGCCCGCGGCCTGGGCGGGGCCGTCGGCGTCACCGACCGGCGGGTGCCGGTGGCGGTGACCGCTCCGGACCCGATCAGCCGGGAGGGCGCGGTCAGCCAGTTGCGCCGGCACCCGGAGATCGACCTGCGCGAGGAGTCGGGGCCCGGCACCGTGGCCCTGCTCATCGAGGACGCGCTCGACGACGCGGCGCTCACCCGGCTGCGCCGGATCGTGCGCAGTGAGGGCGCGCGTGCCGTGCTCGTGATCGGCGCGATCCGGGAGAGCGAACTGCTCGACGTCGTCGAGTGCGGCGTCGGCGCCATCGTCTGGCGGCACGAGGCCACCGCCTCCCGGCTGGTGCAGGCGGTACTGGCCGCCGCCCGCGGTGACGGCGACCTGCCCGCGGACCTGCTGGGCCGGCTCATCAGCCAGGTGGGCACCCTGCACCGGGGCGCGGCGGGCCGCCCCGGCGCCCCCTCGCTCGGCCTCGCACCCCGAGAGGTGGACGTCCTGCGCCTGGTCGCCGAGGGTCTCGACACCGGAGAGATCGCCGGCAAGTTGTCCTACTCCGAACGCACCGTCAAGAACGTCATGCACGGACTCACCACGCGGCTCCATCTGCGCAACCGCGCCCATGCCGTGGCCTATGCCCTGCGGGAAGGCTACATCTGACCGAACGGGCAATCGAATGCGGACCCCCGGGGTCGTACGGGCAGGCCGTCCTGCCCCATCGTCGTCCCCGGCACGCGTGCGGGCCGGGCGGCACCCGGGGCACGATCGGTGACAGACTGCGGCAGTGGGCGGGCCGCGCGGACTCGAGTGCGGGCAGGGCGGGAGCGCGAGCGTGATCCACGAGGTGGACGAAGTCCTCAAGACCCTTCTCAGAAGCGGGGCGTTGACGGACTCCGGCATCGACGTGGCCTTCGAGGCACCCACCCGTGACTGGGCGGCCCGGCGCAACGCCCCCGTGGTCAACGCCTACTTGTACGACATCCGTGAGGACGTGGGACGCCGGCAGCGCGGTCAGCTGGCGGTGCGCGACCAGGACGACATCGTCGTCAAGCGCCGCCAGCCGCCGCGCTGGTTCCGGCTGTCGTACCTGGTGACCGCCTGGACGAAGACTCCGCAGGACGAGCACCGGCTGCTGTCCGCCGTGCTGGCGACGCTGCTGCCCCGCGAGCTGCTGCCGCCCTCCGCGCTCCCCGGCTCACTGGGCGCGCTCGGCCTGTCCGTGCCGCTGACGGTGGCGGGCATCCAGACGGAGTCCCGTTCCCTCGCCGAGATCTGGTCCGCCCTGGGCGGCGAGCTGAAGCCCTCCCTCGACCTGGTGGTGACCGCGCCCTTCCCGGCCTTCCCGGAGTACGACGCCGGGCCCCCGGTCACCGAGGGCGCGACGGTCCGGGTCGGCGGCATGGCGGGCGATCCGCCGATGTCCGAGGAGGGACGGTCGCACCGGCCGCACCAGGTCGCGGCCGCCCGCACCGCCCGCAAGGACGCGACGGACCGCCGTTCGGGACGACGGTGAACGCCCCGTACGCCACGAGACCGGGCGCCGTCCCCGGGGCCCCGGCGCCCGACGCGTCCGGCCCGTACGACGATCCCGCCCAGGTGCTGCTCGCCCGGCTCGACGTGCTGCGGGAACGGGTGACCGCGCTGGTCGAGCACCGCACCGCCGCCGACCCCACGGCCGACGACCCGCTGCGCGGCCTGTACCTGTCCGACGAGGCCGTCCACCACCTGCTGCGCGCCTGGCCGTCCGGCGACGGGCCCGAGGGCGCCGAGCCGGTCTCGGTGGGCGGTCCGGCCGGTCCCGGGGACCGGCTGGCGCGGCTGGCCGGGCGGGCGCGGCTGACCGAACTGGACTCCGCCGCCCTGCTGATCGCCCTCGCCCCCGACATCGACCGCACCTTCGAGCCGCTCTACGGCTACCTCAACAACGACGTGAGCCGCCGACGCGCCACCGTGGGCCTCGCCCTCGACCTGTGCGGGGTGCCCGCGCACCTGCCGGCGGCCCGTGCCCGGTTCCACGCCTCCACGCCGCTGCGCGCCCTCGGCCTGCTGGAGGTGGAGGAACCCGAGCGTCCCTTCCTCACCCGTTCGCTGCGCGTCCCGGACCGGCTGACCGGCCACCTGCTGGGCGACGACACCCCGGACGCCGCGCTCCTCGGCCTGCTGCTCCCGATGCCGGACCCGCTGCCGGCCGCCGGCGCCGGCGACTTCGTACGCCACCTGGCCGCCCGGCTGAACGCGGGCCCGCTCACCGCCTACCTGCGCGAACCGCGCGAGGGCGACGGTCTGGCCGCCCTCGCCTGCGTCCTGGACGCCGCGGGAATCGACGCGGTGCGCTGCACCGGACCCGAGGACCACGTGCCCGAGCTGCTGCGCGAGGCACGCCTCGGCGGCCGGGCGGTCGTGGTGTCGGGCCTGCCCGAGAAGCCGGGCCCCCTGGTGCGGGCGCTGACCGCGGCGGCCGACGTGACCGTGCTGCTGACCGACCCCCGGCCGTACGACCCGCACTGGTCGCCGGCCGACCCGCTGGTCCTGGACGCGCCGGGCCGCATGGCCGGCGGAGCGGCCGCCTGGCGGGCCGCGCTGGGAGACGACGCAGACGGGTTCGACCTGGCCCCGGCCGTCGCCCCGTACCGGCTCGGCGGCGACCGCATCCAGCGGGCCGCGCACACCGCCCGCGCCCTCGCCGCCTTCGAGGGCACCCCGGTCACCGCCGAGCACGTCCGGCTCGCCGCCCGCCGGCAGTCGGCCTCCGGTCTGGAACGCCACGCCCGACGGATCCGGCCCGCCGTGGACTGGCGGGACCTGGTGCTGCCCGACAGGCCCCTCGTCCAGCTGCGTGAACTGGCCCTGCGCGCCCGCCACCGCGACCGTGTCCTCGGCGACTGGCGGCTCAGCGCGGGCGGCGGAAGGGGCCGGGGTGTCCTCGGCCTGTTCGCGGGCGAGTCCGGCACCGGCAAGACCCTGTCGGCGGAGGTGGTCGCGGCCGACCTCGGCCTCGACCTGTACGTGGTCCAGCTGTCGTCGGTCGTCGACAAGTACGTCGGCGAGACCGAGAAGAACCTCGAACGCATCTTCACGGAGGCCGACCGCACCGACGCGGTACTCCTCTTCGACGAGGCCGACGCCGTCTTCGGCAAGCGCTCCGAGGTCAAGGACTCGCACGACCGGTACGCCAACATGGAGAGCGCCTACCTGCTCCAGCGCCTGGAGTCGTTCGACGGCATCGCCCTGCTCACCACCAACCTGCGCGCCAACATCGACGAGGCGTTCACCCGGCGCCTGGACCTGGTGGTGGACTTCCCGTTCCCGGACGCCGGGCAGCGGCTGGCGCTGTGGCGGCACGGGCTGTCGCACGTCCCGTCCGACGACGGCATCGATCCGGCCCCGCTGGCCCGGGACTTCGAGCTGGCCGGGGGTTCGATCCGCAGCGCGGTGGTCACCGCCGCCTACCTCGCCGCGGGACGCGACGGCACGGTGACGGCGGACGACCTCCTGGAGGGCGCCCGCCGTGAGTACCGCAAGGCCGGGAGACTGGTCCCGGGGGAAGGCGGCTGGTGAGCCCGCGCCGCCCTCCGGCCGTCACTCCTTCGTCAGGGTGACGATCTTCCACTCCTGGTCGTCGGAGTTGGAGCAGTCGAAGAGCGTGAGCTTCTCCCAGGCCTTGCCCGTGCTGTAGCCGCTCACGTCCAGGCACTTGTTGTTGCTGGCGAAGTTGCGGATCCAGTAGTCGCCACTGCTCTGCTTGTCGGCCCACCAGAGCTGGTTGTCGGCCTTCGTGCCGTCGCAGGTGTACTCGGTGATGTCCGTCCTGATGGGCGCGGCCCCGTAGTCCGGCAGGTCCATGCAGAGCCGGTCCTTGACGTTCACGATCTGGAAGAGCGGCGCCCCGCCGGGGCCGCCCTTCGGATACTTCACCTCGAGGTCCCAGATCTGGTTGTCGCCGGTCTCGTTGCAGTCCGACTGCTGGACGCGGCCGTTGAGCTCACCCTTCTCGCGGCCGGGAAGCTCGGCGCACATCTTGGTGGTGGCGTTGCGCAGCATGACGTTCTTGGCGGGCACCAACGGCTTCACGGCCGGCTTCCCGGGCTTCTCGGACTCGCCGCCGCCCTTCTTCCCGCCACCCTTGTCTCCGCCACCGCCACCGCCGCCGTCGGCCTTCGGCTCCTGCGTGACCGGCTGCTGGGTCTGCGGCTGCTCGACCGGCGCGGACTCCGCGGTGCTGGGCAGGGTCTTCGGGGCGGCGCTGGGACTGGGCGCGAGCGCGGCCCCGGCCTGCTGGGTCTGCTCCGTCGCACTCGTGCGGACCTGCGGCTTGTAGGCGATCCAGATCATCACGAACGCGATGGTCAGCGCCACCGCGATCCCCAGGAACGTGGCCAGCCAGCGCGGCAGGAAGCCCCGCTGCACATACGTCCCCTCGACCTCCGTCGGGTCCACCCCGGACCGGCGGACCGCCAACGTGTACGGCCGCTCCTCCTTCGACCCGAACCAGATGATCTGCCGCGGCTTCAGCGTCGTCTCCACGAACGCCGCACGACCCGGCTCGATCTGCACGTTCCCCGGACGCAACTCGTAGGAGAGATGATCCCCGGTATCACTCCCGGCGACCGACGCCGTCACCTTCGTATTGCCGAGGTTGTCCACCGCCAGCCGCGGCCGCCCCCGGAAGCGACCCTTCACCGTCGGCGGCACCAGCTCGGCCCGCACCTCGGTGAACGGCGTGATCGTGAGGTTCCCCTCCGGAACCGTCACCGCGTCCGGATGCTCCGTCGGCGTGATCCGCACCGCATACGGATGCGGACCCGCCACCGCGTCAGGGGTACGCGGCGGAGCGAACGTCAGCTCCACCGTGCCCGTCGTCCCCGGATACAACCGCAGGGTCTGCGGCTCGACCGTCGTCCAGGGAGCCACCTCCCCCACCGGCTCGAACCGGTACTCATCCACCACATCACCGGTGTTACGCACCCGCAGCCGCACACGCGTACCGCTGCCGGGGTCCACCGTCGCGGACGCGGGCTCCAGAGAAGTCCATAGGCTCACCGAAACGAGGCTACGGGCGAACTCGCCAGAGGTCAGGGGCACTTGGGGCAGTACCGCTTGCCCGAAAGGGCCGCCTGCTCGGCGCCCGGATCTATTCCGCTTCGTCCGCGTGGTCCGTGACCGCTCCCAGGGCGGCGACGGAGGGGGCGATCTTCGCACCCGCGCCGAAGGCGGCACCGTCGGCGTCCGCGGTCCGTTCCGAACTCTGGCCCGGGTCGGTCACGGGGAGTCCGGCGCCGTTGTCGTTGCCCGTCTCGCGGACGCCCGACATGTTCTCCTTGACGTGCTTCAGCTCGTGACCGATGAGGTCCTTGCGGCCGGCCGCCTGCGGACCGAGGAAGACATGGGTGCCGACCGTCATGGCCTGGGCGCCCAGTGCCGCGGTCGCGCGCTGGGCGACCGGGTTGTCGTGGAAGCGGGCGGGGGAGAAATCGGTCTGGTAGAACGACTCCGCCTCGGAGCGCAGCGGTCCCGGGAGCGGGCTGCTCGGCGTGGACATGGCCTCGTTGAGGAGCTGGACCTGGCCCTCGGGGCTGCTGTCCGCGAGCCCGTCGTGCCCGCAGCCGGCGCCGTGCCGGTGCTCGTCCTGGCCGATGAGGCGCGAGACGACGTGGTTGCCGACGGAACGCTGGAGCGCCAGGACCGTCGCGGGGGTCATCGGCCCGCCGCTCACTTTGACGGCGGGCGCGGTCACGGCCGGGCGCGGAGTCCGGCCGCCCCGCACGCCCTTCTGGTCGGCGGCTTCCTCGTGCGCGCGCACACCCTGCTCCCTTCGACACCGGATGTCCGGCCACCAGCATGACGGACATCCGTGCCGCCGGCAGGTCCGTGCGGGCAGTGCCGGGGGCAGCCCTCAGGCCGAGGCGAGCTGCTTGGCTATCGCCGACTCCCACTGCTCCTGCTGGTCGGGGTCGTTGAGCGACTCCAGCCATTCCGCTTCTGACTGGTTGTGCCTTTCGGGGCCGCACTTGATGTCCTTGAGCACCCCACGTGCCAGTGCGCGGATGTCGTTGGGCACGTTCTTGCTCGCGGGGACGGCCGGTCCGGCCGCGAGCGCGTAGAGTTCCTGCGCCATGACCTGCCGCTCGCCCTGCTGGACGGATTTCGTCACCTTGAGGAACTCCGCTGTCGAGTCGAGCAACTCCGCCGCCGCGTCGCGCTTTCTGCGCTTGCCGTTGCCGGGCGCCGCAGTGTCCGTGACTGCCCCGGTGACGGGAGCACCGGCGCCGGGGGTTTCGGTGACGGGCGCTTCGGCGACGGGGGTTTGCGTGACGGAGGTTTCGGCGACGGGCGTTTCGGTGTCCTTGGGCGCTTCGGTGCTCTCGCCCGTGTCCTGCGCCGACGTGGTCCGGGCCCACTTCTCGGGATGCCGCTTCGCCTCAACGCGTTTGGCGCCCTTCTTGCCTCCCTTGTAGACCGCGAGGCCGCCGAGGAAGGCCGCTGCCACGCCGCCCGTGATGGGTGCGGCCGGGCCACCGAGCGCTCCGGCGATGGTCGCGATCGCCAGGGCGCCGCCTGTGGCGCGCGCTATGTTGCCCCCCAGGCTGGCTCCGCGCTTGAGGAGTTTGTTCCTCTGCTTGCGCATCGCGTACTTCTCGCCGCCGGCGAGGTGCTCGAGCAACTCCGTCCTGAGGCCCTCGATGCGCGACCGCAGACGCGCGATGGCCGTCAGCGTCTCTTCGGCCGAAGCGTCCTGCGCACCGGACAGTTCCGAGGTTTCCCGCGCCAGTTCGTCACTCGCTTCCCCCACCTCGTCCAGTACCGTCTGCAGCCTCCGCCGCCGTTCCGCGGCGGTGCCCCGGGAATGCTCCCTGATCTTCCTGTACTTCTCGATGGTGCCCTTGATGACCACGGCGTCACGGGCGGCGATGAGCGTGGAGAATCCCACGGCGGTACCGGCGGCGACATCCCCGAGAATGCCCACCCCCTGCAGGTCGCCGGCGGTTCTCACCGCGTTGTCGGCGATCTTCGACACGTCTCCGACGCCCATGAGGGTGTTCTGCGCGGCGCTGGCGGACTTCCCCTTCACGTCCTTCCTGGCCTGGTGGGACGACGGCCCCTTTTCCCCACGGCCCCTGTACCCGGCGGCCAGGCCGCGCACGTCGTTGGTGAGTCCCGCACCGGTACTCACGACGTTGACACCGGTCTCGAACTGCCCCTGGAGCGCGGTGCCGTGCAGCCGGCCGGTGTCCGACGTGCTCGTCGCCTCCGACCGAAGCCCCGCTCCCACCGGAGCGCTGCCACGCAGGACCGCCGTGTCGAGCGGATCGATCCTCTGCTTGGCCTTGGTGATGCTGAAGGTCTGCTTGAACTTCTCCTTGGTGCCGCCCGCCTTCCCGGCACCGGACTTCCCCGCCTCCTCCGACTCCCCCGACTCCCCCGACTCCCCCGTCTGCTGCGACTCCTCCGTCTGCTGCGACTGCTGCGACTGCTGCGACTGCTGCGCCGCTTCCGCGGCCTTCTTCGCGTCGGCCGCGGCCTTCTTCGCCCGCTCCTGCGCCGCGGCCTCGGTCTTCCCCGTCTGCCGCTGCCTGCGCCCCGCGGTCGCCGCCAGTGCCTGGGCCTCGGCCGCCGCCCCCCGGTGCTCGTCCGCCGCAGCCGCGGCCTTCCCGGCCCGCTTCCGCGCGTCGTTCTCGGTGCCGGCCTGCTTCTGCGCCTCGGCGGCGGCCTTCCCCGCCTGCTTCCGCGCCTCGTCCTCAGCCGTCGCCTGCTTCTTCACCTCGGCCTCGGCCGCCGCGCGCGCCTTCGCCGCGGCCTCGGCCTCCTTGGTCCGTTCCCCCGCCTCGGCCGCGGCCCGGGCCGTCTGCTTCTTCGCCTCGCCCTCGGTCTTCGCCCACTTCCCCGCCGCGTCCGCGGCCTCGGCCCGCTTCTCCCCCGCGGCCTCGGCCTCCCCGGCCTGTTTGTGCACCTCGGCCTCGGCCTCGGCCGCCTGCTTCTGCGCCTCGGCCACCGCAGTGGCCCACTTGCGTACCTCGGCCTCGACCGCGGCCTGCTCCCGGGCGTCGGCCTCGGCCTTCCCCGCCTGCGTCTTCGCCTCGTCCTCGGCCTCCGCCCGGGCCCGCGCCACGGACTCGGCCTCGGCCCGCCTCTTCGCCGCCGTCTCGGCCTCCGCCGCCCATCTCTCCACAGCGGCCTCGGCCTCGGCCTGCTTCTTCGCCGCCGTCTCGGCCTCGGCCGCCCAAGCCCTCACCTCGGCCTCGGCCTCGGCCTGCTTCTTCGCCGCTGCCTCGGCCCGAGCCGTCCACTTCCGCGCCTCACCCTCGGCCTCGGCCGCCCGCTTCCGCGCCTCACCCTCGGCTCCGGCCCGGGACCGCGCCTCGTCCGTGGCCGCCGCCCGCCCCCGCGCCGCGGCCCCGGCCTTGTCCGTCCAGTCCGCCGCCTCGTCCGTGGCCGCCGCCCGCCCCCGCGCCGCGACCTCGGCCTTCCCCGTCCACTCCTCCGCCTCGGCCGCGGCCTCGGCCGCCTGCTTCCGCGCCGTACTCGCGGTCCCTGACCACTGCCACACCTCGGCCTGGGCGTCCGCCCGCCCCAGCGCGGCAGCCGCGGCGTCCCCCTTGCGCTCCTGTGCCTCGGTCTCGGCCTGCTGCTTCCGTGCCTCGGCCTCCTCCTGCCGACGCCTGCCGGGGTCCTGCTCGGATTCCGGTGTCGAGGAGCCGGCCCGGACCTGGCCCGCGGTGTCGGCGGCACGGGTGGCGGTCGCGCGCTGGATCGCCATGGCAACGGCCTTGTTGCCTGCTTTGGCCTGCAAGGAGGCCAGTGGCGGCCGCGCCTCCTGCGGGCGGGGCCTGCTCGGGGCGGCAGCGGCCGTGCGGCGGGTCTGCGTCTCGTGCAAGCGGTCCGACACGGACAACCTTTCCTGACGTCCCGTCACCGTCCCCGCTCGCGCGGGGCAGCGCCCCGGTGCGGCGGGACGGCGCACCCCGGAACGGGGTGTGATCGCAAGATGACATCCTGGCGAACTGACTCTCCACACACGATGTTGAAGAGAAACGCCAGTCGTCCACCAGGGGTCCCCCGGGGAAAGGCGGGGGAGGACGAGGAGTCTGCCCCAACGGGCACGACCAGGGGCAATGAACATGCCCCCGCTCCGGCACCGGAGGCCGTTTCGGCGGGGGCAACGCGCGCGTGAGGCTGAGGGGCGTCCTGTCTCGTACCCCGAGGAGAGCAGAGCATGCCGTCCTACCTGTCGCCCGGCGTCTACGTCGAGGAGGTGGCCAGCGGCTCGCGCCCCATCGAGGGAGTGGGCACCTCGGTGGCGGCCTTCGTCGGGCTCGCGCCGACCGGCCCGCTGAACGAGCCCACGCTGGTGACCAACTGGACGCAGTACGTCGCGGCCTTCGGTGACTTCACCGGCGGGTACTACCTCGCGCACTCCGTCTACGGGTTCTTCAACAACGGTGGCTCCGCCGCCTACGTCGTCCGGGTCGGCGGTTCGGCCGAGGACGCCGCCGAGGACACCGTCGGGGGCACCTCCGCGCCGGCCGCCGTCACCGGCAGCGCCGCCAAGGCCGCGCTGCCCGCCGCCGAGCCCAAGCAGCTCGGCACGTTCGCCGTGGCGGCCACCGCCGCCGGCCGGAGCGGCCCGCTGACCGTCGAGGTCGCCGACCCCGAGGGCGAGGGCCCCGCCGAGCGCTTCAGGCTGATCGTCAAGGACGGCGACAAGCCGGTCGAGACCTTCGACGTGAGCGCCAAGAAGGGCAATCGCTCCTACGTCGTCACGCAGGTCAAGGAGCGCTCCAAGCTCATCACCGTGACCGAGGCCGCGCCGTCCGCGCAGCTGGCCCGGCCGGAGAACCAGACCCTGACGCTGCCCGCACCGCCGGCCGCCGCCCCCGGCGTCCCGGCCGCGCGGAACGAGAGCGCGCACCCCGGCCCGGCCGAGTACCTCGGCGACTCCTCGGACCGCACCGGCTTCGGCGGCCTGGAGGCGATCGACGAGATCTCCATGGTCGCGGTGCCCGACCTGATGGCCGCCTATCAGCGCGGCGCGATCGACCTGGAGGCCGTCAAGGCCGTCCAGCTCGGCCTCATAGCCCACTGCGAGCTGATGGGCGACCGCGTCGCCATCATCGACCCGCCGCCCAGCCAGAACGCCCGCCAGATCCGCGTCTGGCGGCAGGAGACGGCCGGCTACGACTCCAAGTACGCGGCCCTGTACTACCCCTGGATCAAGTCCTTCGACCCGGCGACCGGCCAGTCCCGCCTGGTCCCGCCGAGCGGCCACGTCGCCGGCATCTGGGCCCGCAACGACTCCGAGCGCGGCGTGCACAAGGCCCCCGCCAACGAGGTCGTCCGCGGCGCCGTGGACCTCGAACTGCAGATCACCCGCGGCGAGCAGGACCTGCTCAACCCGATCGGCGTCAACTGCATCCGCTCCTTCCCCGGCCGCGGCATCCGCGTCTGGGGCGCCCGCACGCTCTCCTCCGATCCGGCGTGGCGCTACCTGAACATCCGCCGGTACTTCAACTACCTGGAGGAGTCGATCCTGATCGGCACCCAGTGGGTGGTGTTCGAGCCGAACGACCACAACCTCTGGGCCCGCATCCGACGCAACGTCTCCGCGTTCCTGGTCAACGAGTGGCGCAGCGGCGCCCTGTTCGGCCAGAGCCCGACCGAGGCCTACTACGTCAAGTGCGACGAGGAGACCAACCCGCCGGAGTCGGTCGACCTCGGCCGCGTCGTGTGCGAGATCGGTATCGCGCCGGTGAAGCCCGCCGAGTTCGTGATCTTCCGGCTGGCCCAGTTCTCCAGCGGCAGCGGGGAGCTGGAGGAGTAGGCGGCGGTCCGTCCGTCGTGTCTCCGTGATCCGCGCGCGCCACCCCAGGCGTCGCCCCGTACGCCATCGTCAAGCAGCTTCAGAAGGACAGCGAACACATGAGTCTCAACCCGGGTGACTCCCTCACTTCACACAATTTCGGTCTCCAGATCGACGGGGTGATGGTCGAGTACCTCGCCGAGGTCAGCGGCCTCACCCTCGAACAGGACGTCATCAAGTACCCGCAGAACAACGGCGCGACCGGAAAGAACGAGATCGCGCTGCTGCCGGGCACCCAGAAGGACGGTCAGTGCACCGTCGTGCGCGGTATGACCCAGTCGGCGTCGTTCACCCAGTGGATCAACGACTCCATCAACGGCCGCATGGCCACCGCCCGCAAGAACGCCTCGATCATCATGATGGACTTCGAGGACAACCCGGTGAAGCGGTACAACCTGCGCAACGCCTGGTGCAGCAAGATCGACACGAGCACGGTGAAGGCGGGCGAGGCCGCCGCGCTGACCGAGAGCGTCACCATCGTGTTCGAAGAACTGGTCATCGAGTAATGCGGCGTACGCCTGGCAGGGCGCCCGCGGCACCCCAGGCCGCGGTGGCGGGAGCGGACTTCCCCCGTTCGGCTCCCGCCGCCGCACCGGCGGAGGCGCCGGCCGGCCCTCCGGCCGGGCCGCCCGTGGACGCGGCACCGCGGCAGCAGTTGCGGACCGAGTTCCCCTTCGAGCTGCCGCGCGGGTACGTCGACGAGTCGGGCACGGTGCACCGGGACGGCGTGATGCGCCTGTCGACGGCACGGGACGAACTGATCCCGCTGCGCGACGTGCGGGTGCAGGAGAACCCGGCGTACCTGTCGGTGGTGCTGCTCGGCCGGGTCATCACCCGGCTGGGCACGCTGGCGATGGTGCACGACGGCGTCGTGGAGAACATGTTCGCCTCCGACCTGGCGTTCCTCCAGGACTTCTACCGCCAGATCAACGCGGAGGGCCACACCCGCGCGGCCGTCGAGTGCCCGCACTGCTCGGAACCCTTCGAGGTGGAACTCGGCGGGAGCCGCCTGGGGGAATCGTGACGTACGCGACCGACCGGCTGCACGAGGAGATCGCGTACGTCGCCTACCACTTCCACTGGAGCCTGGAGGCGATCCTGGACCTGGAACACCAGGACCGCCGCCGGTACACGGACCAGATCGCGTCCCTCGTGACGCGTGGCACGGCGGAGGGCTGATCAGTGGGATTCCTGGACCGGCTGCGGGGCCGTCGGGACGGCGGCGGAGGGAGCGGGTCCGCGTCGTCCGCGGTGTCGCCCCCGGGCACGGGTCCTGACTCGGGCACGGGCCCGGGTTCCGACCCGGGCTCAGGCACGGATTCGGGTCCGGCCGCGGGCGGGAGTACGGCGCCCGCGGCCGGCCCCGCGCCCGTGGCCGTCGCCGCCTGGACGGGCCTGCCGCCGATCCGGCGGGCGACGGGCGCGACGCGTACGGGGGTGGCGGACGCCGGTTTCGGCGGCCGCCTTCCGACGTGGCAGAACCCGTCGTTCACGGGGGCGCCGTCCCCCGCGGTACTGAACCCGGCGTCCGGCGACAGCCTGCTGTCGGGCGTCTTCGGCACGCCGGGCGGCCGGACGTCCCCCGCGCCACTGGCCACCCCGCCCGGCACACCGCCGGTGCAGCGGATGCCGGTCGCCCCGCTGCGGGCGATACCGGCAAACGCCCCGGCACCGGCCCAGGCACCGGCCGCCGCCGCGGGTCCCGTTCCCGGGGCGCGGGGCGGTTCGGCCGCTTCGCCCGGGGTGCGGACCTCCTCTTCCTCCGTGCCGGGTGGGCGCGGCGGTTCGCCCGGCGCGACCGGTACGCGCGGTGTGCGCGGAGGCGGGCCGGGTGCGGCGTCCCCGGCGGTCGCGCCGTCGGCCCCCGCGTCCGCGGCCCCGCCGGTCCAGCGGGCGCGCTCCGCCGGGTCGGCGGCGTCCCCGGCGTCCGCGAGCGCACCGGCCCAGGCCGCCCGCGGGGTCCGGGTGACCCCGGTGCCGCCCGCCGCCCCGCACCCGCGGCAAGCCCTGACCAGGGCTCCGTCCGCGGCTTCGGCCGTGCAGCGCCGGGCGTTGCCGGCGAGCCGCCGGACCACCGGCTCACCCCCGGCGTCCTCCGGGACGGCACCTTCGTCGGCGGACGGCGACCGAGCGGACCCCGGCTCGGCACCGGCCGGGGGCGCCTCCCCGGTACACCGTTCCGGCGCCGCTCCGACGGCGCCCGCGGCGCCCACGCCCACCGCGGCATCCGGTGCGCCGGTGCAGCGAGCCGTGCGCCCGCGGCAGCACCCTTCGACCGCCGACGACACCGCCCCGTCACGCCCTCCCGCACCGCAGGCGGTGCCCCACACGGAAGCGACGCCGGGCACGGACGCTCAGAGCAGCACTCCGGCACCGGGGAGCGCTTCCGGCGCGGCACCCGGTACGCCGGTGCAGCGAGCCGTGCGCCCGCGGCAGCACCCTTCGACCGCCGACGACACCGCCCCGTCACGCCCTCCCGCACCGCAGGCGGTGCCCCACACGGAAGCGACGCCGGGCACGGACGCTCAGAGCAGCACTCCGGCACCGGGGAGCGCTTCCGGCGCCGCGGCACCCGGTACGCCGGTGCAGCGAGCCGTGCACCGGAGCGGCGGCAGCGCGGCGGCCACGCCTCCGGTACAGCGCTCCGCCGTCTCGCGGGCCGGCTCCGTGCCGACTGGCACGACCGGCGGCACCGCGTCCGGCGCACCGGTACAGCGTCCCGCGTCACAACCCGGCAGCGGCAGCCCGACGCCCCCACGGGAGAGCGGTACGCCACCCGGTACCCCCGGTACGCCGGCGCAGCGATCCGCGCACCCGTCCGGCAGCGGCACGATGCCCGCGCCGGGCAACGGCGCCACCTCCGGCACGCCCGCACAACACCCCGCCGCCCCGACCGGCCCCGCCCCGACGGGCCGCCCCACCCCAGCAACCACCGCCCGCACCGGCCAGCACCGACCGGCCACACCAGGCACCACACCGCCCGGCCCTCCGGTCCAACGGACGGCATCCCGGCCCAAGCCGGGGCTCGGGCCCGCCATTTCCCGGTCCGGCGACCGGACGGCACCGCCCCCATCCGGCAACGACACGGCGTCCGGAACCCCCGTGCAGCGAGCCGTGCCCCAGCCCGGTCCCACGCCGAGCGGCGCGGAGGGCGCGGCGTCGGCCGGAACCCCGTCGCGCAGCGCGGAGTCCGGGCCCACGCCCTCCGCCCATCCCCGCACCACTCCCAAGCCCGCGTCGGCTCCCGGCGGCACGCCCGCCCCGGCCGACGGCGCCACGACCGGCCTCCCCGTGCAGCGGGCGGCGGCACCCCGCCCCGGCACGCCCGCGTCCCGCGTCGGCACCGGCAGCCCGCCCTCCGACCGCACGGCGTCGGCGTCGGCGTCGGCGTCGGCGTCGGCGTCGGCAGCAGCCACCCCGACCGTACCGCCGGTCCAACGGACGGCGGCCCCGCACAACGGCCCCGCACTCACCCGGCCTTCGACCGCGCCCCGAGCCGACGCACCGTCCGACACTCCCGTCCGGCGAGCGGTCCCCCCGTCCGACCGCTCCGCCCCGTCCCCCGAGGGACGCGACACCGGCACCCGGCCCGGAGGTGCCGCACCCGGTACCCCGCCCCCGCCGGTACAGCGAGCCGTGGCCCGTGCCAACCCGGACCCGGGACCCGGCGGCAAAGAGGCGGCACCGTCCGCCTCACGCCCGGCCGGTACCGGCGGCTCCACCGACGCCCGGCGCTCCTCGACGCAACCGTCGTCCCCCTCGTCCCCGGCGTCCCCGGCGTCGCCCTCATCGGCGAACCAGCCCTCCGCGGCCCCCGGCCGTCCCGGCACACCGACCGGACCGCAGTCCCCGGTCCAGCGCAAGGCGGCAGCCCCCGGCCGGCCGGAGACGCCCCAGCCGTCGCTCCCCGCACAGACCGAGCGGGCCGCACGGACCAGGCAGGCCGCCCAGACCTCGCCGTCCCACCACGCCCCCGGCGCTCCGGGCGCGGCACCGCGGCCCCCGGTCCAGCGCGCCACGGACCGGCAGGGCGGCGTGCCGAGCGCGCCCGTCGGCGGCCCGGCGCCCGCACCGCACCTCGAAGCCCCGGCGACGCCCCCCGCCCCACGTGCTGCCCAGAGCCCCGTCACCCAGCTCACACAGAGCACGCAGAACATGCCGGGCACGCCGGGCACGCCGGGCACATATGGCACATACGACACACAGGACACAGAGAGCACGGAGGCCAGCCAAGCCAAGCAGGGCACGCGGGCCACGCGGGCCGGACGAGCTCCCGCCACACCGCTCTCCCCGCCGGGAACGGACCGGTCGGTAACCACCCGTCCCGCCGCCCCGGCACACCCCGTGCAGCGCAGCGCCCCGGCGCGTCGTCCGGGTCTCGGTGCCCCCACCTCGTCCGGACCCGCCGACCTCGTACGCCCGACCGTGACGCCGACGCCCTCCGCCGCCTCGCAGGCGCCCACGCCCTCCGCCCCGCCGGGGCCGTCCGTACAGCCCGCGCGGCACTCCCCGACCGGCTCCCCCCTGCCCCCGGCCGACACCGCGCCGCTCGCCGCGCGCCTTCCGGGAGCGCCCCCCGGCTCCGCCCCCGCCGGGGCCCGTACGCCTCTGCCCGTGCAGCGCGCCACCGCACCGGCCGGCCCACCGGCCACCACCTCCGCGGCCCTCCCGGCGGCACCACCCTTCACGACCACGGCCTCCGCCGCGGCCGCCCCCTCTCCGCTTCCGGTGTCCTCCCCGGTGCCCCCGCGACAGACCGCCCCGGCGGCCGCCACCGCGCCGCCCCTCACCACGCCCCTCCCTCTGCCGGACGGCGGCGGCCCCACGCCCGCAGCCGTCCAGCGGGGCGCCGTCCAGCGCGCCCCCGCCAGGGCCGTACCCCTGCGCAGGCCCGTGTCGCCCGGCGCCACCGCGTCCCGGACCCCGCTCCCGGTGGCCCCTCTCACCCCGCCCCCGCCCGCTCCGGCCCGCCCGCTCCAGCCCGTCGGCACCCAGTCCGCACCGACGGCGCCGACGGCACCCACGGAGTCACGCCCGGACACGGCCCCCGCCGGCACGCCCCCCGTGCAGCGGGCGCTCGGCCGTACCACCCGGGCCCTGGCCGCCGCGGCGGTGAACACCGTGGCCGCCACCTTCCCCGGCCTGCGGTCCCCCTCGTCCCCGTCCCGGCACACCCCGGCCGAGCCGCCCCCGCCGCCGTACAGCGCGCCGCCTCCCCACAGCGCGCCACCGCCCGGCGGCCCGCCCCCGTACGCGGAGGAGGGCGGCGGGCCGCCGCCCGAGTACACGGCGGTCCCGGCGGGCGGGTTCGACCCGAGCGAACTCACCGACTTCCAGCTCGACGAACTCGTGCACCGGATCATCGGCCGCGTCACCCGCCTCGTCCGCACCGAACTGCGGATGGACCGCGAACGGATCGGCAGACTGCGCGACCCACGATGACCACCGCCCCCGATGAACGTGCGCCTGTGACGGCCACCCGCCCCCGATGACGGCGGACCGCCCCCGGTGACGGCCACCCGCCCCCGATGACGGCCCGCCGCCGCCGACCGCCCGCCCGCGCTCCACCGATCCACCCGACAGAAAGGTCGCCTCCGATGTCCCGCCAGGACCCGGGCTCCTCCATCTGGTTCAGCCTCGCCATCGACGGCGAGAGCCTCGGTTACTTCAACGGGTGCGAAGGCCTGTCGACGCAGGTGGAGGTCGAACAGCGGCAGGAGGGCGGCAACAACGGGTTTGTATGGCAACTGCCCACCCGCGTCACCTTCTCCAACATCCGGCTGACCCGCCCTCTCACGCCGGACACGTCGAAGGTCGCCAAGTGGATCTCCTCCGTGCAGACCGGCATCAAGCGGCCCACCGCCCAGATCTCCGCCCTGCGCGCGGACGGGTCGCTGGTCGCCCGCTGGGGACTGATCGACGTACTGCCCGTCAGCTGGCAGGGCCCCACCCTCGACCCCGGCAACCTGTCCGTGGCCACCGAGGTCCTGGAGATCGCCCACCACGGGTTCACGGACTGACGGCGCCGCAGAGCAGAGAGGAAGACCCATGGCCACCAGCAAGGGCGCCGGCAAGAGCCTCGTACGCGCCAACCTCGCCATCCACGAGCCGCCCACCGGCACCACCACCACGCCCGGCGCGCTGATGCGTACGTTCGGCTTCGAGTTCAACCCGGCCCAGCTGTCCCTCACCCAGCGGACCCAGTGGAAGGCGACGCCGACGGCGGCCGTACGGAAGGCCGCCAAGCCGCAGTTCATGGGCGCCGAGCCGCGGGAGATGACGCTGGAGATATTCCTGGACTCCTCCGCCAAGCCCAACGGCAACACGGTGCTGAAGAAGGTCGAGTCGCTGCTGCGCTGCTGCGAGGTGACGGCCAAGAGCCTCGCCGCCGACCAGCCTTCGCCGCCCTGGGTGGTCTTCGAGTGGGGGTCGTTCTCGACGGCCCGGTTCACCGCGTACGTCGCGTCCATCGAGGCGTCCTACACCCTCTTCGGCACCACCGGCGTGCCCATCCGCGCCACCTGCCAGGTGCAGCTGGTCGAGATCCCCGGCCCGACCCGGGGGCAGAACCCGACCTCCGGCGCGCTCACCGCCCAGCGCGTGCACCGGGTCGTCGCGGGCGACTCGCTCCAGTCGCTGGCCTGGCGCGAGTACGGCAGCGCGGGCGCCTGGCGGGCGATCGCCGAGGCCAACGGCATCGACGACCCGTCCCGCCTGACGAGCGGCACCGAACTGGTCCTGCCGGCCGCCGAGGAGGTGCCGCACTGATGGTGCGTCCCGCGTTCTCCAGCATCGTCCAGGTCAGGATCGGCGGCGCGAAGCTGCCCGACGACATCGCCCCGATGCTCGTCGAGGGCTGGGTCGACCAGGGCGTCGGCGTCCCCGCGGCCTTCCGCCTGACCTTCCGCGACCCCTACCACCTGGTCCTCGGCAAGCTGAACGTCCAGTTCGGCACCCGGGTGGTCATCACGCCGGTGGCCGACGGCCAGGGCGTCGGCAAGCCCCTGCTGACCGGCGAGGTCACCGCCATGGAGGCCGACTACGACGGCACCGGCAGCTTCACCGTGATCCGCGGCTACGACTTCGGGCACCGCATGATGCGCCAGCGCCGCGTGGCCGCCTACCGCAACCAGAAGGCCTCGGACATCGCCCGCAAACTCGCCGCCATGGACGGCGTGTCCATCGGCAGGATCCAGCCGACGAAGGGCATGTACGGGTTCATCAGCCAGTCCAACGTCACCGACTGGGACTTCCTCGCCCGGCTCGCCGACGAGAACAACATGGTGATGTCCGTGGACTCCAAGGGGAAGTTCCGGTTCGTCAGGCCGAACCCGTCGTCCGGCGCGCCCTCCCCGCAGACGGACGGCGACAAGAGCGCCTTCGTCCTCCAGTCCGGCCACGACATCCTGCGGCTGCGGGCCGCGGTGACCGCCGCCGACCAGGTCGGCAAGGTCGAGTCGCGCGGCTGGAACGTCACCACCAAGAAGAAGATCACCGAGGTCGCGCCGGCCAGGACCGACCCGGGCATCACCATCGGCTCCACACCGGGCGAGGCGGCCGGCAAGTTCAAGGCCGCCAAGCTCGTCGAGACCGCCAACCCCTACGACAAGCAGGACGAGGTCCAGCACGCCGCGAAGGCCCTCGCCGCCGACGTCACCTCCTCCTTCGCCGAGCTGGAGGTCGCGGCGTACGGCAGCCCCGACCTGCGGCCCGGCGTGCCCGTCGCGCTCAGCGACGTCGGCAAACCCTTCGAGGGCAAGTACACCGTCACCTCGGTACGCCACCACTTCGGCGACGGCAAGGCCTACGAGTCCTGGATCACGGTCAGCGGACGCCAGTGGCGCTCCCTGTACGGGCTGGCCTCGGGCGGCAGCGGCGGCGTGGACCCCGCGAGCGCGACCCGGCTGCCCAGCGTCGCCAACGCCCTGGTCACCGACGTACAGGACCCCCTCAAGCAGGGCAGGGTCAAGCTCCAGTTCCCGTGGCTGGACGACACCTACGTCAGCGACTGGGCGCGCAGCGTGCAGCTGGGCGGCAAGGGCGGCGGCGGCGTCTTCCCGATGGACGTCGGCGACGAGGTGCTGGTGGCCTTCGACCGGGGCGCGCTGGACCACCCCTTCGTCATCGGCGGGCTCTACAACGGCCGGGACCTGCCGACCAAGGTCGACGTCCCGCTGCACGACGGCCTGAAGAAGCAGGCCACCCGGCACACCGTGTCCGACCGCCAGGGCAACCGCGTCGACCTGCTCAGCCAGCGGACCGGCGGGCGCAAACAGGGTGTCCGGATCGCCAGCGGGAACGACAAGCTGACCATCAACCTCGACCGCACCAAGACCGAGATCACCGTCGACAGCAAGGGCTCCGTCAGCATCACCGGCAGCCGTTCGGTGACGGTGGAGGCGGGCACGATGCTCAAGCTGTACGGACGCCGGTCGGTCATGATCGAGAGCGGCGGCACGCTCACGATGAAGGGCAAGGGCCTGGTGAGCCTCACGTCACTGGGCGGCATGGTCGACGTCAACGCGATGGGCGGTGCCCTGAACCTGGCGACGACCGGCGTCGCGACGCTCACCGCCACCGGCATGGTGTCGATCACCTCCGTGGCCAACGTGAACATCAAGGCCGTCAAACTCGACCTGATCGGCGGCTTCTTCGTCAACACCATCAAGTACCCCTTCGGATGACCGGACGACCCCGCCGGCACCCCGGGTGCGCCGGCCCAAGGAAACGGAAAAGGCAGGTGGCCCCCTGATGGCCGAACAGTTCGTCGGCTCCGGCTGGTCGTTCCCGCTGCGCATCGGCCCCACCGGCGGCATCGCCCTGGTCAGCGGCGAGCGGGAGGTCGAGGAGGCCATCCAGCTGGTCCTGGCCACCGCCCCGGGGGAACGGCCGATGCGCCCCGAGTTCGGCTGCGCCATCCACGACCTCGTCTTCGCCCCGGTCAACGAACAGACCGCAGGCCGCATCCAGCACGAGGTGCACGTCAGCCTGGACCGCTGGGAGCCGCGCATCGAGGTCCACGAGGTCGACGTCTCCACCGGCTCCGACCAGAGCGTCCTCTACATCGACGTGCGCTACTCCATCCGCGGCACCAACAACCCGCGCAGCCTCGTCTTCCCCTTCTACGTCATCCCCTCCCACGACGAGCCGGACCTCCCCGACGGTCCGGCCGGCCCCGCGGGCCACCCGGGCTCTCCCGAAAGCGACCGCTGATGTCCCTGCCCTCCCCCAACCTCGACGACCGCCGCTTCCAGCAGTTCGTAGACGACGCCAAGCGCTACATCCAGCAGCGCGCCCCGGAGTGGACCGACCACAACGTCTCGGACCCCGGCGTCACCCTCGTCGAGACGGTCGCCCACATGGCCGACCAGATCGTCTACCGCCTCAACCGGGTGCCGGAGAAGAACCACCTCGCCTTCCTCGACCTGGTCGGCATCACGCTCTTCCCGCCGTCCGCCGCCCGCACGGACGTCACCTTCTGGCTGTCCGCGCCGCAGGAGGACGCGATCCTCGTCCCGGTCGGCACCGAGGTCGCCACCCTGCGCACCGAGCGGGACGAGGCCATCGTCTTCGCCACCGTGGGCGACCTGACCGTCGTACCGTGCTCGCTCGGCCACCTGGTGGTGCAGCACCGCGGCGCAGCCGTCACCGACCGGACCACGGACCTCGCCGAGAGCAAGGACGTGATGTGCTTCGCCGAGGCCCCGAACCCCGGTGACTGCATGCTCATCGGCCTCAGCGCCGCCACCCCGCACTGCGCACTCGCCCTGGAACTCGACAGCCGCGTCGACGGTGTCGGCGTCGACCCCCGGCAGCCGCCCCTGGTCTGGGAGGCCTGGACCGAGGACGGCTGGCAGCTCTGCGAGGTCGACCGGGACGGCACCGGCGGCCTCAACCGCCCCGGCGACATCGTGCTCCACATACCCGGCGGGCACGTCCTGTCCCGCAACGGCGGCCACGAGGCCGGCTGGATCCGCTGCCGGGTCACCGACCCCCTGCCCGGCCAGCCCTTCTACACCACCTCGCCGACCATCCGCTCCGCCGAGGCCTACACCATCGGCGGCACCACCGGCACCGTGCACGCCGAGACCGTGTACGACGAGGCCCTCGGCGAGTCCACCGGCCTGCCCGGCCAGCGGCTGCGGCTCAACCACGCCCCCGTGGTCGCCGACGACCCGCCGGTCCTCCTGCAGACCGCCGACGACGAAGGCTGGCAGGACTGGCAGGTCGTCCCGCACTTCTCGGGCTCCCGCCCCGACGACCACCACATCACCCTGGACGCCGCGACCGGCGAGATCGCCTTCGGCCCCGCCGTCCGAGAGGCCGACGGCACCCTGCGCCAGTACGGCACCGTCGCCCCCAAGGGCGCCGTCATCCGCGCCCGCCGCTACCGCACCGGCGGAGGCAGGGCCGGCAACGTCGCCCGCGGCGCCGTACAGGTGCTGCGCACCTCCATCCCGTACGTCTCCGAGGTCGTCAACCGCGAGGCCGCCCGCGGCGGCGTCGACGGCGAGACCGTCGAGGAGGCGAAACTGCGGGCACCGATCACGCTCCGCGCCCAGGAACGCGCCGTCACCCTGCGCGACTACGAGGAACTCGCCCGCCGCGCCGCCCCCGAGACCGCCCGCATCACCTGCCTGGAGGGCGAGGAGAACGAACACGGCGCCCACGCCGTCCGCGTCCTCGTCGTCCCCCAGGCCGTTCCCGACCCGGGCGGGCGGCTCCGCTTCGAGCAACTCGTCCCCGGCGACGCCCTCCTGGGCCGCATCACCCGCTACCTCGACGAACGCCGCCTGATCGGCACCCGCCTCGCCGTCGGCCCGCCCTACTACCAGGGCGTCACCGTCGTCGCGACCGTCCACGCCTTCCGCGGCGTCGACGCCGACCGCGTGCGCCGCCAGGCCCACGACGCCCTCTACCGGCACCTCGACCCGCTCACCGGCGGCACCGACGGCAAGGGCTGGCCCTTCGGACGTCCCGTACAGACCGGCGAGGTCTTCGCCGTGCTCCAGCGGGTGCCCGGCGTCGAACTCGTCGACGAGGTGGTCCTGCACCCCGCCGACCCGCTCACCGGCAAGCGCGGCGACCCCACCGACCGCATCGACCTCGAAGCGCCCGCACTGGTCTTCTCCTTCGACCACCGGGTCCGCGTGATCGGGGACGGCGCGTGACGGCCGCCTCCTACCGGGGCTCCGTCGACGGACTCGGCTCCTCGCTGCCCATCGCCTCGATGCTGCCCGCCGTCTTCGCCGACGACGACCTCGCCCTGCGGTTCGTCGGCGGACTCGACGACGTCATCGCCCCCATCCTGAGCGTCCTGGACTGCCTCGACACCTACTTCGACCCCGCCCTCACCCCGGCCGACTTCGCCCAGTGGCTCGGCACCTGGGTCGGTGCCGAGACCGACGGCACCGAACCCGAGGCACGGCTGCGCGCCGCCGTCGCCGCCGCCACCCGGCTGCACCGCGTACGCGGCACCCGGGAGGGCCTGTCCGAGGCCGTACTCCTCGCGTTCGGCGTCGAACCCGAGATCACCGAGAGCGGCGGCGCCGACTGGAACGCCCGCCCTCTCGGCCCGTTCCCCGGCAGACCCCGCCCCCACCTGCACGTCGCCCTCCGGCTGCCCGACCCGGCTCCGGCCGACACCCATCGCCTGGACACCCTCGTCGCCGCCGCCCGTCCCGCCCACATGCCCTACACGGTCGAAGTGACCGCCTCCGAAAGGACCCCGGAGAGATGACCACGCAGAACTGCGCCGAGTGCGGAACCCGCGCGGAACCGGGCCAGTCCTTCTGCGACGCGTGCGGCGCCGTACTCAGCTGGGACCAGGCCGGCGCCCGCGCCGCGCAGCCCGCGGCCGCCACGTCCGACCAGAACCCCGGCTTCGACGCCTTCGGCGGTGCCGGCGTGCCCCCCGCCCGCGCCGGCCGCCCGGCCGCGGCGCCCATCGCGGGCGGCACCGGCGAACCGGCCGGTGCCGCCGGGACGAGCCCGACGCTGCCCCAGCCGCGCCGCCCGGCGGACCTCACGGGCTCCACAGGCCCCACGGGCTCCACGGGCTCCACGGGCTCCACGGGCTCCACGGGCCCCACGGGCACCACGGCCGCGGACGGCACGCGGGACACGGGCCGCGCGCCGGACACCGTGGCCCACGACCCCGACGAGGCAGGGGACGCGGGTCGGGTGGGAGGAACCGACGGTACGGCCGGGCAGACCCGCACCACCGGCACCCCCGGCGCGGACCACGCCGGTGGTGCCCCCGCCACCCGCACTCCCGACGTGGACGAGACCGCCCCCACCACCCCGGTGCCCGCCGCCCCCGCCCCCGCCCCCGACGCGCTCACCGACACCATGTCCGACCGCGCCCGCTCCCTCCTCGTCCCCGTCGCCGACCCGGAGGCCCCCACCCCCGCACCGCCCCCCACCGTCGCGCCCGTCCTGCCCGGCCGCCCCGACGCCGACCGGCCACAGGTCCGCGCCCTGGGCCACCAGCCGGACATCGCCAACGGGCCGCCCTGCCCCTGGTGCTCCACCCCCAACCGCCCCGACCGCCACTACTGCGCCCGCTGCGCGATGCCGCTGTCCGGCACCGGCGAGCAGTCCACCGCACGCGCCCCCTGGTGGCGCCGCCTCTTCGGCGGCCGGCGCCGCGAAACCCCGTGGGCCGGAGACCGCCCCCGCCTGCGCCGCGTCTTCGACCGCATCGGCACCTGGATCACCGTCGTCGTGGTGGTGACCCTGGCCGTCCTCGGCTTCGTCTACATCCCCGACGGTGTCCAGAACACCCGCGACCACTTCGCCAAGCGCGCCCCGGTCTCCCCCGACGAGATCACGGCCTCGCACTCCTACACCGGCCACAAGCCGCAACTCGTCATCGACAAGCTGAGCAACACCTGGTGGGGCCCCGGCATCTCGCAGTCCGGCCAGGGCGAATGGATCGAGGCCTCCTTCACCGAGCCGACCCGCCTGCTGGACGTGATCATCACCCCCGGCGTCTCCTCCCGCGCCAACAAGCTGCAGGAGTCGGCCCTCCCCCACCGCATCGAGGCGACGATCACCACCGCTGACGGAAAGACCAAAACCCGCGACCTCACCCTCGACCAGGGCGCCGGCGGCCAGCGACGCCCGTTCCGCGTCGGCGAGGTCACCAAGGTCCGCTTCACCATCGAATCGGCCCACGCGGCGTCCGCCGACAAGCAGGTCGCCATCGCCGAGATCGAGTTCTTCGGCCCGTCGAGCGCCAACCGCTCCTGACCCGGACCGCCCGCCCGCCCGAATGGACGCCACACCATGAGCCCGCGGGCGGGCCGCCCGAGGCTGAGGCCATGCCCTCGGCACGCGCGACATCCCGCCGTCCTGCCGTCCACGGCCGCCCTGCTCGCCTCCTCCCCGGCGGCCTGCGCGCCGCGGACCGGGACGGCGACCGGCGCGGCGACGGCGGCACGGCGACCGACGAACAGGCCGTGAACGGTTCCGCGGCCAGTCCCCGCGCTGGAACGGCTGCCCCGCCCCCGCACCCGCCCAGGGCGGCGGCCAGGCCCCCGGAACGCTATCGGACGGCATCCGGTGGCAATGCGCCACCCTGCGGACCCCGTTGGACTGGAGGAAGTCCTCCGGCGAGTCGATCGGCCTCGCACTGATCCGGGCCCGCGCCACCGGCGAACCGGACGACCGGATCGGCTCGCCGCTCTTCGACTTCGGCGGCCCCGGCTTCGCCACCCTGCCCGGCCTCGCCCCCGACCACGACAAGTTCCGCACCCGCTGCGACCGCGTGAGCTTCGACCCGCGCGGCGCCGGCGGCAGCCGGGGCGTGTGCCGCCCTGACACCGGCCTCCCCGACGAGGACGATGCGGACGGCACCCCCGACGACGGCGACGCCGAGACGAGGACGCTCGTCGAGTTCCTCCGGAAGACGGCAGCCGCCTGCGAGCAGGGCTCCGGCGACATCCACCCGTACGTCGGCACCACCCGGCGCACGTCCGCGACGGTGTAACGGTTGCTGGAGCGCCTCGGCGGGAACGTGGGCGTCGAGCTGACCCAGGGGCGAGGGCCACGGCGCCTACGACAGCGGCAACACCTGCGTCCAGAACACCGTCAACGCGTACCTGCTCGACGGAAGGCTCCCGTAGCCCGGCGCGGTCCGCGAGGCGGAACCACTGCCGGAGGGCAAGCAGCCCGGACGCACTGCCGACGCCCCCACGATCCGGAGATCGCGAGGGCGTCTCCCTGCCGGGTGTGGAGCCCCCTGTCGGATTCGAACCGACGACCTAGGCCTTACAAGGGCCGCGCTCTGGCCAGCTGAGCTAAGGAGGCACCGCGTACGACGACGCCGTACACGCAGGCGGCTCCACTGTACACAGCCCCCGCTTCCCCGAACCACGAACTTCCCCGCCCCCGCCCGGCATCGCGACCGACCGTAACCATCCGGACATCCGTTCGTCGATCGGTCTGACGTGCTGCGTACGGCCCGGGGCACGGGCAGGAGACGGAAGGCGAAGCCGAACCAGGCAATCAAGGACGCTTCGTGGGGTGAGCTGCTGAGGCAGTTGCGCTACAAGTGCGAGTGGTACGGGCGGACGTTGGTGATCGCCGACCGCTCCTTCCCCTCGACCCGACGGTGCTCGGCGTGCCATGGCAAGGGCCTGAAGCTGGACGCCTCGGTCCGGGAGTGGACGTGTGTCGAGTGCGGTGTCCCGCACGACCGGGACGTGAACGCAGCCGTGAACCTTCGGCACGAGGGGATGCGCCTGTACGGGCTGGTGGCGTCCGGGCTGCCGCCGGGTCGGAAGACGCCGGCAGTGATCAGGGCGTCCGAGTTGAAGACCGTTTCCTGACCGCATGGCAGCGGCTGAGGCGCTAGGGACCGACGGGCCCGTCGGGCGGAACGCCTGTGGAGCCCGTGTAGGACCGGTCGGGCACGGCTCGTGAGGGTTGTGCGCGGTCGGCGGTGGGCGGTGCGCGGCCGGCGGTGGGCGGTGAAGCAGGAAGCCTCGCGGCAAGGTCAAAAGTGCGTGGCTCTGCCCCAGAGCCCTCCTCTCGGGAATTTCCCGCGAAGTTCACGGCCCCCCAGGTACTGACAGACCAGGTGAACGCCAGGTAGCGTCCTGCCCAGCTTCACCTGTGTGGACTACACCACCACCTTCCTACAACGGATCGTCCGGCACGTTCCTGCCGGTAGAAGGGGGCCCATTCACCATGGCCACTGTTACGTTCGACAAGGCGACCCGCGTCTATCCGGGTTCCACGGAGCCCGCCGTCGACGGTCTCGACATCGACATCGCGGACGGCGAGTTCCTCGTCCTGGTCGGCCCGTCCGGTTGTGGCAAGTCCACCTCGCTCCGCATGCTGGCGGGGCTCGAGGACGTGAACGGCGGCGCCATCCGCATCGGTGACCGCGACGTGACGCACCTGCCGCCGAAGGACCGGGACATCGCCATGGTGTTCCAGAACTACGCGCTGTACCCGCACATGTCGGTCGCCGACAACATGGGCTTCGCGCTCAAGATCGCCGGCGTCAACAAGGCGGAGATCCGGCAGAAGGTCGAGGAGGCCGCGAAGATCCTCGACCTCAGCGAGTACCTGGACCGCAAGCCGAAGGCCCTCTCCGGTGGTCAGCGCCAGCGTGTGGCGATGGGCCGCGCGATCGTGCGTGAGCCGCAGGTGTTCCTCATGGACGAACCGCTGTCCAACCTGGACGCCAAGCTGCGTGTCTCCACCCGTACGCAGATCGCCTCGCTCCAGCGCCGCCTGGGCATCACCACCGTCTACGTCACCCACGACCAGGTCGAGGCCATGACGATGGGCGACCGGGTGGCGGTCCTCAAGGACGGTCTGCTCCAGCAGGTCGACACCCCGCGCAACATGTACGACAGGCCCGCGAACCTCTTCGTCGCCGGCTTCATCGGCTCCCCCGCCATGAACCTGGTCGAGGTCCCGATCGCCGACGGCGGTGTGAAGTTCGGCAACAGTGTCGTCCCGGTCAGCCGGGAGGCGCTGAAGGCCGCCGCCGACAGGGGCGACCACACGGTCACCGTCGGTGTCCGCCCCGAGCACTTCGACGTGGTGGAGCTGAACGGCGGCGCGGCCAAGACCCTGTCGAAGGACTCCGCGGACGCCCCGGCCGGTCTCGCGGTCTCGGTGAACGTCGTGGAGGAGACCGGCGCCGACGGCTACATCTACGGCACGGTCGACGTCGACGGCGAGACGAAGGACCTCGTGGTCCGCGTCAGCAGCCGCGCGGTGCCGGAGAAGGGCTCGACGGTCCACGTCGTGCCGCGTCCGGGCGAGGCGCACGTGTTCTCGTCCTCCACGGGCGAGCGCCTCGCCGGCTGAGCGCCCTCGCGCGGGGAATCCTCCCGCTGAGAAACCACGCGACCGGGTGATTTCACCCGCGTTGACGACAAGAGCCCCGCGGCCTGCTGCGGGGCTCTTTGCGGTGTCGACAAATACCCCGGCACAACGGACGTTTCGACCCGCGTTCGTCAACCCCCTATCCCGCCCACTACCGCCCCGCATCCCCCAAAGGGGTGACTAAATGTCGCCAAATCATTACCGGGCGCTACCCTCACTCGCGTGAAGCATTCCGTGAAGCACTCCACCGCCCGACAGACGCGACGCGGCCGGGGCCCCGCCCGCCGGGTCGGCCGCTCTCTCGCCCTTGTCCTGCCCGTCGTCCTGGTGCTCTCCGGGACCCTCGCGGTCACCCGCGTCAACTGGTCCGGGGATCCCTCGGACTCGGTGCTGGCCGCGTCGGAAGCCTCCTCGTCCAAGGCGTCCTCCCGGGCCGCCGCCCGCGCGCCGCACGAGGTGCTGCGCGACCGGCTGCTGACCGAACTGCAGGAGGAGGATCCGGGCGTCGCCCTCACCCACCTCCAGCAGGCGGTGAACGAACGTCCGTCGCTGGCCGACCACTGCGCGTCCATCGCCCGCGCCCTGGGCCGCGCCGCGGTGAAGGTGTACGGACCGACGCGCGCCCAGTCGTACGCCCGGCCCGTCTGCGACACCGCCTTCGCCTCGGGGGTCCTGGCCGCGCACAGCTGAGCGCACTTCGGCGGCGGGCGGGGCGCCGCGTAGAGTTCGGGCATGACCGATCCGAACGCCGCGTCCCGCCGCCCCGTTCAAGCCGTCGTCCTGGCCGGCGGGCAGGGTTCCCGGCTGCGCCCCTACACCGACGACCGGCCCAAGCCGATGGTCGAGATCCCGGGCACGGGGACTCCGATCATCGGCCATCAGCTCACCTGGCTCGCCGAGGAGGGTGTGACGGACGTCGTGGTCTCCTGCGGTCATCTTGCCGAGGTGCTGCAGAAGTGGCTGAAGAACGCCGATCTGCCGCTCTCCGTCACCACCGTCGTCGAGACCGAGCCGCTGGGCCGCGGCGGCGGTCTGAAGTACGCCGCCGCCCACCTCCCTCATCCGGACCGGCCCTGGTACGCCACGAACGGTGACATCTGGACCCGGTTCTCGCTGCGCGACATGGCCGACTTCCACGCCGAGCGGGACGCCGTCGCGACCCTCGCCCTGGCTCGCCCGCGGCTGCCGTGGGGCGCCGTGCAGACGGACGGCTTCGGCCACATCACCGACTTCATCGAGGCACCGCCGTCGACCTTCGAGATCAACGCCGGTGTGTACGTCTTCTCGCCCGCGTTCGCCGGGATGCTCCCGGAGCGCGGTGACCACGAGCGGACGACGTTCCCGCGGCTGGCCCGTGAGCGTCTGCTGGCCGGTTTCCCGATCCCGCAGGGCTCCTACTGGCGGGCGATCGACACCGCGAAGGACCTGACGGAGGCGGCCCGGGAACTGGCGGCCCCGGCGGGGCGCTGAGGGTTCTCCGACGTTCTTGCGGCCGCGTGGGTCAGGTGCGCCGGCGGGACGGCCCTGCCGCTCCGGCGCGAGGCTGTGGGCGGGCGTGATGACGTACGCGCGTCGGAGCGCCGACACGTCAACGGTTCGAGCTCCGTGTCCGTGCGTCGCCGAGTGCTGGGGTTCGCGTACGGTCTGCCCTCCTCCCTTTACGCACGGTTGACGCGGGCGTGCCCGTCGGGGTTTTCGGGGGGCGGCGCAGGGCCGGACTCGATGGTCTTCTGCTTGGGCCGGTGCTTGGTGAGCGTCAACACTTCGGCCGGATCTGTTGATGCGGTGCTCGGATGAGCGAGGTGTGAACAGTTGTTGGGAGAGTGTTCACGGCTTTCGGGGAGGGGTGCCTGGAGTGGGGCGGTGAGGGCATGGACGGCGCTCAGAAGTATGAACGGTGCGTTTGGCTCATCGTGACTCAGTGACGCGATCCTGCGTGCATCGGGACGAGTCGGTTGCGTGGCGCGACTGTCCGTCAGCTGTCCGGTGCTGTACGGACGGTCGGGGTGGTCGGTACGGGCAGAGCGTCGCGATACGGCCCGGGACAGCGGAGGGGCGCGGCAGGACGGCGGTGGACGGTGAGGCGGTACGGCCCCGGATGCCGCGGGTGAGGCGGAGCCACCAAGGCGCCGTGCCACCTGGTGCAGCCGCTCACGGTCGTCGACGTCCCCGGCCGATCTCCGTCGGCAGCCCGTCCCGGGCCCACGCGTCGACCACGCGGTCGGACAGGTACCGGCACGCCGACACGAGGAAGGCTCCGGAGGCCATCGCCGGGTCCCACACCCGCCGCCTCAGCAGCTCGTCGGCCGTCTTCGCACGCCAGACGCCCGGTTCCGCGCCCTCCGCCGGGCCCGGTGCGGAGCACAGCGGGGCCAGGATGTGCTCGACGACTTCCTCGGCCGGCGCTTTCGGCGTGTGGTGCGCGCCCGTGTCGCGCCGGTTGCCCGACCGCACGACCACGGCCGAGCCCGCCGGCCGCACCTTGGGATCGCCGCGCAGGTCGACGCCGTACAGCCCGGAGCAGGCGGCCGCCCGCTCGGTGAGTGCCGCGTCGCTGCCGCAGACGGTCTCCAGTTCGGCCGTGACGCCTCTTCACTCCCTGCCCCCGCCCGGATCGGCCACCGCCCGTACGCGGCTCGTAACACCCCTGCGGAAGCCCGAAGGGCAGGGCCGGGGGGGGGGGGGGGGGCCCCCCCCCCGCCGGGGGCCCCCCCCCACCCCCCCCGGCCCCGGTGTCGGAGTCAGCCCAGGAGACCGCCCACCAGTCGGCTGCCGGGCTCTCCGGTGGACGAGGAGTCTCCGTCGTCACCGCTCCCGGTGCCGCCGGTGGAGCCGTCGCTGCCGCCGGTCGTGGTGCCGCCCGCTGTCGGCCCGGCCGTGCTGCTCGGCGCCCGGCCGGCCGGGGAGGACTGCCGCGGCGGGGCCTGGCCGGTGGTGCCCTGGGTCTGGCTGGGCGTGCCGCCGGTGGTGGTGCCGCTGTCGCGGGTCGCTCCCGGGGCGGTCACGGCGTCCTCGGAGGGGCTGGCTCCGGTGTCGCCGGTGGCGCCGCGGGTGGGTGAGGCGGACGCCTCGGGGGTCTTCGGCTTGCGGGTGCCGGGCTCCTGCGGAAGCGGGGAGCCGGGCAGTTCGTTGCGCGGGGACTCGCCGGGCCCGGGGACGACCACGCGGTCGGCGTCCCGGACGGCACCGCCGAGGAGGGAACCGACGAGGAGGGTGACACCGGCGACGAGGAAGGTGATGAGGGCACCGCGGCGCAGGACGTAGCGGCGCAGGTCCCAGATGTCGGCGCGGGGGCCGAGTCGGCGCCAGGCGCTGCCCGCGAGCCGGCCGTCCACGGAGTAGACGGGTGCCCCGGCGATGATCAGCGGGGACCAGGCGGCGAGGTAGATGATGTCGGGCGCGTCGTAGACCGGGACGCTCTTCCAGCTGACGGTGACGAGGAGCGCGCCGGACAGGGCGGCACCGATGACGGCGGCCACGCGCTGCCAGCAGCCGAGGACGGTCAGGACGCCCACCAGCACCTGGAGGAAGGCGATGACCAGCCCGGCGCCCACGGGGTGGGCGAGGGCGAACTGGCGCAGCGGCTCGGCGACGTCCCAGGGGTGCAGGCTGTTGAGCCACTTGACCATGGAGCCGCGTTCGCCGCCGTCGAAGTAGACGGGGTCGCAGAGCTTGCCCATGCCGGCGTAGACGGAGATGAAGCCGAGGAAGACGCGCAGGGGCAGCAGTACGACGCCGAGGTTCATGCGGCGGCCGGGGAAGTAGGCGTGCCGCGCCGGGTCGTCGGTACGGCGCCTGCTGCGCGGCTGGCCCGGGTCGGTGTCGTCGTCGTAGCCGTCGGGTCCGTAGCCGTCGGCGGCGGTCCCCGAGCCCTCCCTGCCGTAGGAGGGGCCGTCGTAGGCCGGTTCGTCGTAGGCGCTGCCGACGGTGCGCATGGCGGGCAGCAGCCGGGTGCCGTCGGGGACGGGGCCGCGCTGGGCGCCCACGAGGGGGGTCTCGAGCGTCTGGGCGGCGGGGCCGTCGTCGTAGCCCAGGGGGTCGCCGTCGATGTCGACCCGGGGGATGACCTGAGTCGCTCCGGCGTCGGCGGCCGGGTTTTGGCCGTGGTGACCGGCTCCCGCCCGCACCGCCTGGAGCAGCCGGTGCGCGCCGGTGTCGTCCGGGTCGGACCGCCCGCTCCACACGACGGCGCGGCGGCGGCCGGCGGCCGGGGCGGCGGGCATGCGGGTGGTGTCCTGGGTGGCGCTCAGGTGCCGCGCGATCCGCGGGGACTGGGTCCGCCGCGCGGAGGCACCGAACTGCACGCGGAAGCTCGCGTGGTTGACGATGACCTGGGCCGGATCGCTCGGCACCTTCACCATGCTCAGCGCGGGAGCGTCGTCGTATCCCGACGACGAGCGGTCCCCCGTGGGTGTGCGGGGTGTTCTGGTGTCCACACTCATCTAACCGAGTGATGTGTCGTTAGGACACTGCCTTGACCGCCCCGATCTGTCCGGACCGCGTCAAGCATGTCCGGACCACCCCGAACACCCCTTACGGGCTACGCGGCGAACACCCGTTCAGGCATGCCGCCGCGCGCCCCGCACCGACCGGCGTCAGCGCCGCCGTGCCGCCTCGTAGAGCACGATCCCCGCGGCCACACCGGCGTTGAGGGACTCCGCCCCACCCGGCATCGGGATCCGCACCCGGAAGTCGCAGGTCTCGCCGACCAGCCGTGAGAGACCCTTGCCCTCGCTGCCGACGACGATGACGACGGGACCGTCCAGGGCCTCCAGGTCGCCGAGTTCGGCCTCTCCGTCGGCGGCTAGGCCGACGACCGTGATGCCGGCCTTCTGGTACGACTCCAGCGCCCGGGTGAGGTTGGTGGCGCGGGCCACCGGCGTACGGGCGGCCGTACCGGCGGACGTCTTCCAGGCGCCCGCGGTCATGCCGGCCGCGCGCCGCTCGGGCACGACGACGCCGTGACCGCCGAAGGCGCAGACGGAGCGGACGACGGCGCCGAGGTTGCGCGGGTCGGTCACGCCGTCGAGGGCGACGATCAGCGGGTCCACGCCTTCGTCGTGGGCGGCGGCGACCAGGTCCTCGGGGTGCGCGTACTCGTACGGCGGCACCTGGAGCACGAGCCCCTGGTGGTTCAGCCCGTTGGTCATCCGGTCCAGCTCGGGGCGCGGCGCCTCCATGAGGTTGATGCCGCCGCGCTCGGCCGCGAGCTGGAGGGCCTCGCGCACCCGCTCGTCGTTGTCGATGAACTGCTGGACGTAGAGCGTCGAGGCGGGCACGCCGTCGCGCAGGGCCTCGTAGACCGGGTTGCGGCCGACGACGAGCTCGGACGTGGACCGTCCGCCGCCGCGCCGCTGCTGGGTGCGTCCCGTGGCGCGGCGCGCCTTCGCGTTGGCGACCCGCTGCTTGGCGTGCCCCTTGCGCATCTCGGCGGGAGGCGTCGGCCCCTTGCCTTCCAGGCCCCGGCGTCGCTTGCCGCCACTGCCGACCTGCGCGCCCTTCTTGCCGGACATGCGGCGGTTGTTCGCGGCCATGAGTACCTGTCTCCGCTCTCTACGGGAGTGTGTGTGGTGCTTGCGTCCTGTGCAGTGTGCCGCCCGGAGGGCCGGGCGGCACAATCGATCTACGGAACCGGACTCACCGGTACCGTGCCGGGACCGGAACCGGACCGCTCCGGCGCCGGGCCGGTCAGCGCGGGCCGAGGCTCCAGCGGGGCCCCTGCGGGCCGTCCTCGATGACCAGTCCGGACTGTCCGAGCTGGTCGCGGATGGCGTCGGCCGTGGGCCAGTCCCTGCGCGCCCGCGCCGCCTCCCGCTGGTCGAGCACCAGCCGTACGAGGCTGTCGACCACGTGCCGCAGGTCCTCGCCCTGCTCCTGTTCCCCGGCCCACTGCGGGGCCAGCGGGTCGAGCCCGAGCACCCCGAGCATGGCCCGCACCTCGGCGAGCCGGCCCACGGCGGCGTCCTTGTCGTCGGCGGCCAGGGCGCTGTTGCCCTGCCGGACGGTGGTGTGCACGACCGCGAGGGCCTGCGGGACGCCCAGGTCGTCGTCCATCGCCTCGGCGAAGGCGGACGGCACCTCGGCGGCGGGCTCGACGGTGCGGCCGGCCAGCTCGGTGACGCGCCGCACGAAGCCCTCGATCCGCGCGTACGCCGACTCGGCCTCGCGCAGGGACTCCTCGCTGTACTCGATGGTGGAGCGGTAGTGCGGGGTGCCGAGGTAGTACCGCAGCACGACCGGACGCCACTGCTTGACCATCTCGCCCACGAGCACGCTGTTGCCGAGCGACTTGGACATCTTCTCGCCGCTCATGGTGACCCAGGCGTTGTGCACCCAGTACCGGGCGAAGGCGTCGCCGAAGCCCTTGGCCTGGGCGATCTCGTTCTCGTGGTGCGGGAAGATCAGGTCGATCCCGCCCCCGTGGATGTCGAACTCGGTCCCCAGGTACTTGTGCGCCATGGCGGAGCACTCCAGGTGCCAGCCGGGCCGCCCCCGCCCCCACGGCGTCTCCCAGCTGGGCTCCCCGGGCTTGGCCGCCTTCCACATGGCGAAGTCGCGCGGGTCCCGTTTGCCGGTCTCGCCCTCCCCGGCGGGCTGGCGCAGCTCGTCGAGGTCCTGGTTGGACAGCGACAGATAGCCCGGCAGGGACCGCACGTCGAAGTAGACGTTGCCCTCGGCCTCGTAGGCGTGCCCGCGCTCGACGAGCCCGCGCATCATCTCGACCATCTCGGTGACGTGGCCGGTGGCGCGCGGCTCGTAGGTGGGCGGCAGGCAGCCGAGGGCGGTGTAGGCGTCGTTGAACGCCTGCTCGTTCTCGTACCCGATGGACCACCAGGGGCGGTTCTGGTCGGCCGCCTTCCGGATGATCTTGTCGTCGATGTCGGTGACGTTGCGGATGAACGTGACGTCGTAGCCGCGGTACGCGAACCAGCGGCGCATGATGTCGAAGTTCAGCCCCGACCGGATGTGCCCGATGTGCGGGGCGGCCTGCACGGTGGCGCCACAGAGGTAGATCGAGACACACCCGGGCGTGAGGGGGGCGAAGTCACGGATCTGCCGGGCGCTGGTGTCGTACAGGCGAATAGTCACGAGTCCAGGGTAGTAGGCGACAAGCGGTGCCCGGGGCAAGAGCCCCGCGTTGACGCACAACCGCTCCGGAACACCGGGGCGGGCCGCCCCCTCACCCCCGCGAGCCCGAACACCGGGGCGGACCGCCTCTTGTCCCCGCGAGTCGGGTGGTGGGTGGGAACAGGCCGGGGCCCAGGGGCGGAGCCCCTGGCGGGGCGCGGGGCGGAGCCCCGCACGGCACGGCCCCGCCGGGCGCCTCTCACCGCCCCGCCCACAGGCACCGCCAGGACACCGCCAGGACACCGCCAGGACACCGTCACCGCACCCGCACGACCAACGCCGTGGCCACCGCCATCAGCCCTTCCCCCCGCCCGGGAAACCCCAGCCCGTCCGTCGTCGCCCCCGACACGGACACCGGCGCCCCCACCGCCGCGGAAAGAACCTCCTGCGCTTCCCCCCGCCGCTTGCCGATCTTCGGCCGCGATCCCACCACCTGCACCGCGACGTTCCCGATCCGGAATCCCGCCGCCCGCACGATCCTCGCCGCCTCGGTCAGGAGCGTCACCCCGGACGCCCCGGACCACTCCGGCCGCCCGGTACCGAAGTGCTGCCCCAGGTCCCCGACCCCCGCCGCGGAGAACAACGCGTTGCACGCCGCGTGCGCGACGACGTCCGCGTCGGAGTGCCCGGCGAGCCCGGTCCCCTCGCCCTCCCACTTCAGCCCGGCGCACCACAGCTCACGCCCGTCCTCGAAGGCGTGAATGTCCGTACCGATCCCGACCTGCGGCAACGGCAGCGGCAGCGGCGGCTGTCCGGCCGTCTCAGAACCCATCGTTCAGCCTCCTGCGAGCCAGCACCGCCTCCGCGAGCACCAGGTCGAGCGGGCGTGTCACCTTGAACGCCTCCTCATGCCCCGGCACCACCACGACCGCGAGCCCGAGCCGCTCGACCATGCCGGCGTCGTCGGTGACGTCGTCGGTCACCGTCTCGTGGGCCCGCACCAGCGTCCCGCGCTCGAAACCCTGCGGCGTCTGCACCGCGCGCAGCCGCGCCCGCTCCGGCGTCGCCACCACCCGCTCCGGCTCGCCCGGCACCGCGGCGGGCTCGACCTGCTTGACCGTGTCGGCGAGCGGCACCGCCGGCACCACGGCGGGCGCACCCTCCCGTACGGCGTCGATCACGGCGTCCACCGTGTCCACCGGCACCAGCGGCCGGGCCGCGTCGTGGACGAGGACGATGTCGTACTGGGGCGGCAGCGCGTCCAGGCCGAGGCGTACGGACTGCTGTCGCGACGCACCACCGGGCACGACAAGGAAATCCGTCCAATCGGGCAGCGCGTGTGCGTCGAGGAGGTTCTTGACCTCGGCCGCGCCGTCGGGCGGGGCGACGACCACGACGAGGGAGACCCCGCGGGAGGCGGCCATCGCCCGGACCGCGTGGACGAGCATGGGCGTGCCGCCCAGCGCGCGGAGAGCCTTGGGGGCGCCCGGGCCGAGCCGTACGCCCCGGCCCGCGGCCGGAATCACGGCGGCGGTCCTGGCGTGCGTACGGTCCGCGACGGACGTACCGGCGGGCGTCTCGGCGGGCGAGGGAGGCGATTCGTCAGACATCGGTTCCTGTCAGGTTTGTGTGCTCGACCTAGTTGGGTATGGCCTCACCGTGCCGGGCGCGACGCCTTGACCGGACCCTTCCGTGACCCTGGTCGAGCCAGCAGCCCGGGCCCGGCACGCCAGGACCCGGGGGAAGCCTCCCGGGATGAGCGTACGAGGATCCACGGCATCCGGATGTCCGGACGCCGGAAACCGGGCCCGGGTACGAACATGCCGCAGCGCCCGGCGACAGCAAGGATGTCATCGGGCACCGCGGCATTTCAGTGCGCTGAACCGAGTGGCTGACGGTCTGCGCCTCGCCTCAGGTCAGGAGGCGAGCACCTCGTCGAGCAGGGCCTCCGCCTTGTCCTCGTTGGTGTTCTCCGCGAGAGCCAGCTCGCTCACCAGGATCTGGCGGGCCTTGGCGAGCATGCGCTTCTCACCTGCGGAGAGTCCGCGCTCGCGCTCGCGGCGCCACAGGTCGCGCACGACTTCCGCGACCTTGATGACGTCGCCGGAGGCGAGCTTTTCCAGGTTTGCCTTGTACCGGCGCGACCAGTTCGTGGGCTCCTCGGCATACGGCGCGCGCAGCACCTCGAAGACCCGGTCCAGCCCGTCCTGACCAACCACATCACGCACGCCGACGAACTCCGCATTGTCCGCTGGCACACGTACCGTCAGGTCGCCCTGGGCGACCTTCAGCACCAAGTAGGTCTTGTCCACGCCTTTGATCTGGCGAGTTTCGATAGCCTCGATCAGCGCGGCCCCGTGATGGGGATAGACCACGGTGTCGCCAACCTTGAACGTCATGTGACAGGTACCCCTTCCGTGGCTATCCAGGGTAACACGGAAACGGCGTCTTCTGAATGGCGTTTTCGCAGGTCAGGGCATATCTCGGGGCTTGACAACAGCAACAGGAACGTGCTGCGCCGGGCGGGCGGAAGAAAGTATTCGCAGGTCGGAGCGGCTCTTCAGGCCGGGCGAAACACGCACGTCACACGCGTCCGGAGGCGCTCCCGCTCGCCCAAAAAGACCGTTATGTCCGCTTCCATGCGTGCGACTTCCGCTACTCCGTTCGGTGGCTGTGGCGGGCTTCCGGACGAATCCGGAATTGATCACGAGGTCCCCCGGACGGCCCCCGGTGATCCATTTCCTGGCCACCGCCCGGGCATTCTTCATCGGAGATTTCGCGTACCGATCCGCGACCGCTATGGCGGAGGCCTTCCTGCATGAATGGCGGACGACTACGAGCGGCAAACGACCGGGGAACGGCCGCGGGAACTGGCCGCGGAAGCAGCGCGCCGCCCCCTCCCGCCGGTCCTCCCCCTTCGTCCGTACGCACCCCGCCGACGCCCCGGCACTGCCCCGGCGCTACCGCCTGCCGGGCTAAGCCGGGTGTCTTGGGGGAGGGTCGGGTGCGGCGCCCCGGGAACGGCTCGGTAGCCTGAGGTCGCTGACAGTCACTTAGGGCGGCTTTATCCGTTGCCGCCACCCCGCTCGAGTCCAAGGAGTTGCCGCCGCCGTGAGCAGCAGCCTTCGACGCGGTGCCCTCGCCGCCGCCGCCATCGCGTTCTCGATCGCCTCGCTCGCCGCGTGCGGTGCCGGTCACAACGCCCAGACCCTGCAGATCAAGCCGGACAACGCTGCGACGACCGTCGGCGACATCGAGATCCAGAACGCGATCGTCATCACGCAGCCCGACCCGGAGTCGACCGGCCCGGCCGTGGTGTCGGCCACCCTGTTCAACAACGGCAGGACGGACCAGACCCTCGAGTCCGTCACCGTGGCCGGCACCGGGAAGTCCGCCGAGCTGAAGCCCGCCGAGGGCGAGAAGGGCGACCTGACCGTCCCGGCCGGCGGCTCCCTGATCCTCGGGGGCGAGGACAACGCCGCCGCCGTCCTGCCCAGCAGTCGCGAGGCGCTCCGGGACGGCGACGCGCAGAAGATCACCTTCACCCTCAGCGAGACCGGTGACGTGAGCCTGCGCGCGTTCGTCGTGCCCGCCGAGAGCTACTTCTCCCAGTGGGGCCCGAGCGACGTCCCGGCGGCCCCGGGCGCGTCGGCGCAGCCCTCCGGGGGAACCTCCGCCGAGACCTCCGGCGAGCCGGGCGAGGGCGAGACCTCCGGCGCCCCGGCGAACGGCGAGACGGCCTCCGGGACCGGCGAGTCCACCGGCGAGACGAACGGGACCGGCACGGCCACCGACGGCACCGCCCAGGAGGACGGCACCGGCACCGAAGCCGGCCACTGAGCACCGTACGAACGAAGGGCGGGACCTCTCCGTGAGGTCCCGCCCTTCGCGTATCCGCCCGGTCGGCCCGTGGACCGGCGGGCCCGTGGACCGGCGGGCCCGTGGACCGGCGGGCCCGTGGACCGGCGGGCCCGTGGACCCGTGGACCGGCGGGCCCGTGGGCCCGTGGACCGGCGGGCCCGTGGGCCCGTGGGCCGGTCTACGGCTCGAACTTGTAGCCGAGCCCCCGCACCGTCACCAGGTAGCGCGGCGCGCCCGGGTCCGGCTCGATCTTGGCGCGCAGCCGCTTGACGTGGACGTCGAGGGTCTTGGTGTCACCGACGTAGTCGGCACCCCAGACCCGGTCGATCAGCTGCATGCGGGTCAGCACGCGCCCGGCGTTGCGCAGCAGCATCTCCAGCAGGTCGAACTCCTTCAGGGGCAGGTCGATCTTGGTGCCGCCGACGGTGACCACATGCCGGTCGACGTCCATCCGGACGGGACCGGCCTCCAGCGCGGCGGGGGCGACCTCCTCCGGCTCGCCGCGGCGGCGCAGTACGGCACGGATGCGGGCGACCAGCTCGCGGGAGGAGAAGGGCTTGGTGACGTAGTCGTCGGCCCCTATCTCCAGCCCGACGACCTTGTCGATCTCACTGTCCTTGGCGGTCACCATGATCACGGGAACGTTCGAGCGGCCGCGCAGCTGGCGGCAGACCTCGGTGCCCGGCAGTCCGGGCAGCATCAGGTCGAGGAGCACGAGGTCGGCGCCGTTGCGCTCGAACTCGTCGAGTCCGTCGGGGCCGGTGGCCGCGATGGCGACCTCGAAGCCCTCCTTGCGGAGCATGTACGACAGGGCGTCGGAGAAGGACTCCTCGTCCTCGACGACGAGCACACGGGTCACGGAAGGACCTCCGGGGCGGGAAGCGTTTCGTACGGGGATGTTTGGGGGGATCGGGAGGACCGCGCGGTCTCGTCGCTGAGCCCGGCACGGTCGGAACGCTGCTGCGCACGGTCGCGGGCGGGGCCCGCCTCCGGCAGTCGCAGGGTGAAGGTGGAGCCCTGGCCTTCGGCGCTCCACAGCGTGACCTCCCCGCCGTGCGAGGCGACCACGTGCTTGACGATCGCGAGACCCAGACCGGTGCCTCCGGTGGCCCGGGAGCGGGCCGGGTCGACGCGGTAGAAACGCTCGAACACGCGCTCCTTGTCCTTCTCCGAGATGCCGATGCCCTGGTCGGTCACGGCGATCTCGACCAGGTCGCCGCCGGGGGCGGCGACGCGGCGGGCCGCTATGCCGACGCGGGTGCGGGCCGGCGAGTAGTTGACGGCGTTCTCGACGAGGTTGCCGAGGGCGGCGGCGAGCTGGCCGCGGTTGCCGCGTACGCGCAGGTCCGCCGTGCCTCCGGCGGCCATGGTGATCTGTTTGGTGCCCGCCGCGTGCCGGCAGCGGTCGATGGCCTCGGCGACCAGCTCGTCCACCCGGACGGGCTCGGCGTCGTCGAGGGGGTCGTCGTTCTGGACCCGGGACAGGTCGATGAGTTCCTGTACGAGGTTGGTGAGCCTGGTCGCCTCGATCTGCATCCGCCCGGCGAACCTCTCCACCGCCTCCGGGTCGTCCGCCGCGCCCATGACCGCCTCGGAGAGCAGCGAGAGCGCACCCACCGGCGTCTTCAGCTCATGACTCACGTTGGCCACGAAGTCGCGGCGTACGGCCTCGATGCGGCGGGCCTCGGTGAGGTCCTCGACCAGCAGCAGCACCAGCCGCGACCCGAGGGGCGCGACGCGTGCGGAGACGGCGAGCGCGTCTCCGCGCCCGTTCCCGCGCCGGGGAAGGTCCAGCTCGACCTGCCGTATCTCACCGTCCCGCCGGGTGTCCCTGGCCATCTGCAGCATCGGCTCGACGGCGAGCTTGCCGCCCCGGACCAGGCCGAGGGCGTACGCCGCCGAGCTGGCCTTGACCACCGCGTCCGCCTCGTCGAGGACGACCGCGGAGGACCGGAGCACCGACAGGACGGTGTCGACACCCGGCGGCAGCACCGGGTCCGTGTGGAGCGAGGTGCGCGTGGGGCGCTTCTGCTCCCGCTCGCTCCAGCGGAACGCCAGCGTGGCGATGACGCCGGTGAGTACTCCGGCGATCGCTGCCGCTGCGGCGACCGCCGCGTTCACGTCCATGTCCCCAGGTTAGGCATGACAGGGGGCCCCGCCCCAGCCATCCGGGTGCGACCTCGAACACTCGTCGCCCAGAGTTCACCTGGGAGCCGGTGATGGTTCATTCGGGGTGCCGGAACCGGACGCGTTCACGCCGGAACGTGTAAGCGTGGGGGCACGGCGAGGGGCAGCGGACCGGTGCGGGACCCGCGCGGGGCCGGTACGAACCGGCGCGAGCCCCCTAAACGGACGTACGAGAGGGAATCCTGATGCGGGACGCGTACCACGAGGAACTTGATTCGATCGGTGACGGTCTGGTGGAGATGGCCCGGCTGGTCGGGTCGGCCATCGGACGCGCCACGACCGCGATCCTCGACTCCGACCTGAAGCTGGCCGAGGCCGTCATCGAGGCCGACCAGAAGGTCGACGAGCTCCACCACGAGCTGGAGGCCCGGGCGATAGCGCTGCTGGCCCGGCAGCAGCCGGTCGCGACGGACCTGCGCATCGTCGTCACCTCGCTGCGGATGTCCGCCGACCTGGAGCGTTCGGGCGACCTGGCCCAGCACGTGGCCAAGCTGGCCCGGCTGCGCTACCCGGAGCGGGCGGTGCCGCACGACCTGCACGCGACCATCCTGGAGATGGGCCAGCTCGCACAGCGCCTGATGGCGAAGGCGGCCGAGGTCATCATCACCAAGGACGTCGACCTGGCCCTCCAGCTGGAGCAGGACGACGACGCGATGGACCTGCTGCACCGCACCCTCTTCCAGCACCTGATGGACGACCGCTGGAAGCACGGCATCGAGACGGCGGTGGACGTCACCCTCCTGGGCCGCTACTACGAGCGCTACGCCGACCACGCCGTCGCGGTCGCCAAGCGGGTCGTCTACCTGGTCACCGGCGAGCACGCGGACAACCTCCAGGCGGACATCCAGCCGGCGACGCAGGCCGACGGGGCCTGAGTCCCGCCTGCGCGGGAGCGGACCGGGGGCGCGCGTTCACCTCAGTGCGCCGTTGATGCGACGGCCGCTCGGGGCGTGCAATGGAGACAGGCACCCGCTTCCAGGAGGAACCATGGCCGATTCCCCCAGCACGAAGCCCGACCCCGCGCAGGAACGCCCCACCGAGCAGCCCGCCGAGATCCGCAAGCTCCCGCTGATCGCCGCGTGCGGCTGCGGCTCGGGCTGCGGCTGCGGCTGCCAGTCGGGCAACCCCTGCCAGTGCGGCTGACTCGGTAGCGATACCGCGGTGCGGTGACAGGACGGCGGCCGGACCCACTCCGGCCGCCGTCCGAACCTCCGGGACCGCCTGGTCCTCCTGTGACCTCCTGTGACCGCCTGGTCCTCCTGTGACCGCCTGGTCCTCCTAGACCCCCTGGGCCGTCTGGGCCTCCTGGCTGTCGCCAACCGCGTCTCGGGCGTCTACCTCACGCTGGTCGGCGGTGCGATGGCCGTCGCCGCCGCGGAACCCCTGGCGCTGGGGGCGGTGCGGCGGACCCGACGCGGGGGACGCGGCGGACACGGGGGACGCCGCGAACACGGGGAGCGGCCGACGACGGCGAACTGAACCACGCCCGGGCGGCTCGGCCGGCTCGGCTCGTCTACGTGTATCCGCCTCGCGGGGGGAGACTGTGCTCCTCCCTGAGCATCTCCTCCGTGATCACGCCCAGGTTCTTCGCCCGGTGCAGCCTGGCCGACGGCTCGGTGCCGGACACGGTCGCCTTTTCCTCCTCCAGGTCTTCCCTGGCGCCGAGATCCGCGACGTTGACGCCGTGCTTGTTGTGCTGGGCGTGGATCATCTCGTGCCCGTAGAGCGTGAAGACGGGCGTGAGGGACTCGCCCTCCTTGGCGACCTCGCTGTCCCTGAACCGGTGCGGCATGGAAACGGTGCTGGTGGAACCGATGTTGGGTCGGTCCTCGCCCTGTGCCAGATTGGCGGGCCGGTCGTCCGCGTCCGCCTGCGCCGCGAGATCGGTCTTCCCCAACGCCTCGACCACCTCGGGGTGGTAGGGAACGACCTTCACCGTGGGCTTCGGGGCGTCCGAGGCGGCCAGGTCGGTCAGGAGGTCGCGGCCGTGCTGCCGGGAGAGCAGCCTGGCGTGACTGGAGTGGACCTCGGTGTCGAAGCCGTCCAAGGCCGCCGGGCTGGGGTCGTCCCCGGCGGGGCGCGGCTTCGTCGACGTCGCGATCCCCCGCCCGCTCGTGATCCGCGACCAGGTGTCGGAGAGTCCGCGGGCGCCCGCGGTGTCACTCGGAGCGAGGTCCATCGCGACAGGCCGCAGTCCCGACGTCTTCCGCAGAATCCTGACGTACGAGAAGTGCCGCTTCTGTATCTCGTCCAGCAGCGCCTTCAGCCCTCGGTTCCTCGGATTGCCGTCCTTGCCCGCCGGATCGGCACGGAACTGGCCGTAGATCATGTGCTCGGCCGTGTCCAGGATGGTCCCGAGCTCGTCGCAGTGCTTCTGCTTGGCCGTCAGGGACTTGAACGTCCATGCGATCGATTCGGCCTGTCCGATCAGCTTGTCCGCCGAGGCGAGCGCCTCTTGCGCGAAGTCGTGGAGATGCTGGACCTCGGGGTCCACGGCCTCCGCGACCGTGCTCGCCGCGGGTGCGCGCTGCACCGCCGCGAGGGAGGGGACGACGCCGGTGGTGTGCCGCTGCGCCCCGACCGCGCGAGCCACCGCGTCGTTGCCCGCCGCGTGCCCCAACGCCAGCACCCCGGCGGAACGCCGGTCCACCGGGGGCACCCGACGAGCCCCGGCTCCCGCCTCCCGCCCGAGGCCCACCCTGTCGGCCTGCCCCGGCCCCTTCTGCGCCCGCACGTCACTCCCGGTGTAGCTGCTTGAGGACCTGGATTCCAACCCGGACGGAGCGCGGACACCAGGGCCGCACGGGCAGGCCCGGGGGCAGCGTCCGGGGCCGACCGACCGGCGGCGGCCGGTGATCCGAGGGTGCGAGAGTGGGCCCATGACGGCACCAGGAGCCACGGCCGTGGCGGTCGACGAGGTCGAGGACATCGCGGTGGAGGGGCTGCGCTGGCTGACGGGAGCGGCGCGGGAGGCCCCCGGCGGCGGCCTCGCCTGGCCGACGACGCCCTCGCGGGACGCGCCGGACCCGGTGCTCTACAGCGGTACGGCCGGCACCATCCCCGTACTCCTGGAGGCATGGCGGCACTTCGGCGACGACTCCTACGCCGACATCGCCCTGCGCGCGGCCCGCAGTCTCGCGCGTTCCGTGGGCGAAGTGGACGACGACTCCCTGTACTTCGGCCGCACCGGCCTGGCCCTGGCCCTGCGGACCGTCCACACCGAACTGGGCGACCCGGCCGCGGGCGAGGCCGCGGACCGTGCCCTGCGCCTCGTCCGGTCCCGCTTCGACGGCACCCGCTGGGGCGAGCTGTTCGAGCTGATGGGCGGCAACGCGGGCATCGGCCTCGGCGCGCTGCTCACCGGCGACGAGGAACTGGCCGTCCTGGCCGTGGAGCCGTACCTGCGGACGGCGGAGCGAACCCCCGCGGGCGTCCAGTGGCCCCATCGCCCGGGGACCGACGCCCGCATGCACCACGTCTCGCACGGCACGCTGGGCATCGCCGTGGCGCTCGCCCGGGTCGGCGCGTCCACGGACCGTACGGACCTGCTCGACCTTGCGCTTGCCGCCGTCGCGGACGTCGTGGCACGCGACCAGGCGGGCCCGGAAGGGTTCCTGGTACGGCACTCCACTCCCCAGTTCCTCCCCGACCTGATCGAGCCCATCAGCTACGGCTGGTGCCACGGCCCGGCCGGCGACGCCCAGGTCTTCAGACTGCTGCGGGACATCACGGCCGATCCCGCCTGGACCGACCTCGCCGACCGCTGCTGGCACACGGTCACCCACTCCGGCCTGCCCCAGCGGCTGCGCCCCGGCTTCTGGGACAACAACGGCCGCTGCTGCGGCACCGCGGGCGTCCTCGCCCTGGCCTGCGACCGCATCGCCGAGCAGCGGGACCCGTACGACTTCGCCGACGTCCTGGTCGCGGACCTGGCCACCCGCGCGATCCGGGACGTCGGGGGCGCCCGCTGGTCGAACGTCGACTTCCGCTCCACGCCGGGCGACCTGGAACCGCAGATCGGCTGGGCGATGGGCACCGCGGGCATCGTCCGCGAGCTGCTCCGCTACGTACGGCTGACCCGCGGGGGCAGCCCGACCTACGCCTTCGCGTGGCCGGATCAGCACCCGGTGTCCGCCTGACCGAACCGGACCGCGGCGATCGGATGCGGCAGGACCGCGCCCCGCCACGGTGGGACGCCGAAGGGAGACCCCGTGGTCCCGGGGCCGCTTCCGCCTCGCCAAGCAGTACAACTGGTTCCGTACGGGACGGTCATCAACGACTCTGCCGGGTAGGTGCCGACATCGGCGTCAGGAACTCTGCCGCGCGGCAAGCGCCGGGATCGCGGCGATCTTCTCCGGCGTCAGAGCCGACCAGTCGACCCCCTTCGGACGGTGAGGCTTCGGGCAGGTGATGACCGTGCCGGGGGTCACGATCAAGTCGACACCGACGTCGTGCTCCGTGGTGGGGATCGGGATGTCGGTCACCTGGAGCGCGTGGACGGTGGTGACCACGAGAGTCTTCGAGGTCACCAGACCTGCCTCGGTGAGCAGAGCGAACTCGATGTCGGAGTAGCCGGCGCCTTTGCCGACGCGTACGCCGTTCCGGTTGACGGCGACACTGCCGAGGATGATCAGGTCCAATGGCGGGAGGGCGTCGACCTCGACCGTGGGGGCGATCGCGGCAGCGGTTATGCGCAGGGCCCACACCACGGCCTGCGAAATTCTGCGCGCGGCCCCCGACACTTCGCTGCCCGGGGGACGCACCCGCGAGGCATGGGGGTGGAGGAGACGAACGCTGGGCCGGCCCGTCACCGGCCCCCGCGGGCCAGGGTGGCTGCGTGTCGTCCACAGCCGCGTGGACAAGGCGAATGGCAAGCTGTGGACCGGGCCGCAGGACGCGCAACGGATGGTCCCCGGGCACGTGCCGCGCCCTCGGCTGCGTCTCGTACATCAGTGGGCGGAGCGCGACGACGCGTACAAGGCAGAGCTGTACGACCGCGTCGCAGGAGACATCGTCTCCTCCACCCCGGCACTCGTCACTGCCGTTCCCTCATTGCCGGCAGTGTGGTGGAGAGCTCTGCGTACGGCTCTCGCCTGCCTCTCCACCGTGCCTACCGACCGCACGGCCGTGCGCCAGGTCTATCTGGATCGTGCCATGCCGAAGTACCTCGCCTTCCTCGACGGACCCGTCTCGACGACACCGCCCGCATGGTCCACCGCACACGGCGACCTGCACTGGGCCAACCTTGCCGGTCCGGGACTCGGGATCCTCGACTGGGAAGGCTGGGGTACGGCTCCCGTCGGCTACGACGCCGCGTTGTTGCACGCCTACAGCCTCGGGGTACCGGAGGCCGCTGAGCGCGTCCGCCGAGAACTTGCCACCATCCTCGACAGCGAGGGCGGGCGGTTCGCGGAGCTGGTGGTGGTGACGGAACTGCTGCAGAGCACGGAGCGAGGGGACAACGCAGAACTCGTTCCCGCGTTGCGGCAGCGGGCTGAGGAGGTTTGGCATCGGAACGCAACGGTCGGCGGATGACAGGTCAACGCGACCAACGCGACCAACGCGGGCCTCGGCGGGTGCGCTCGTGAAGCTCGGGGCCTCTGTGCGAACAGGCGCGAGTAGGCCCCTGCTCATTTCAGGAGCCGCAGGGTGAGGGTTTACTGAAGTTGAGCCACCGGGCCACTTCTTCCGGCCCTGGGTCTTGCCGGGGATCTTGATGAGCTGCCGCTTCTCAGCTCAGGGGCGGTGGGCCCGTGCGCCTGGTGGTCGTCATGGGCCACTGATGAATGACCTCGGGCGGCCCAGGGACGGCCTCACCGCCGCAGGACCCGCCGCGCTGAGGTCCCACAGAGGGCCCAGGCCGCGAATATGCCCCCGCCCCGCGCCGTATGAGCAGTTCGGGGGCATGATCACACAACCTACTTCTTCCTGCCCTGGTTCTTCACGGCCTCGATCGCTGCCGCGGCCGCGTCCGGGTCCAGGTAGGTGCCGCCGGGATTCACCGGCTTGAACTCGGCGTCGAGTTCGTAGGACAGCGGGATGCCCGTCGGGATGTTCAGGCCCGCGATGTCGGCGTCGGAGATGCCGTCGAGGTGCTTGACCAGGGCGCGCAGGGAGTTGCCGTGGGCGGCGACCAGGACCGTGCGGCCGGTGAGGAGGTCGGGGACGATGTTGTCGAACCAGTACGGCAGCATGCGGGCGACGACGTCCTTGAGGCACTCCGTCTGCGGGCGCAGCTCCGGCGGGAGCATCGCGTAGCGCGGGTCGGAGAACTGGGAGTACTCGGCGTCGCGGTCCAGCGCGGGCGGCGGGGTGTCGTAGGAGCGGCGCCACAGCATGAACTGCTCCTCGCCGAACTCGGCGAGCGTCTGGGCCTTGTCCTTGCCCTGGAGGGCGCCGTAGTGGCGCTCGTTCAGGCGCCAGTGGCGCTGGACCGGGATCCAGTGGCGGTCGGCGGCCTCCAGCGCGAGCTGGGCCGTGCGGATCGCACGCTTCTGGACGGACGTGTGGACCACGTCGGGCAGCAGGCCGGCGTCCTTGAGCAGCTCGCCGCCGCGCGTCGCCTCCTTCTCGCCCTTCGGGGTGAGGTTGACGTCCACCCAGCCGGTGAACAGGTTCTTCTCGTTCCACTCGCTCTCGCCGTGGCGGAGGAGGATCAGCTTGTACGGTGCGTCGGCCATGGCTCCGAGCGTAATCCAAGCCCTCCGTGCCCCGCGCGGGGCGCCCGCTGGGCGGACGGTTGACGGGAGGTGTTAATCGAGTGGCCGGACCGGGGTCCGCCTTCGTAAGTTGTGATCGCCACGCTCGCCGCTTACATCCGCATCGGTTCAGCATGCTTACGGGGGTCCCATGCCAGTCACCGGTCTGAGACGTGCCGCACGCGAGACCGTCTCCGGGCTCCCCCGCGAGTTCTGGTGGCTGTGGACCAGCACCCTGGTCAACCGGCTCGGTGCCTTCGTCGCCACCTTCATGGCGCTGTACCTGACCATCGACCGCGGGTACTCCGCCTCGTACGCCGGTCTGGTCGCCGCCCTGCACGGGCTGGGCGGGGTCGTGTCCTCGCTGGGGGCCGGGGTGATGACCGACCGGCTGGGGCGGCGGCCCACGCTGCTCGTCGCGCAGACCTGCGCCGCGCTGTCGGTCGCGCTGCTCGGCTTCGCGCGGGACCCGGTGGCGATCGCGGCCGTCGCGTTCCTGGTCGGCATGGCGAGCAACGCGTCCCGGCCGGCCGTGCAGGCGATGATGGCGGACATCGTGCGGCCCGAGGACCGTGTCCGGGCGTTCTCGCTCAACTACTGGGCGATCAACCTCGGCTTCGCGATCTCCTCCATGGCGGCCGGGTTCATCGCCGAGGTCAGCTATCTCGCCGGGTTCATGATCGAGGCCGGGATGACGCTCGTCTGCGCCGTCCTCGTCTTCCTGGAGCTGCCCGAGTCGCGGCCGCAGGAGAAGGGTGCCGGCGGCGCCTCCGACAAGGACGCGGCCGTTTCCCTCGGGACCGTGTTGCGCGACGGGCGCTACATGAGCGTCGTCGGGCTGTCCTTCCTCGTCGCCCTGGTCTTCCAGCAGGGGTATCTGGGGCTGCCGGTGGCCATGGGTGAGGCCGGGTTCACGCCCGCCGACTTCGGGCTCGCCATCGCGGTCAACGGTTTCCTGATCGTCGTACTGCAGATTCCCGTCACGCGGTTCATCGAGCACCGCGATCCGCGGCTGCTGCTCGTCGCCTCGTCGCTGCTGGCCGGGTACGGCTTCGGGCTCACCGCCTTCGCCGGGTCGGTCGGTGTCTTCGCCCTCACCGTGTGCGTGTGGACGCTGGCCGAGATCGTCAACGCGCCGACCCAGACCGGGCTCGTGGTCCGCCTCTCGCCCGTGCAGGGGCGCGGGCGCTACCAGGGCATGTACACCATGTCGTGGGCGGTGGCCTCCCTCGTCGCCCCGCTGATGTCCGGGTTCGTCATCGACCACTGGGGCGCGGAGTGGCTGTGGGGCATCTGCGCGGTCGTCGGCACGGTGGCGGCGGCCGGGTACCGGGGGCTCATGCGGGGGTTGCCGGACGAGACGTCCGTCCCCACCCCCGTCGCCGCCGCCCCCACCCCCGTCGCCGCCGTGGCCGAAGAGGTCCTTCCCCACTCCCCCGCGGCCGCGAGACCCGAGGCCCCCGGCGCCTGACCGACCGCCCGCTGCCCGCACCCGGCACCCGGTACCCGGCACCGGGCACCGGGCCCTCACGGATGCATCCGCGCGCCCTTCAGCACCTTGTCCACCGCGTTCTTCGGCCCGTGGACCGCGAGGCCCACCAGGTCAAGCTCCGCCGTCGCGACGGCCCGTACGGCCGCCCGGTTGTCGCGGTCGTTGCCCGTGGCGAAGAGGTCGGACGTGAACAGCGCGCGGGGCAGGGCGCGGGACAGTACGCGCGCGTGGGCCCGGGTCAGCGTCTCCTTGGTGCCTTCGAAGACCAGCACCGGCTGGCGGAACATCGGCAGGTAGCCGACGGCGTCCGCGTCCTCGTACGGCTCCCCGATCACCTCGGGGAACTGGCTGCCCAGGCCGCTGACCAGGAACGCGGTGACGTTGAGGCGCTGCCAGGTCTCCAGGTCCTCGCGCAGCAGGACGGCGATCCTGGTGTCGAAGCGGACAGGGGCGTCGGGGGCTGCGTCGTGCGTGCTCATACGGTGAGACTGCCGCCCCGCGTCCGGTCCGGTCTTGTACGTTTTTTGCATGGCCGGCCGGCGCAAGGACCAGCGGAACGTCTCCGCCTGGCGACCCCGCGTGCCGGGCGTCGTCGAGGTCTTCCACGCCCACTACACCGAGTACGCCTATCCGATGCACGTCCACGACGCCTGGACCCTGCTCATCGTCGACGACGGCGCCGTACGGTACGACCTGGACCGGCACGAGCACGGCACCCCGCACGACACGGTGTCGCTGCTGCCGCCGCACGTGCCGCACAACGGCTCCCCCGCCACGCCGGACGGTTTCCGCAAGCGCGTCCTGTACCTGGACGCCTCCCGGCTGGGCGACGAGCTGATCGGGCCGGCCGTCGACGCTCCCGACCTGCGTGACCCCGTGCTGCGGCGGCGGGTCGGGCAGCTGCACGCCGCGCTCGCGCTGCCCGGTGACGAGCTGGAGGCGGAGAGCCGGCTGACCCTGATCGGCGAGCGGCTGCACGCCCATCTGCGGCCCGGGGACGGCCCGGACGGCGCGCGCCGGGATCCCGTGCTCGCCCGGCGGCTGCGTGAGCTGCTCGACGAGCGGGTCGTCCCGGGGATCGGGCTGGCGGAGGCGGCCGCGCTCGTGCCCGCCCATCCGGCGCATCTGGTACGGGCGTTCAGCGGGGCCTACGGCATCGCACCGCACCAGTACCTGATGTCCCGCCGTGTCGACCGGGCCCGGCGGCTGCTGCTGGCGGGACGGGCCCCGGCGGACGTGGCGGGCGCCACCGGCTTCTACGACCAGGCCCATCTGACGCGGCACTTCAAGCGGTTGGTGGGGGTCACGCCGGGGCGGTACCGCGGCAGCGGGCGCTGAGTCCCGGCCGGCTCAGTCCCCGGCACGCTCGATCAGGTGCTGGAAGGCTTCCAGGTTGCGCGTCGACTCCCCGCGCGAGGTCCGCCACGCGTACTCCTTGCGGATGGCGGAGGCGAAGCCCAGCTCCAGCAGGGTGTTGAAGGCGCCGTCGGCGGCCTCGAGGACCTGGCCGAGGAGGCGGTCGATCTCGTCGGGGGTGACGGCGGCCAGGGGGAGCTTGGCGGTGACGTAGATGTCGCCGAGGCGGTCGACGGCGTAACCGATGCCGTAGAGCTTGAGGTTGCGTTCCAGCAGCCAGCGGTGGACGGCCGGTTCGTTCTCGTCGGGGTGGCGGATGACGAACGCGTTGAGGGAGAGGGAGTGCCGGCCGACGAGGAGGGCGAGCGTCGTCGACAGCTTGCGGGTGCCGGGGAGCTTGACGACGTAGTTGCCGGGCTCGGGGCTCTCCCACTCCAGGTCGGCGTCCCCCAGCGCCTCCTCGACGACCTGTGCTGTCTTCCGCGGTGCCTCAGCCATGGTGCGAGCGTACGCGACGGCGGTGGGACTGGATCGCGGCCGTGTACACGTCGGCCGTGGTGGCGGCGGCGCTGTCCCAGCCGAAGAACTGGGCGTGCCGGGCGGCGGCGTCGCCCATGCGCGGCGTCAGCTCGGGGTTGTCGGCGAAATCGCGCAGCACGCGCGCGTAGGCGGCGGGATCGTGACCCTGGACGAGGCGCCCGGTGTGCCCGTCGCGCACGGCTACCGGGAGGCCGCCGACCGCGGCGGCGAGGACCGGCGTACCGGCCGCCTGGGCCTCTATGGCGACCAGGCCGAAGGACTCGCTGTAGGACGGCATGACCAGCACGGAGGCGGCCCGGAACCAGTCGGCGAGCTGTTCCTGTCCGACGGGCGGGCGGAAGCGTACGACGTCGGCGATGCCGAGCCGCGCGGCGAGTTTCTGCAGCCCCTCCGGCTTGGCGAGGCCGCTGCCGCTGGGGCCGCCGACGACGGGGACGACGATGCGGGAGCGCAGCTCGGGGCGTTCGTCGAGGAGTACGGCGACGGCGCGCAGCAGGATGTCCGGCGCCTTCAGAGGCTGTATGCGGCCGGCGAAGAGCGGGATCAGCGCGTCCTGGGGCAGGCCGAGGCGGGCACGGGCCGCGGCGCGGGCGTTGCCGTTCTGGCCCGGTCCGGGGACGGTGCCCTTGGGAAAGGGGCGGAACCGGTCGAGGTTCACGCCGGGGTGGACGACGGCGACCTTGTCGGGGTCGGCGGCGTAGTGGCGGACGAGTTCGTCGGCCTCCTCCGCCGTGTTGGCGATCAGGCGGTCGGAGGCGGCGACGATCTGGGTCTCGCCGATGACGCGGGCGGCCGGTTCGGGGGTGTCGCCGTCGGCCAGGTTGGCGTTCTTGACCTTGGCCATGGTGTGCATGGCGTGCACCAGGGGAGCGCCCCAGCGCTGGGCGGCGAGCCAGCCGACGTGGCCGGAGAGCCAGTAGTGGGAGTGCACGAGGTCGTAGTAGCCGGGGCGGTGCCCGGCCCAGGCCTGCATCACGCCGTGGGTGAAGGCACAGAGCTGGGCGGGCAGCTCCTCCTTGGCCAGCCCCTCGTACGGGCCCGCGTCGATGTGCCGGACGAGGACGCCGGGGGCCAGCTCGACGGTGGGCGCGAGGGCGGCGGTGGTCGCCCGCGTGAAGATCTCGACCTCGATGTTGATCGCGGCGAGGCGCTGGGCGAGCTCCACGATGTAGACGTTCATGCCGCCGGCGTCGCCGGTGCCGGGCTGGTGGAGCGGTGAGGTGTGCACGGAGAGCATGGCGACGCGACGGGGCCTGCGCAGCAGCCTGAGCCGCGGGGAGGTCGCCGGTGAGCGACGCCCGAGCCTGCTGACGTACTGGCTCACGAGCCGTTCCTCCTCGCTGCGGGCATGCCGGCCGGAGGACATGCGCCGCCCTCCAAGGGGTGGGAACACCTGATGGGCGGTGCTCCATTCCGGTTTTCGGACCTTTGCCGAACCATTACCGCTGGTCGCTCAACCGTTCGAGGACCGAGTGCGTGCGATGCCGGGGGGTGCCGGGTCGGCGTGCGGGCCGGCGTGCGGGCCGGCGTGCGGGCCGGCGTGCGGGCCGGCGTGAACGCGTGTCGGCGCCCCACAGGGCTCCGGCGTGCACGCGTCCGCGACCCCCAGGTACAGGGCTCCGGCCTGCGTCCCCCGGTGACCGGTCGGGTGCCCGGCCGCGCATCCGGCATGTCCGGCCCGGAAGATCGCCTCGCCTCGCCTCGTCTCGCCGCACCGCACGACGCCGAGTCCGCACGCGAGTGCGCCGAGCTCGCGGAGTCCGCCGAGTGCGCCGAGTCCGCGGAGCTGTAGGCCCCGGAGGCCTGCGTCTCGGGCGGTGCCGACTGCCGCGGCCGGACGCGGTGGCCTGTGTCTCGGGCGGTGCCGACTGCCGCGGCCGGACGCGGTGGCGCCACCCGGCGGCACCACCTGCGGCCCTGAAACGCCGGCCGTACCATGCCGGCCGTCCGCATACCCTCGTATGCATGCCACCCCGCGCCACCGCCACCCGCCCCGTGGGCACGGTCACGCGCGGGACGACGAATCCCAACCGGCTGCGCCGCATGGACCGCTGGATCGCGGCCGCGCACGGCGCCGAACTGCGCCGCGCCGCCGACCCCGTCGCCGTCGACCTCGGCTACGGCGCCGCCCCCTGGACCGCCGTCGAACTGCTGCACCGCCTGCGCACGGTCGCGCCGCACGCGCGCGTGGTGGGCGTCGAGATCGACCCGGCCCGGGTGTCGGCGGCCCGGCCGTACGCGCGCACGGGGCTCGATTTCCGGCACGGCGGCTTCGAGGTCCCCGTCTCCCGGCCCCCGCTGCTGATCCGCGCGGCGAACGTGTTGCGCCAGTACGACGAGGGCGAGGTCGCCGCCGTCTGGCAGCGGCTGTGCGCGCGGCTCGCCCCGGCGACGGAGCACTCGCGCGGCGGGCTCCTGGTCGAGGGCACCTGTGACGAGATCGGGCGCCGGCACGTGTGGGTCGCGCTCGGTCCCGAGGGGCCGCGCACGGTCACCCTCGCGACCCGGCTGGGCTCCCTGGACCACCCCTCCGACCTGGCCGAACGGCTGCCGAAGGCGCTCATCCACCGCAACGTCCCCGGCGAGCCCGTACACGCCTTCCTGCGCGACTTCGACCGCGCCTGGGCCGCCGCCGCGCCCTACGCCTCCTACGGCGCCCGCCAGCGCTGGATGCGGGCCGTGCGGGACCTCGGAGCCGACTGGCCGGTGACGGACGGGCCGGTGAGGTGGCGCCAGGGCGAAGTGACGGTGCGGTGGGAGGCGTTGGCGCCGCGCATGTGAACCGGCGGCCCCGGCCCGCCGTCCCGCCCCGCCTCATCCCGTCCCGTCCCGTCCCGTCCTGTCGGGAACGATCTCGATGCGGCGCTCGTCACACACCGAGGGGGAAGCAGGAGGACAGCACGGCCTCTGTCGCTTTCCGCGCCGGCATGGCACGATCCCCCGAGCGAGCTATGTTACTGACGGTTAACCAGCTTTGGGGGCGAGGTATGCGTATGGGGAAGCTCGGCTTGACGACCGCTGCCATGACCGTGGTCTGCGCGGTCACCGTACTCGCGGCACCGGGCATGGCTTTCGCCGCGCCCGGCCCCACCCCGTCACCGGGTGCCCCCAGCACCTCCGCCGACCCGGCCGACCCGGCCGACCCGGCCGCCACGCCCGACAAGGACCTGGAAGCCGTACGCAAGCAGCTCGACAAGCTCTACCGGGCGGCGGCCTCGGCCACGGACGAGTACAACGCCGCCGAGGAGAAGGCCGGGAAGCAGAACGCCGAGATCGTCGAGCTGGCAAAGAGGATCGTCAAGGGCCAGGAGAAGCTGGACGGGCTCGAGGAACGCGCGGGAGCCGCGGCCCGCGCCCAGTACCGCACCGGCGGCCTGCCCGACGGGGCGAAGCTGATCCTGAGCGACGACCCCCAGGACTTCCTCGACGGCACGGGCCGGGTGATCCAGGGCCAGCGCGCCACCAAGGGCCTGCTCGGCGAGCTGGCCCGTGCCCAGGAGGACCTGAAGACCTACGCGGCGGACGCCTCCGCCCGCTTCAGGAAGCTGGAGGCGAACCGCAAGGCCAAGGCCACCGCCCAGAAGAAGATCGAGAAGCAGATCGCGGCGGCCGAGAAGCTGGAGTCCGAGCTGGAGAAGGAGGAGAAGGAACGCCTCGCCAGACTGGAGCGGGAGGCCCAGGCCAAGGCCCAGACCGCCTGGCTCGGCTCCGGCATCCTGAAGGACCTCGACGCCAAGGCGACCGAGCGGGGCCGCAAGGCGGTCGAGTACGCCACCGCCCAGATCGGCAAGCCGTACCAGTGGGGGGCCGAGGGTCCGAAGTCCTACGACTGCTCCGGCCTGACCTCACAGGCCTGGGTGTCGGCCGGGCAGGCGATACCGCGCACCTCGCAGCAGCAGTGGAAGCAGCTCAGGCACGTCGACACCGAGGACATGCGCCCCGGTGACCTGGTCATCTACTTCGACGACGCCAGCCATGTCGGCATGTACGTCGGCGACGGCTCCGTCGTGCACGCCCCGCGCCCGGGCCGATCGATCACGATCGCGGGCGCGGGCTCGATGCCGATCCTCGGCGTGGTCCGGCCGGACACGGACCCGGCGCCGGACACGACGCCGGACCCGGCACCCGGGGAGTGACGCGGACCACGCCTCCCGCGCCCGGTACGTGAGGCGGGCCACGTGACCCAGTCCACGCCCGGCGCCCCGCCCCGCGTGACGTTCGTCATCCCCGGCACCCGGCCGACGTGTCCAACTGCGGGGGATAACGCGGCATATGACAGTGGCCGACGGCAGCCCGACGTGTTCTGGACCATTCCGCAGCGGTGCGGTCACCCGCTATGGTCCCCGTCGGTGGGTCGAGGTCCCTCGCCCCGCCATGCCCTCGGGGGGAGGGAAGGAAACAGAAGACGATGCCCGTACCCGTACCGCGGCAGAGGGCGATCCCGGCCGTGGAGTGTGGTCAGGCGCCCGCCGCGTCTCCGGACAGCGGCCCTTCCAAGGAACAGGCCCCGCCCGGGACGCACCCGACGGAGAATCCCACCACGCAGCGAGTAGACACCACGGAGAAGCGCGAGAAGCCCACGGACACCAGCACCCACACCAGCACGGACAGCGGCACGGTCCGGACCACGGACCGCGCCCCGGACAGGGGCACGGACCCGCGCACGGACCGTCACGAGAGCACCGTCCCCACGAACCTCACGGTGCTGCTGATCGAGGACGATCCGGCCGGCTCGCCGATCGTGCCCGACCTGCTCGACCAGGCCGGCAAGCCGATCCGCGTCCGTACCGCGCGCAACCTCACCGAGGCCGAGCGGCTGCTGACCGACGACGTCCACTGCATCCTGCTGGACCTCGCCCTGTCGGCCCCCGCCCCGGCCCGCACGGGCCCCGACGGCAGCGGCGGCAGCGGCGGCAGCGGCGGCGGCGACGCGGAGGACGACGACGAGCTGGCGGTGCTCCGGCAGGTACTGGAGCTCGCGCCCCGGCACGCCGTGCTCGCGCTCACCTCCTCGAGCGACGCCGAGCGCGGCGCCGAGGCGGTCGCGGTCGGCGCACAGGACTACCTGTTCCGCGACGAGCTGGACGGCCGTCTGCTGAGCCGCGCGATCCGCTACGCCGTCGAGCGCAAGCGGTCCGACTCGGCGGAGCGGCGCCTGGCCGAGGGCCGGATGCGGGCGCAGGAGAACCGCCGCCTGGAGCGCGGCCTGCTGCCGACCCCGCTGCTGGCAGGCTCCCCGCTGCGCTTCGCGGCCCGCTACCGGCCGGGCCGCTCGCGCGCTCTGCTCGGCGGCGACTTCTACGACGTGGTCCGCACTCCGGACGGCACCGTGCACGCCATGATCGGCGACGTCTGCGGGCACGGCCCGGACGAGGCGGCGCTCGGAGTGGAGCTGCGGATCGCCTGGCGGGCGCTGACCCTGGCCGGGCTCTGCGGCGACCAGCTGCTCGGCACGCTCCAGCAGGTGCTGGAGCACGAGCGCTCGGACGAGGAGATCTTCGCCACCCTGTGCGCCGTGGACATCTCCCCGGACGGCCGCCGCGCCGGACTGTGCCTGGCCGGGCACCCGTCGCCGCTGATCGCCGGACCGGGCGTGCCCGCACGGCTGCTGCCCTACGACAACAACGGCCCGGCGCTGGGGCTGCTGCCGGGCGCCCGCTGGCCGCGGACGCAGGTGGAGCTGGGCGCCGAGTGGAGCCTGATGCTCTACACCGACGGTCTGATCGAGGGCCACGTCGGCGGAGGCCGGGAGCGACTCGGGCAGGACGGCATGGTGGAGATGGTCCGCCGCCAGATCGCCGAGGGCCTGCGGGGCGAGGAGCTGCTGCGGGCGACCGTCAACGAGGTGCGCGAGCTGAACGGCGGCGAGCTGGCCGACGACGTGGCCGTGGTCCTGCTGGACCGGACGGCCTGAGCGGACCGCACGATCTGAGCGGCCCCGACGGCCCGACCGGACCGGGGGACACGACCGGACCGGACGGCACGACCGGACGGCACGACCGGACCAGACGGCACGACCGGACCAGAGGACACGGCAGGACCAGGACACGGCAGGACCGGACGGCACGGCAGGACCGGAGGACACCACCGGAGCGGACGGCACGGGCCGTCCGGCCCCGGTGACCACCCGGTCGGCCTTCGCCATCCGCGCGGGCGTCCGTCTCAGCGTCCGCCGTTGTACGGGCCGTACGGGCCGTCGCTGCTGGAGCCGCGGCGGCTGCTGCGGCCGCCGCCCGACATGCCGCGCAGTGCGGGCCGTACGTCGACCATGTACACGATCGTCGCGATGAGACCGATGATCGGCAGGAACGACAGGATGTTGAAGATCAGGTTCACCACGAAGGCGATCCCGAGGACGATCAGCCAGAAGGGCTTCGTCTTCTTGTCGGCCGCGCGGTAGGCGTCCTCACGGCGCGTGGCGGCGTCGATCAAAGCGAAGCCGCTGAAAAGGATCAGGGCAGTGCTCAGCAGCCACATGAAGCCTGCGAACCCCTGCATCAGCACAACGTCCACCACCAGAATCGGGTCGTCATTACGCGGTCACCGTACCCGTAGAACGGGCCGGAAACCCCAAGGGTGCCCGGCCCGCTCCACTCGTCGCGCGCCCTGCCCTACTTGGCGGGCGGCGTCGTCTTCTTCGCGGTGGTGCTCTTCTTGGCCGGGGCCTTGCGCGGGGCGGGGGTCTTCTTCGCCGTGGCGGACTTCTCCTCGGTGACCCGGACCGGCTCGGGCTTGGCCGGGGCGGCGGGCTTGGCCGGCTCGACGGCCACGGCGAGGTCCTCCACGTCCTCGGCGAGGTCCTCGATGCCGTCGGCTGCCTGGCCGCGCCAGGTGCGCACCGCCTGCTCGCCGCGCTCGGCGACCTTCTCGTAGGTCTCCCTGGCCTTGACGGCGTACTCGGCGGCGACGCCGACCGAGCGCAGCGCGAGGTCCTGGGCGGTCTCGCCGAGCTTCTTGAAGTCGGAGTCGAGCGAGCCGAAGAGCTCGTTCGCCTTGGCCTGGAGGCTCCCCTGCGTCTCCCTGACGCGCGCCGTCGCCTTCTCCTGGACGGCCTTCGGGTCGGTGTTGCGCACGGCGTCGATCCGCGCCGGGGCCTCGGTGCGCAGCTGCTCCACCAGCACCGGCACCTTCTTGGCCTGCTGGAAGGCGAGGTCCGCGGTGCCCGCGGCGAAGTAGAGCGGGGTGGGGTCGCTGAAGGTCTTGCGCAGGTCGTCGGTGATGGCCATGGTGATGGTCCTCCGGAATCGCATGTGACTGAGGGTTTCGTGGTGGTCCCGCGCCCGGCCGGACGGCGGCTGCCCGCCGCTCGTCCGGCCGTCTACCGCGGGCCGGGGTCCGGTATGGAGGCGGCCCCGTCGACAACGGAGTCCGTGCCGGCGTCGGCGTCGGCGTCGGTCCCGAACCCGTTCTCCTTGCGGAAGGATTCGTAGACCTGGAGCAGCACCTGCTTCTGCCCCTCGTTCAGCGAGGGGTCGGCGAGGATGACCGCACGCGTCTCCACGTCGTCCCGGTCCCGCTCCGCGTCGAGGATGCCCGCGCGGACGTACAACGTCTCGGCGGAGATGCGCAGCGCCTTGGCGACCTGCTGGAGCACCTCCGCGCTCGGCTTGCGCAGCCCGCGCTCGATCTGGCTCAGGTACGGGTTGGAAACGCCCGCGGCATCGGCGAGCTGCCGCAGCGACAGCTGCGCGTTGCGCCGCTGCTCGCGCAGATACTCACCGAGGTTGCCGACGTTGAGCGATGCCATGACTCCACCATGCAGCACGTCGCTAACTTTTGCAAGCACCGCGCTTGCAAAAGTGCGCCCGTTCGCGGGAACGGATTCGGCGCATGACGCGGAAGGTGTCCGTCCCCAGTGCTTGTGAGGGCTTCCCGCTGGATCCGCCCCGCGAAGTGATCGAGTCCGATCGACCCGCGCGGCGAGGCTTCCGTGGTTCGTCCTACGGACGTCGCGCGACGAAGACGAACTCCTTGCCCGGTCTGTCGGGCGCGTCGCGGACGCCCTCCACCTCATAGCCCTGCGCGATCAGCTCCGTCTCGACCTCCTGCCGCTCACGGAAGCGCAGGGTGGAGTCCGACGTGAGTACCTGCCCGTCGGCAGCGAACACGTAAGTCCAGCGGAACGTCACCAGCGGCTCGTTCACCTCGATCACCTGGACCCAGGTTTCGACGGAGCCGACATCCGGGATCTCCGTCACGCGGTAGGAGGCTTCGCGATTCCACCCCTCCCAGGCCCGTCCGGCCGGATCGCGGGTCTCGAACACCAGACGGCCGCCAGGCTGCAGTGCTGCGTACGCGCCGCGCAGGGTCTCGCGCCATGCCTGCGGATCGAGGATCTGCTGGGCGGCGTTCGCGGTCATCGTCGCCAGGTCGACCCGCATCGGCGGGAGGGTAGAGGCGTCGCCGCAGATCCAGCGCACGCGCTCGCCGCCCGGCTTGGCTCGGGCCACGTCGATGGACGCCTGGGCGGGATCGACACCGACGACCTCGATCCCGCGATCAGCCAGCAGGAGCGCGAACACACCTGTTCCACAGCCGATGTCCAGCACCTGACGCGCACCGAACTCTTCCGTCATGCGGACGTACGCGTCGAGATCGCCGCGATCGGGGTCGAGTGGGTCGTAGATCGCGGCGAGCCGTGGATGTCCGAAGCAATCGTCTGTCATGCGGCCGAACGTAGGAGCCGCTGAGCCCGGACGCCCACTTGATTTCGCCATCTTCCTCTCGGTCCCGCCGACTTCCGCACAGTGGTTCACAGGGGGCACAGGGAGCACAGCGCAGAGGCGTTGCCGGCCGTGGACCGGTTCGAGGTCGGATGGCGGGCTGACGAGGGTGGGCCTCGGCGGCCGTTGGCGGATGTGCTCTCGGTGGAGGGCCGCCGTCGGGACCGGGCCGGCCGATGACTTTCCGGCGCCCGGGGAGTCATACCCCGTACCACCAGCCCGGCCCGGAGGACGCCCCATGAGCGCACTGCACGACACCCTGCACCGGTACGTCGACGACGGCAGCGTGCCGGGAGCCGTCGGACTCGTCGCCCGTGGGGGCGGGGAGGCGGACGTGGAGGTGGTGACCGCCGGCTCGGTCGACGCCGAGGGCACCGCACCGATGGCGAGGGACACGATCTTCCGTATCGCGTCCCTCACCAAGCCCGTCGCGGCGGCCGCGGTCCTGATGCTGGTGGAGGAGGGGCGGCTCGCCCTGGACGCGCCGGTCGAGGAGTGGCTGCCGGAGCTGGCGGAACCGAGCGTGGTGCGCACACCCGGCGCCCCCGTCGACGACGTGGTCCCGGCGGACCGCCCGATCACGGTCGAGGACGTGCTCGGCTCCCGCACCGGCTGGGGTTTCCCCGCCGACTTCTCCCTCCCGGCGGTGCGGTCCCTGTTCGCCGTACAGCGGGACGGCCGCTCCCTGGGGGACTGGCCGGACCCGGGCACGTGGCTGAACCTGCTCGCGCGGGTGCCGATGCTGCACCAGCCCGGCACCGCCTGGCTGTACGGCACCTCCTCCGACCTCCAGGGCATCCTGGTCGCCCGGGCGTCGGGCCGCACCCTCCCCGACTTCCTCGCGGAACGGATCTTCGAACCGCTGGGCATGAGGGACACCGCCTTCGAGGTCCCCGAGGCGAAGCGGTCGCGCTTCACGTCGTTCTACACCCCGGCTCCGGACGGCACCCTGGAACTGACCGACGCTCCGGACGGCGAGTGGGACCGTCTCCCGCGCTTCCACTCGGGCGGCGGGGGCCTGGTGTCCACGGCCGACGACTGGCTGGCCTTCGCCCGCATGCTGCTGAACGGCGGCGAGGGCGACGGCCACCGCCTCCTCACCCGCTCCTCGGTCGACCGCATGACCACCAACCACCTCACGGCCGAGCAGCGCGCCGCCGTGCCCCTCTTCCTGGAGGGCCAGGGCTGGGGATACGGCGGCCAGGTCGACGTCGCCCCGACCGATCCCTGGAACGTGCCGGGACGCTACGGCTGGGTGGGCGGTACGGGGACGACGGCGCACATCGTCCCCGCCACCGGAACCGTCGCGATCCTGCTGACCCAGGTGGGGATGACGAGCCCCACCCCGACGCCGCTGATGCGTGACTTCTGGAGGAGCGTCGCGGGCGATCAGGCGTCCCCGGGGGCCGCTCCGGGGGCGTGACCGCCGGTGCACGGCCTCAGAAGGGCAGGGGCCGCTCGTGCACCACGTCCAGCCGGGACACCGCGCGGGTGAGCACCACGTACAGCCGGTGCAGGCCCCGCCCTCCGGGGCCCTCCGCCGCCGCGATCGCCGCCGGTTCGACGGCGACGACGTGGTCGTACTCCAGGCCCTTGACCACGCTCGCCGGGACCACGGCCACCCGGGCACCCAGTGCCTCGGGTCCCGCCGCCGCGATGCCGGCCGCGTCCAGGGCCGCCCGCAGCCCGGGTACGTCCGGGTCGGCGGCGACGACGCCCACCGAGCCCTCGCTGGTGAGCGCGTGCCGCACGGCGTCCACGACGGCCTCCGGAACGGCGCCGGGCGTCGTCTCGCGCAGCGTCAGCTCACCGTCGCCGCGCAGGGAACGGGCCTCCGGTACCTCCACGTCGAGCCGCGCGAGCAGCCGGTTGGTGAGGCCCACGACCTCCTTCGGCACCCGGAACCCGGTGGTCAGCGGCACCACGGCCGCGTCCGGGCGGCCCAGGTGCGCGAGGGTGGTCGGCCAGGAGCGCGCGGCCCACGGTGTGGTGCCCTGGGCGAGGTCGCCGAGGACGGTCAGCGAACCGAAGGCGGACCGGCGGGCGATGGCCCGGCACTCCATCGGGGAGAGGTCCTGGGCCTCGTCGACGACGATGTGGCCGTAGCCCTCGGGGTGTTCGAGGAGTCCGGCGACCTCGTCGAGGAGGACCAGGTCGGCGGCGGACCAGCGAGCCGACTTCCACGACCGCGGCGCCCGTCCGGTCCACAGCAGGGCCTCCCGCTCCTCCTCGTCCAGCAGTCCGTCGGCGGCCCGGGCCAGCACGCCGGCATCGCCGAGCAGCTGTGCGAGGACCTCTTCGGGGCGCACCCGGGGCCATACGGCGTCGAGGTGGGCGCCGATCGGGCGGGCCCGCTCGATACGGCGCAGCCAGGCGTTGGTCTGCGGCCCGGCGCGCCGTTCGGCCCGCTCCTGGACATACCGCACGATCCGGGCCCGCACCCGCTCGCGCCCGACGGTGTACGGCGGTTCCTCCTCCCGTACGTCCGCGACGATGCGGGCCAGCGTCCCGTCCGGGACGCGCCACCGGTAGGAGCCGTCCGGTACGGCGAGGGGGCCGGCGGCGCCGGGCGCCACGCGCGCGTACAGGGCGCGGCGCAGCACCTCGGCCATCCGGACGTCGTGCTTGACGGCGGCGGCCCGTTCGCCGTCCGTGCCGGTGACCGGGTGGCGGGCGATCTCCCGGGGCAGGGTGGACTGACGTACGCCGGTCTCGCCGAGGGCGGGGAGCACCTCGGCGATGTAGGAGAGGAAGGTCGGGTTGGGGCCGAGGATCAGCAGTCCGCCGCGCCGGATGCGCTGCGGGTGGGTGTAGAGCAGGTAGGCGGCCCGGTGCAGGCCGACGGCGGTCTTGCCCGTGCCCGGGGCTCCCTGGACGCACACGGTGGTGGTGAGGCCGGCGCGGACGAGGTCGTCCTGTTCGGGCTGGATGGTGGCGGCGATGTCACGCATGGGCCCGACTCGGGGCCGCCCGATCTCCCGGGCGACGATGGCGCCGGCCCGGGACTCTCCCCGGCCCAGGTGCTCGTCCTCCATGCCGGTGAGGTCGGCGCGGTCGCCGCGGCTTGCGGGCGCCCAGCCGAAGCGGCGGCGGACGGCGACGCCGCGGGGGTCACCGGCGGTGGCCTGGTAGAAGGCGCGGGAGACGGGGGCGCGCCAGTCGACGACGAGGGGCGGAGCGGCCGGGTGCTCGCTGATCCGCAGCCGCCCGATGTGCAGCGCCCGCTCCCCGCCGTCGCCGTCGGTCCCGGCCTCCGTCGCGCTGAAGTCCAGCCGTCCGAAGAACAGCGGCCCCTCGGGCAGTTCGCGCATCTCCTTGGCCCGGCTGCGCAGCCGGTGTCCGAGGACCTCGGCGTCGGCGCCGGAGGCGGAGACGTCCTCGCCGGTGACGACGTGCTCCCGGGCGCCCTCGACCATCGCGGTGAGGACGGCCCGGCAGTGTTCGTGGTGGGCGCGCTCCCGGTCGAGGGCGCGCTTGAGGGCGGGTTCGGTCGACGTCATTCCGGCAAGCGTACCGGAATAACGTGACTGAGTAATATCTTTTACCGAGTCATCCGACGGGTCGGTCTGCCGGGGCCGTGGCCAGCCCCGGCAGCCCCGCCGCCAGCCCGGCGAACGCCCGTCCGGCCGCCGCCACCGCCTCCCCCCGCACGTCCTCCACCCGTTCCCCGTCGGCGATCCGCCGCCAGTTCTCCAGCGCCAGGATCCGCTGCACGGCGATGATCTGCCCGGCGGCCAGCCTGGCCTCCAGGCCACCGCCGAGCACCTCGGCCAGCGCGGCCTCGGACCGCTCCAGCTGCGTGTGCATCCGGGCGACCAGGGCGGGTGTGCCGTAGAGCAGCCGGTGGAAGGCGAGTACGGCGGGGTGGTCGTTGAGTCCGGTCACCGGGTCGCATCGCTCGAGGCCCGCCAGAAAGTGCCGCCGCAGCGCGTCGAGCGGCGCCGGGCCCTCCCCCGCCACCCGGGCCGCCTCCTCCTCGTGGTCGGCGATGCGGTGCAGGACGAGGTCCTCCTTCGCCGGGAAGTACCGGAAGAGCGTCGGCTTGGAGACCTCGGCCGCGGCGGCCACCTCCGCGACGGACACCGCGTCGAACCCCTTCTCCAGGAAGAGTTCGACGGCGACGTCCGACAGGGTTCGGAACATCCGCTGCTTCTTGCGCTCGCGCAGACCGGGGGCGTTCATGGGGCGAGCCTAGGCCTGTCCGGCGGCTGCCCGTCGTCCGTGTGCGCGCGGCTCCACCGCGCGAGGGCCGCGCCGATCTCGGCCGGGCCGGGTACCGAGTCGAGCCCCAGGGGCACGGCCGCGTCGGCCAGGACGCCGTGCAGCCTGACCGCCGCCGGCAGGACCCGGGAACGGGGCGACCGAGCGTCCCGCCCCAGCGAGACGGCTTCCCGGACGACGTCGGTGAAGACCGACTGGGCGCGCTTGTACCCGACGAGCCGTCCCAGGTCCTGCCGCCAGCCGCGCGAACCGCCCGGACGCACGGCCTCGACCGCACGACGCCACCCCTCCGCCACCTGTCGGCGCTGCCAGGACGGGTAGCGCATCAGATGCAGATGGGTGGCCAGCTCGTACAGGGGGTCGCCGACCATCGCCAGTTCCCAGTCGATGGTCCACAGCCGCCGGTCCGCGTCGACGATGAGGTTCTCGCGGTGCAGGTCGGCGTGGAGCAGGCAGAACGGACGCTCGCGGAGTCCGCGGACATGCTTCCGCAAGCGTCCGAACGCGTCGTCGTCCAGCCCCAGGGCCGCGAAGAGGGACCCGAACTCCCCCAGGTTGTGCGCGTAGACACGCCGCTCGGTGAAGCGGACGAGCCGTTCCACGAACCCGTCCGTGTCGCCGTCCGCCGGGCGGTCCTCGGGGCGGCACCGCCTGTCCACCGTGAGGGTGCGCGAGGTGACGGCCGCCGTCTCCCCGAAGAGCCGCACGATCTGCCGTACGAGCCCGTCGGGCACCGCCCGGCCCGCTCCGTGCAGCGTTCCGAGGGTCTGGCCCTCGACGAACCGCTGCAGGGGCAGCCCGTCGATCTCGAAGACATCCGGTACGCCGGTGATCCGGCCCCGCAGGGCCCGCAGCAGCTCTTCCTCCGACCGGAAGCACCGGCGGTCGAACCACAGCAGGTTGCCGCGCGGTTCCCGGCACTTCCAGCGGGCCGCGCCCGCGGCACCGTCCACTCCGGGCAGCGGTACCACGTAGGTCTCGTGGTGGTATCCGCGCAGCGGGCCCTCGACCGTGCTCGCGTCACCGCTCACCTCGACGGCGCGAAGCCGGGCGGGGGAGGCCGATTCAGGCGACATTCACCGTTTCTCTCGCCTTGGACCCTTGCGGAGGTGCAGGAGTGGGAGAACGGTACTCCTGTTGTCCCCGGCAGCCCACGGAACGCCGCCGAAGGCCCCGGACGCCGCCGCCGGGTCCCACCGCACGGGGAACGCGGGAGCACGTGGGCGGCACCCGGCCTCAGGCGCCGGCCGGCCCCGCGGCCTCCCACAGCAGTCTGAGGACCGGCTCAAGCGAGTCCACGACCGTTTCCGCGCCCGCCTGTTTCAGTGCCTTCGCCTTCCGCTCGCTGCGGGCGTAGCCCAGGAAGAGCACGCCGGCCCGGCGGGCGGCGGTCAGGTCGGAGGTGGTGTCGCCGACCATCAGGGCCCGCCCGGGGGCGACGCCCATCGCGCCGAGGGCGCGGTGGAGGCAGTACGGGTCGGGCTTGAGCAGGTGAAGGTCCTGGGTGCGGCCGTAGATGTGCGGGGCGAAGCAGTCCAGCAGGCCACGGGTCGTGAGGTATGCGCTCACCACGCGCGGGGAGTTGTTGGTCGTGATCGCGAGACCGACGCCGAGCGCGGCCCAGGTGCGGATCAGCGGGTCCGCGTACGCGGTCGGCCACGCGGTGGGCACGGCGCGCAGTTCCTCCCGGGTCAGCCGGTCCTCGAAGTCGGCGACCAGGTCGCTGCGGTGGCGCCCGCGGTTGACCGCGCCCAGCAGGACGTGCGGGTCGGGGTGGACCTGCTCCTCCCGGGTCAGCAGTTCCTTGAGGCCCTGGCCCTCCAGCCAGTCCACCAGTTCGCCGGCCACCCGGTCGGCCGAGTAGCCCGCGAACAGCCTGCAGATGGGGCCGTCGAAGTCCCACAGGACGACGCGGGCGCCCGCGACCAGTTCCCTCAGACCTTCGGCCCGCTCGGTCACCGGTTCCGTCTGATCCGTATCGGAAGTCACTAGGAGAGTGTCATGTCCGTGGTGATGGTTTCCCAGAGGGCGTCGAACCACTTCTGCGATTCGTCCACGAACACCGCGTCCCGGTGACCGGTGCGCTTCAGGAACGAGAACAGCAGCGACTGGGAGCCGAGCGCGTCGTACATCTCCAGCGTCCGGCTCTCGTACTCCTCCTCGCGCCGGGTCAGCAGGTAGTAGCCGAGAAGGGCCTCCTCGCCGTTGAGCAGGTAGAGCTTCATCGGCGGGGTGAACGGCAGGGCGCGGAAGGCGACGTGCACGTCGACGCGGTGGGTGGAGCGCACGGCGTGCAGGTTGTGCTGGAGGACGCGGGCCTGGGCGTTGCGCATCTGGAGCCAGCGCCGGGGGAGCGGGTCGTCCTCCTCGTCCTCGACCAGGACGGGGAAGGCCAGTTCGATGTCGCGTGACGGCATCAGGACGCGGAAGTCGATCGCCTCCGGGTGGATGCGGCCCTCGTGGATCATGCGGAGCGGCTCGCTGAGAGCCAGCATCAGCGTCTCCGAGGTGTGGCACACGACGTCGACCCGCACACGCGGGGCGGCGAACGCCTGCGCCAGGCGCGGTCCGAGTGCCACCATCGTCGGCTGCGGCTCGGCCCGGGGCGTGGCGGGCTCGGCGATGCGCGGCGGGCTGCCCTTGCTGACGTTGGTGAGCAGCCCGTCCTCCTGGAGTGCGCGCAGGGCCTGGCGTACGGTGCCGCGCTCCACGCCGAACTCCTCGGCCAACTCGGCCTGGGTGGGCAGGCGCTCGCCCGCCCTGAGGTCTCCCCCGCGGATCCGCTCCCGCAGGACGTCGGCGATCTCCTGGGACGAGAGCCTTCTGCTGCCGTTCACGGACACGTTCTCCTGAGTCACGACCAAACGCTACAACTTCGACCTACCTATGGGGAGTTGTTTAAAACTTGTTTACAGGTAGCGGCCAAGCGGGGACAACGTAGGCAGAGTTGGTTGCCAACTTAGTCCAGTTGGCGGAAGTTCGCCTTCCTGAAGGGGGAAGACCATGCCCGTCCTCGCCCTGGTCTCCGCGGTGTTCGTCCTCACCTCCGAGCAGCTCGTCCAGTGGAAGTACGGCGCCACCGGCATCGTCGCCCTGCTCCTGCTCACCCTGGGCATCAAGGCCAAGAGCCCGTCCGTCAGCTCCGCCGGGGCGGTGCTGCTGGCCCTCCTGGTCGCGGGTCCCGCACTGTGACCGGGGACGGTCAGGCCGTGAGCAGCAGCTCCGAACTGATCGTCCCCCACAGCGCGTCGAACCACAGCCGGGACTGCTTCACGAACACGCCGTCGCGCAGGCCACCGCCCTGCTCGAAACCGAACAGCGTCGAGCGGATGCCGTCCGCGTCGTACAACTCCAGCTGCTCGTGGCCGATCTCCTGCTCGCGCCTGCTGAGCGTGTAGTAAGCGAAGAGAGCCTCGGCACGGTTGAGCACGTACAGCTTCACCGGCGGAGTGAAGGGCAGCGCGCGGAAGGAGACGCGCACGTCGATGCCGTGCGTGGCGCGCAGGCTCAGCAGGTTGTGCTGGAGCACCTGCCCCTGGGCGTTGCGCATGGCCAGCCACCGCTCGTGCACCGGGCCGTCCGCCGCACCGCCCGCGACCGCCACCGGAAAGGCGAGGTCCATGTCGCCGCTCGGCAGCAGGACCCGGACGTCGACCTTGGCCGGTTTCAGTCCCCCCGCGTGGATCTGGCGCAGGGCTTCACCGAGGGCGAGGGTGAGCGAGACGGCGGTCAGGCACAGGGCGTCGATCTCCACGTGCTCGGCGGCGAAGGCGGCCGCGATCCGGGGCGCGAGGGCGACCGTGGTGGGCATCGGCCGCGCCCCCGGGCCGGCCTGGGCGCCGTAGAGGTCGGGCGCGACCGTGGCGGGGCTCCCCTTGGACACGTTGGTGAGCAGACGTTCCGACTGCAGGATGCGCAGGGCCTGACGGACGGCGCCGCGCTCCACGCCGAACTCGTCGGCCAACTGGGCCTGCGTGGGCATGCGCTGGCCCGGCCGCAGCCGACCGGACCTGATCCGGGCGCGCAGCTCGTCGGCCACCTCTCCGTGTGTGGTCTGTGGCCGCTGCCATCTCTTCCGCCCGTTGACGGGGGCATGTTCCGGCTCCACGACCAAACACTACAACTTCTCGCCATCTTTGGGCAGTTCACCGGAAGGTGGTTATGAGCCGCCCCCAAGCGGAGATAAGTAGAGAGAAGTTGGCAGCCAACTTGAGCAACGTGGTCGAACCTCACGGAGGTTGGCCACCACGGTGACAGGGGGTCCACCATGCCGCTCATCGCCATCGTCGTCGCGGCTCTGGCCATCGGGTTCGAGCAGCTCGTGCAATGGAAGTACGGGCCGATGGGCATCATCGCGTTCGTCGCGCTGTCCATCGGTATCAAGGCGAAGAACACCATGATCGGCGGTGTGGGCGCGGTGATCCTCGTGATGCTGCTCGCCCAGTCCGGCTGACCGACGTACTGCCGGCCGGGCCCCCTTCCGGAGGGGAGCCGGGAGCCCGGCGGCAGTAGGCACCACGCACAACAACCACAACCATCACCACAACCACAACCACAACCACAACCACAACCACAACCGGACAGCACGCGCTACGGATGCGCACGTCCACCCGTCACCGGCGGAAGGGAGCACCTCAGAACATGTCCGGGCACCAAGGCCGCCTGGACGTACGCAGCAGGGCGTCGACCACACGGGCGGCGCCCGCTCGTTCCTCCCGGACCCGGCCGAGCGCGGCCAGCCGCAGGGCCGGCTCGTCGCCCAGCCACAGCGCGGCGAGCGCGGCCACGTCGAGCACGAGATGGGCACTCTCGGTGGTCGGCGCGCAGGACGCCCCGTCCGGTCCCGCCTCCAGCCGCCACCGCCCTCCCGTCAGCCCGCCCCGGTCCACGACCTCGAGGACCAGCGACCCCCGCCCCTCGTACGTCCGCGCCTCGAGCGCCCGTACGACGTCCAGGATGCGCACCCACAGCCAGTCCGCCTGCGTGGTGATCCTGGCCGCGCGCGGGTCGGGCAGGAGGTTCGGGAGCAGGTCGTCGGGGGCCCGCCAGCCGCTCTTCACCGTCGTGATCCAGTCGACCGAGCACAGGTAGCGCCACAGCGCGCGCTCGGCGGACGGGGTCACGGCGAGCAGCCAGTCGACGGTCGCCGTGTTCAGCGGCTGCTTGGCGCCGCCCCAGCGGTCGTCGCTCCGGTACGCGGCCATACCCTCGACCTCGCCGTCCGCCGAGCGGTAGAGGGCGTAGTAGGGCTCGGTCCAGTGGGTGTCGTTCAGCTGCACGACCCCGGTCCTGGCCTCCCACCACAGCTCGGCCCGGCCGACGGCGCCCGGCTGGGCCCGGCGCAGCCGCTCGTGCAGCTCGGGACCGAGCTTGCGGACGTCGGCGCCGTCCACCAGGTCGATCCGGCCGCCGTCCTCCGGGGCCGCCCGGCGCGGGTCGAGACCGGCGCGGGGCACGTCGACCGTCCACTCGGTCATGGTGGTGGCGGGACCGAAGCCGTACCGGCCGTAGATCGGGTACTCCGCCGCGATCAGCGTCGCGACGACGTCCCCGCGGTCCTTCGCCGCGGCCAGGTCCTGGACCATCATCCGGGTGAGCAGGCCGCGGCGGCGGTGGGTCGCGGTGACGGTGACGTTGGAGATCGCGTCTGCCCCGACCAGGCCGCCCCCGACAGCCGTCAGCTCCTGGTCGAAGGACCGGAAGGTCGCGACGCAGCGATCCCCGTCGAAGGCACCGAGCAGCCGGCCGGGCACGAACTGCCGGCGCCGCGCCTCCAACTGCTCGGCGGCCACGACGGGCGACTGCAGGAACCCGGTGTTCAGAGCGCGGTTCCAGTCGGGGAACTCGTCCTCGGTGATCGGGCGTACGTCGATGTCGGTAGGGCGGGTCATGCGCTCACGGTAGGCCGACGCCCCCACCCGCGTCGCGGGGATTTGCCGGACCACGTCAGAACGCCGCCCGGACCTCCCCCACCTCACGGCCGCCGCCCAGCAGGGGGGCGCGGCCGATGCGGTCGACGACCGGGCCCCGCACGTCCAGGAGGGTCAGGGCGCGGGACAGTACCGGGCCCAGGGTCCGGATCGCGCCGTCCTCGATCTTGAAGGCGAGGGCGCGGCCGTCCGGCAGGGCCACCGCCTGGACGGCCTCCGCGCCCATCTTGGAGAGGGTGCCGGGCACCTCGCGCATCAGCCAGGTGTCGGCGCGGCGGCTGCCTGCGACGTACTCGGGGTGGGCGCGCATCGCGTCGGCGACCCGGCGCTCGGCCGATCCGGGCTCGGCGCCGACGAAGGAGCGGAAGGCGCGGGCCAGCCCGACCAGGCTGATCGCCATCAGCGGCGCCCCGCACCCGTCCGTACCGACGGCGGCGGCCGGCTCGCCCGCCGCGTCCTCCACAACCCTGTGGATGATCCGCTGGAGCGGGTGCTCCGGGTCCAGGTACGTCTCCAGCGGCCAGCCCCGCCGCGCGCAGACCGCGAGCATCGCGGTGTGCTTGCCGGAGCAGTTCATGGTGACGCGGTCGGGCAACGCGCCCGAGGCCAGGTACGTCTCCCGCTCCTCGGCGTCCAGCGGCAGGTCGGGCGGGCACTGGAGCAGGGCCGGGTCCAGGGCGTACTCGTCCAGCATCTTGCGGACCAGGTCCCGGTGAAACGGTTCTCCGGAGTGGCTCGCGGCGGCCATCGCCAGCCGCTCCCCCGAGAGGTCGAGACCGGCCCGCAGCACGCCCGCCGCCTGCATCGGCTTGTTGGAGGACCGCGGGAAGACCGGCGCGGTCACGTCCCCCAGCGCCAGCTCCACGGCTCCGTCGGCCCCCAGGACCACCAGACTGCCCCGGTGCCGCCCCTCGACGAAGCCTGACCGGACGACCTCGGCGAGGACGGGCGGCACGACGGGCGCGAGGGCGGAGGTGGGCACGGACTGATCCGCCTGTGACGACGCCTGGTTCCTTCGTGACGCCTGGCTCGGCTGCGACATCTGCGACGGCTGGGACGCTTGTGGCTGGTGGGGCGACGCAGACGGCTGGGGCGCTTGTGACGGCTGGGGCGCTTGTGACGGCTGGTGGGGCGCGGGCATCGGCGGTGGCCTTCCGGACGGTGGACCCGCCGGGCGACGGCCCCGGGATCACCGGGCCCCGGGGCGGCGCGGATGGCCGCCCCCCGTGTCACACGAGCAGGTCGTCGACTTGTGCTTCCCCTTCACGGTACCGGCGCGCGATCTCCCCGCTGCAGCCGTCCGCCGTGCGCTGAAGTCGCTGCCTGCGCCGGGAGACCTGCTGCTCGTAGCGCACGAGCCGCCCCATTCCGGCGGTCAGCTCGACGTCGGTGCGGGCCGTCAGGTCGGACAGCTCCACCTCGCCCAGTATCTCCGCGGCCAGCCGTCGGCACTCCTCGCTCCTCGGGGTGCCGAGCGTCACATGCCGGGCGGAGGAGCGCTGCCGGGCCGGCGCGTCGGCGAGGATCTCCGACAGCCGCTCGACCACGGACCCCGTCGTCGCGGTGGTCACCACGGCCGTCGGCCCGCGCCCCGCCAGCTCCGCACGCAGGATGTCGATACGGCCCTGCAGCATCCGTCGTACATAGCTGAGGTCGGCCTCCTCGCGCTGGGCGTCCCGGCGCAGGGTGCGCAGCTCCGGCAGGCTCAGCGCGGTCAGGTCCCGCTCCGGAGGCTCTGCGGGCAGCTCCGGACTGTCCGTGCGCTGCACGGGTGGCCGGGGCGCCTCCAGGGCACCCGGACACGTCAACGCGGCAGTCCCGAACGACCGCCCCGTACTCGGTGTGCTCATGTGTCTCAACCGTCCCCTCGCCCAGCGCCTGGGAGCATCGTGCCACCCCCGGTGGCCGCTATGTGACCGAGTGCCCACGATCGGCCCCGATCGGCCCCAGATGGGGGGTTAGGTAGCGAAAAGAAACCCCGTACGGGCCCGCCCGCCGACACCCTGGGGGCGCACGGCATCATGACGGGATGCGTGCAGTGGTGCAGCGGGTGGACGGCGCGAGCGTCGTCGTGGACGGCGAGACCGTGGGCGCGATCGACGGCGAGGGCCTGTGCGTCCTGGTCGGCGTCACCCACGACGACACCAGGGAGGAGGCCGCGCGGTTGGCCCGCAAGCTCTGGTCGGTGCGGATCCTGCACGACGAGAAGTCGTGCGGCGACCTCGACGCCCCGCTGCTGGTGATCAGCCAGTTCACCCTTTATGGCGACGCCCGCAAGGGCCGCCGCCCCACCTGGAACGCCGCCGCGCCCGGCGCCGTCGCGGAACCGCTGGTCGACGAGGTCGTCGCGCAGTTGCGCGCGCTGGGCGCGACCGTGGCGACGGGACGTTTCGGCGCACGGATGCGGGTGTCGCTGACGAACGACGGCCCGTTCACGGTCCTGGTCGAGGTCTGAGACGCGGTGCCCGCGACGCCGGGTCCGCAGGGCCCGGGACGCCGGGGGCCGCAGGTCCCGGGACGCAGGGTCCGCGGGGCCCGGGACGCGGGGTCCGCGGGGCCCGGACACCGGGGTCCGCGACGCGGGGTCCGCCGGTCCGTCAGGGCTCGACGACCGTCTCCTGCGCCGCCGCCGTGTCCTCGGCCATCAGCCGGGCGTCCACCGGCACGTTCCGCTTGACCAGGGCGAGGGCGACCGGGCCCAGCTCGTGGTGGCGTACGGACGTGGTGACGAAGCCGATCTTCCGGCCGTCGGGGCCGTCGTCCGCGAGGCGCACCTCGGCCCCGTTCGGCGGCAGGCGGACCTCGCTGCCGTCCAGGTGGAGGAAGACCAGGCGACGGGGCGGCTTCCCGAGGTTCTGCACCCGGGCGACGGTCTCCTGCCCGCGGTAGCAGCCCTTCTGGAGGTGCACGGCCGTGCCGATCCAGCCCAGCTCGTGCGGGATGGTCCGGTGGTCGGTCTCGAAGCCGAGGCGGGGGCGGTGCTGCTCGACGCGCAGCGCCTCGTGGGCGAGGATCCCGGCCGGCGGTCCGGCCTGGGCGGCGAAGGCCTCCAGCTCCTCCCGGGGCAGGAAGAGATCACGGCCGTACGGTGTCTCGCGGACCGCGGCGGACGCGGGAGCCGGGGCGATAGACCCGGCCGGCAGGTGCACGACGGCGGTGTCGGCGGTGCGGTCGGTGACCTCGACCCGGTAGAAGAACTTCATCGACTCCAGGTAGGCGATCAGCGCCTCCTGGCTGCCGGGTTCGACGTGGACCCAGACGGTGGTGCCGTCGTCGACGAGGTACAGGGCGTGCTCGATGTGGCCGTTCGCGGAGAGGATCAGCGCCTCGGTGGCCTGGCCGGTGGGCAGGTCGCTGACGTGCTGGGTGAGCAGCAGATGCAGCCAGCTCAGCCGGTCGTCGCCCGTGACGGCGACGACACCGCGGTGGGAGAGGTCGACGAAGCCGGTGCCGTCGGCGAGGGCACGCTGTTCGCGGAACAGGTCGCCGTAGTGGGCGGCGACGCCTTCGTCCGCACCCTCGGCGGGGACGGCGCCGGGCAGGGACAGCAGAGGGCTCTTCATACGCCCCAGCCTACGACTCGCTTACGACTCGGTAGTTGAACCCTTCAGGGAACAGCTCTCGCACCGGCCGAAGATCGCGAAGTGCTTCATGTCGGTGTCGAAACCGAACTGCTCGCGCAGCTTGGCGGTGAAGTCGGCGGCCACCGACAGGTCGGCCTCGATCACGTTGGTGCAGTCCCGGCAGACCAGGTGGATGTGGTGGTGCCGGTCGGCCAGGTGGTAGGTGGGCGCACCGTGACCGAGATGGGCATGGCTGACCAGCCCCAATTCCTCCAGCAGCTCCAGCGTGCGGTACACGGTGGAGATGTTGATCCCCGACGCCGTCTTCCGCACCTGGCCGAGGATGTCGTCGGGGGTCGCGTGCTCAAGGGTGTCCACGGCTTCGAGCACCAGCTGCCGCTGCGGGGTCAGCCGGTAGCCGCGCTGCCTGAGGTCGCTCTTCCAGTCGGTGCTCACCACACCCAAGAGTCTAGGACTACTTGAAGAAAGCGATGCCGTCGTCCGGCATGTCGTCCGGCAGAGCCTTGGCCCAGCGCTCGACGTCCTCCGGCGTGACGACCTTCTTCAGGTGCGCCGACATGTAGGGGCGCAGCTCGACCTCGGGGGTCTGCTTCTCGCCGACCCACATCAGGTCGCTCTTGACGTAGCCGTACAGCCGCTTGCCGCCGGTGTAGGGCCGCGAGGCGGCCGTGCGGGCCACCGCGTCCGTCACCAGGTCGATCTGGGGCTTCTGGTCGGCCAGCGTGCCGTACCAGATCTCGATGACGCCGTCGTCGCGGGTCATCGTGACCTCGACCCTGCGGTTCGCGTCGATGCGCCAGAAGCCGTACTCGGACTCCAGCGGACGGACCTTGTCGCCCTCCTGGTCCAGGACCCAGGTGTGGGACCGGTACTCCAGGAAGTCGCGGCCGTCGTGCGTGAAGGAGACCTCCTGGCCGAAGTTGCACTTCTCGGCGCCGGGGAAGTCGTGCACGCCCGCGCCCGCCCAGTCGCCCAGCAGAAAGGCGAGCGGGACGAGGTCCTTGTGGAGGTCGGACGGGATCTCGATCATGAGCGGTACTTCCTGGCGTCGGTGATCAGCGCTGGCCCTGGTACAGCTTCTTCACGGTCAGACCGGCGAAGGCGAGGACGCCGACGCAGACCAGGACCAGCAGGGCTTCGAAGAAGATCTCCACGGGGTGCTCCTCGATTGAGCGGAGTGCGGTACGTGAGCCAGGCCCTGGGTGCGCAGGGCCGGGGCCCAGCTTACGCGGCCGCGGCCCGGCCCTCAGTGCGAGGTCCGCCGGGCGGATCAGTGCCGCGGCTTCTTCGGCGGCAGTTCGCGCGGGTCTCCGTCGGTGCGCACCCTGCGGTCGCGGGAGGCCGGGAGTCGCTTCGCGGTCTCCCCGGGCTTCGCCGGGCTCGCCGGTCCTACTCCGAGACGACCCCCACAGGACGTGTAAGACGCGATCGACCGAGGGTGCGCCCAGGAGACCCGCAGTCCGGGCCGGGGATTGCGGCGATGTTGACTACGATTCGGCCATGGCGAAGAAGCTCGTGATCAAGGTGACGGCGGGGGCGGACGCGCCCGAGCGGTGTTCTCAGGCGTTCACGGTGGCGGCGGTGGCCGTGGCCAGTGGGGTCGACGTGTCGCTGTGGCTGACCGGTGAGTCCGCCTGGTTCGCGGTGCCGGGCCGCGCGGCCGAGTTCGAGCTGCCGCACGCCGCGCCGCTGCCCGATCTGCTCGACGCGCTCCTGGCGGGCGGCCGGGTGACGCTGTGCACCCAGTGCGCGGCCCGGCGCGACCTCACCGAGAAGGACGTCATCGAGGGCGTACGGATCGCGGGTGCGCAGGTCTTCGTGCAGGAGGCGCTGGCCGACGACACGCAGGCGCTCGTCTACTGACTCCTGCTGAAAAGCGCGAACAGCCGGCGGAGGACTGTCACTGGGGCGCTCAGATGAGCGCCACGAGGACAGTGGAGGGCGAAATGCTCACGCTTTCGCGGTGGATGGCCCCGCCCGGAGGCGTCCGTTCATCGCGGCGTCCGTCTGGGCACGCGCAGGGCGCAGCGGCGCCCGCCGACGGCAGGCCCGCCCTCATGACCGACGCCTGGGCCCAGGCCCTGTCGTCAAACTCCCGTCTGCCCAGCGACGTCATGCACGCACTCTCGCCGTACCGGGCGACGATGCGAGCTTGACGACAGGACCTAGTGCGGGCGCTTCTTTCCGTCCAGTTCGTCCCACCACGCGTCGGACTGGGCGTCGCCCGACGGGTCGTCCCACCAGCGGTCGTCGGGGCCGCGCCGGTTGGCCGTCATCGCGGCCAGCGGCGGGATGAGCATGGCCACCACGCACATGCCCACGGCCGCCGGGACGGACCAGATGCGCACGACTGCCCAGGCCAGGACGAAGAGCACGATGCAGGTCCCCATCATGGCGAAGTAGACGTGCCGCCGCCGCGCGTACATACCTCCAGCGTAGGCCCGTCACGCCGGAGGGGCCGCACCCCAGGCGTCCAACCCGGTGGGTGCGGCCCCTCGGCCGTCGCGTGCCGACGACTGCCGGCGACTGCCGGCGACTGCCGGCGACTGCCGGTACGTGCCGTCAGACGGCGATCGCGACCTCGGCCAGGCCACCCTGCTGGGCGACGACCGTGCGGTCGGCGGAGCCGCCCGGGACGAGCGCGCGTACGGTCCAGGTGCCCTCGGCCGCGTAGAAGCGGAACTGGCCCGTCGCGGAGGTCGGAACCTCCGCCGTGAACTCGCCGGTGGCGTCCAGCAGACGGACGTAGCCCGTCACCGGCTCGCCGTCGCGGGTCACCTGACCCTGGATGGTGGTCTCACCGGGCTTGATCGTCGAGGCGTCGGGGCCGCCGGCCTTCGCTCCGCACATGTCGTACTCCTGAGGGGTTGGGAAAGGTCGGTCGGGGTGGTTACTTCGCGGCGCCGAGCTCGATCGGCACGCCGACGAGGGAGCCGTACTCGGTCCAGGAGCCGTCGTAGTTCTTGACGTTCTCCACGCCCAGCAGCTCGTGCAGGACGAACCAGGTCAGGGCCGAGCGCTCACCGATACGGCAGTAGGCGATGGTGTCCTTCGCCAGGTCGACCTGCTCGTCGGTGTAGAGCTGCCTGAGCTCGTCGTCCGACTTGAAGGTGCCGTCGTCGTTGGCGTTCTTCGACCACGGGATGTTGCGGGCGGACGGGACGTGCCCCGGACGCTGCGACTGCTCCTGCGGGAGGTGGGCCGGGGCGAGCAGCTTGCCGGAGAACTCGTCGGGCGAGCGGACGTCGACCAGGTTCTGCGCGCCGATGGCGGCGACCACGTCGTCACGGAAGGCGCGGAGCGCGGTGTTCTGCGGCTTGGCCTTGTAGTCGGTGGCGGGGCGCTCGGGCACCTCGTCGCCGGGGACCAGCTCGCGGGCGTCCAGCTCCCACTTCTTGCGGCCGCCGTCGAGGAGCTTGACGTTCTCGTGGCCGTAGAGCTTGAAGTACCAGTAGGCGTACGACGCGAACCAGTTGTTGTTGCCGCCGTAGAGGACCACCAGCGTGTCGTTGGCGATGCCCTTGGCCGACAGGAGCTTCTCGAAGCCCTCCTGGTCGACGAAGTCGCGGCGGACCGGGTCCTGGAGGTCCAGGGTCCAGTCGATCCGGATCGCGTTCTTGATGTGGTTCTTCTCGTAGGCGGACGTGTCCTCGTCCACCTCGACGATCGCGATGCTCGGGTCGTCCAGGCGGTCCTGCAGCCAGTCGGCGTCGACCAGGACGTCACTGCGGCTCATGTTTTCTCCTCCGGGGCAGTTGGCGGCGGGGCGTGCGGTGAGAGGGGGACGCGCGCTCGGGCCGTGCGGCGGCGCGCGGGTGTGCCCGGGGGCACGGCGGGGTGAGGGGGCGCGGACTGGCGGCGTCGCCGTCCGCCTCAGAAGGTGCGACAGAGCATGGCGGCAACGCGGCACAGGTCCACTGCCCGCCGCTTCGTGAGATCCGCCTGTCGCTTCATAAGGACCGATCGTAGGGATTGAGGGCGGGCCATGTCACCGACGTGTCGCATGATGAGACACGATCGTCCGGAATGCGGGACGGAGGCCGGTGTCGGACGTCGCCGAGGACCGCCCGGGGCGGGGGCGGTCGTCTCCGCATCTACGGTACGGACGGTGCCGTCTCGCCTGTCGGACGTCATGCCCGTGGCGGACGCCGGACGCCAGAAACAGGACGCCAGAGACAGGACGCCGAACACAGGACGCCGGCGCCGTGCGGCGGGCCGCCCCTCGTCCTACCCGGCCAGCTCGACGTTCGAACCCTTCACCGTGATCTCGACGCCGTCCTCCGCCGCCTCGACCTTGTCCAGCTCGATGCCACCGGGCAGCTCGTCGATGGTCTGCTGGAAGTCGGTGATGGCCCGGATCCGGGACTCGGCGAGCTCCCTGCCGCCGATCTCCGGCAGACCGTCGGCGACCACCTCGACGTCGTCGTCCTTGACCTCGACCGAGCTGAGCACCTCGACCGGCTCGGGCACCTCGACGCCCAGGACCGTGGCCCGGAGCGACACCTTGATCTTGCCGTTGCCGCCGTCGGAGAGGCCGACGACCCTGGCGGTGATGCCGGGCGCGATGTCCGTGGGCTCGGACTTGGCGGCCTTCATCAGTTCGTCGTAGCCGACGGTCGCGGTGCCGGTGGCGGTGGCCGCGGTGGCGGACCTGTAGTCGCCGGAGAACGCGACGCCCTTCATGTGCGCGCGCAGCTCGGCGATACGGATCTTCTCGTCACCGTTGCCGGTGGACGCCTCGTAGTCGTCGATGCCGACCTCCACGTCACCCAGTTCACCGCCGGCGACCTGGGTGAGGAAGGGGAAGCCGTTGATCGAGACGTCCGGCGTCGAGGCCAGGTTCTCGGTGCTGCGCAGCTTGTCCGCCACCTCGTCCTCGGCGAAGTTGACGGCGACACGGTCGGCGATCACGAAGAGGCCGCCCAGGATCACGACGACGATCAACAGTATTCGCAGTGCGCGCATGCGGTGTTCCCCACCCTGGACGGTCGACGACGGCGGACCCGACGACCGGAGGCCGTCCAGCGCGAGCGTAACGCGGGCCGATGGCACCCCCCGAATTTTGTCGACCACCTGTAACAAGGGTGCCCGGCAACGCTCAGGCCAGGGCCCGGCCCAGGAGATAAACGGCCGGGGCCGCCGCCGCGAGGGGCAGGGCCACGCCCGCCGTGAAGTGGACGAAGCGGGAGGGGTAGTCGTAGGCCGCGACCCGCAGGCCGATCAGCGCGCAGACCCCGGCGCCCGCGCCGAGCAGGGCCCCGGACGCGCCGAAGTCCGTCATCGAGCCGACCGCGATCCCCGCACCGGCCGCCGTGAGCAGCGCGACGACCACGGACGCCGGAGCCGGCAGCGGCAGGGCACGGGCCACGGCGGCCACGGCGACCGCGATCGCGCCGACCGTCACCGCCTCCGCGTCGGCGGCGAGATACCCGCCCGCGACGACGGCCAGGGCCGCCGCGGCGATGGTCGCCATCAGGCCGTACATCCGCTCGTCGGGGTCGGCGTGCGAGCGCAGTCGCAGGACGAGGGAGAGCAGCACCCACACCCCGAGCGTGCCGAGGATCGCCGCCGGGGAGCGGTCCGACACCAGCAGCGCCGCGTCGGCGGCGAGCGCGCCCGCGAAGCCCAGCGCGATGCCCTGCCGGGCGGGCCACATGCCGTTCAGACGGAACCAGCCCGCCGCGGTGACGGCCTGGAGGGCGATGAGCGGGACGAGGAGGGCGTACGTGCCGAGCGCCGCCGCGCCGGCCAGCAGCAGCCCGAGCAGCGCGGTGAGACCGGCCGGCTGCATGCCCGGGTCGATGATCGGCGACCGCCCCTCCGCCCTGGCCCGCTGCGCGTCCGTGACCCGCGTGTTCCCGGCGACGGTCGCGGGACCGTAGCCCGGCTCGCCGGGGACGGGGGCGGGCACGGGGGCGGGCGCGGGGGACCCGTACGCCTGCGGCTGCGGCTGGTGCTGCGGCTGCGGCTGCGGCTGCGGCTGGGCTGCGTACATCTGCGGCTGGGACTGGTACGGCTGCGACGCGTACGGCTGGGGCTGCGGCTGCCCCTGCGGCGGCTGCGGCGGATACGACTGCGGCTGGGGCTGCGGGGCGTGCGGCGGCAGGTACGCCGTCTCCTCCGCGGAGACCGGCGGCTGCAGCTGTGTCTCCCAGGTCTGCCCCTGCCACTGCTGCGTGTACTGACCGGCGTTCGGGTCCGGTTGCTCGCCGTACCCCTCGTACGGCTGCTGCCCGGGCCACGCCTGCGCGTCGTACCCGGCGTACCCCGCCTGCCCTGCGTGGGCCCCGTGCTCGTCGTACCCCTCGTAGTGCCCCTCGTACGGCTGGTCCTGCCGGTACGGCTGGTGCGGCTGGTGCGGCTGGTGCGGCTGGTCGGTCATCGCTCACCCTCCTGCGAACGGCGGGAGCACCTCGACCGTGCCGCCGTCGGCCAGCCGTACCGTCTCGTGCCCGCGGGTGCCCACGGGGTCGCCGTCGACGAGGAACGAGCAGCGCAGCAGGACGCGCGCGAGTTCGCCCGGGTGGCGCTCGCGCACCGCGCCGAGCGCGTCGGCGAGCGTCGCCGCGTCGTACGGCTCCTCGGCCACCCCCGCCGCGGCTTTCGCGGCGGCCCAGTAGCGCACCGTGACCTTTGCCATCTGGATCCTTCGTCGCCGGTGCCGATCGGCGTCGGTGCCGATCGGCGTCGGTGCCGATCGGCATGAACAGTGTCAGGCTAGCCCGCCCGGGACACGGCCCAGTCGCCGATGCGGTGCAGCAGCCCCTCGTCCGACGCGTTCTCGGCGTGGCCCATGCCGGGCTCCAGCCAGAGTTCGCCGTGGTCACCGGCCGCGTCGGCCAGCATCCGGGGGTGGTCGAGGGGGAAGTAGCCGTCCCGGTCGCCGTGCACGACGAGCAGCGGCGTCGGCGCGATCCGTGCCGCCGCCTCCACGGGCGACAGCGGCACCGGGTCCCAGTCCCGGTGGTGGATACGGGTGCGCAGGCCGTAGCGGCCCACCAGGCGTCCGGCGGGGCGCATCACCAGCCAGTGCAGCCGGCGCATGGGCGCGGTGCCCCGGTAGTACCAGCGGGCGGGGGAGCTGACCGACACGACGGCGTCCGTGCGGGCGGCACCGCCACCGCCGTCGGCTGCGCCCCCTCTCTCCCTTCCCTCCCCTCCCTCCCCTCCGTCACCGCCGTACAGCGCGGCGTGCCGCAGTACCACCGAGCCGCCCATGGAGAAGCCGACGGTCACCACGCGGGTGTGCCCGAAGCCGCGCGCCCAGTCGACCGCGGCCGCCAGGTCGAGGACCTCGCGGTCGCCCACGGTGGACCGTCCACCGGACGTGCCGTGGCCCCGGAAGGAGAACGTGACCACGGCACCGTGCCGTGCGAACGCCGCCGCGATCCGTCGTACGTGGGGCCGGTCCGCGTCCCCCGTGAAGCCGTGCGCGACGACGAACACCAGGTCAGAGGCCTCGTGGTCGGCCGGTCCCGGCTCGTACACGGCGTCGATGAGGACACCGTCGGCCGTACGGAGGAAGGTGCGCGCGGGCGCGCGGCGCGGCGCCTCCCCGGGCGTCTCGGAATGCGGACGATTGACTGGACGACAGGTGGAACGCGCCACATGACCCGTCGGTCGGTTGCTCATGTCGGCTATTCTGCTGGGCAGAGGACTCGGGCAACGTAGCCCCCGGGTCCTTTCGTGCTTTCGGGAGCGACGCCGGGCAGCCGCCGGGCGTTCACCTCCCGGACGCGCGGCGGAACCCACGGGCACGGGATCCGCACCCGTACGAAGCAGTGCCGCAAACGTCCTCGCAGGGACCCGGGAGGAACCAGACGTTATGGGCGAGCGAACCGGGCACGACCATGAGACGACCCAGGCAGGTGGGACGCGATGAGTTCTCTGCTGCTCCTGACCAACGCCCTCCAGCCGTCGACGGAGGTGCTCCCCGCCCTCGGCCTGCTGCTGCACAACGTACGCGTCGCTCCGGCAGAGGGCCCCGCCCTCGTCGACACCCCCGGCGCCGACGTCATCCTCGTCGACGGGCGCCGCGATCTCCCCCAGGTCCGCAGCCTGTGCCAGCTGCTGCGTTCCACCGGGCTCAGCTGTCCGCTGGTCCTGGTCGTCACCGAGGGCGGCCTCGCCGCCGTCACCGCCGACTGGGGCATCGACGACGTACTCCTGGACACCGCCGGCCCCGCGGAGGTCGAGGCGCGGCTGCGGCTGGCAATGGGCCGTCGGCAGATCGTCGGCGACGACTCCCCCATGGAGATCCGCAACGGCGACCTGTCCGTGGACGAGGCGACGTACTCCGCGAAGCTGAAGGGCCGGGTCCTGGACCTGACCTTCAAGGAGTTCGAGCTGCTGAAGTACCTCGCCCAGCACCCGGGCCGCGTGTTCACCCGGGCCCAGCTGCTCCAGGAGGTGTGGGGGTACGACTACTTCGGCGGCACCCGCACGGTCGACGTGCACGTACGGCGGCTGCGCGCCAAGCTCGGCCCCGAGCACGAGTCGCTGATCGGCACGGTCCGCAACGTCGGCTACCGCTTCGTGACGCCGGAGAAGCCCGAGAAGGCGGAGCGCGCAGCGGAGGAGACGAAGGCGAAGGCCGGAAAGGCCCCGGACCCGGCCGACACGCAGGCGAAGACGGTGGACGCAAGGTCATCCAAGGTGTGACACGCCCTGCCCGGGGCGGGTCCATCCGCGTAGACTCCGCGCGTGGCCAAGGTGACTCGGGATGATGTGGCGCGGCTGGCGGGGACCTCGACCGCCGTCGTCAGCTACGTCATCAACAACGGACCCCGGCCGGTCGCCCCGGCCACGCGCGAGCGTGTACTCGCCGCGATCAAGGAACTGGGGTACCGGCCGGACCGGGTCGCCCAGGCGATGGCGTCGCGGCGCACGGACCTCATAGGCCTGATCGTGCCGGACGCGCGCCAGCCGTTCTTCGCGGAGATGGCACACGCCGTCGAGTGGGCCGCCTCCGAGCGCGGGAAGATGGTGCTCGTCGGCAATTCCGACTACGTCGGCGAGCGCGAGGTGCACTATCTGCGCGCCTTCCTCGGTATGCGCGTCTCCGGACTCATCCTGGTCAGCCACGCGCTGAACGACAACGCCGCCGCCGAGATCGACGCCTGGGACGCCCGGGTCGTCCTGCTGCACGAGCGCCCCGAGGCCATCGACGACGTCGCCGTCGTCACCGACGACCTGGGCGGTGCCCAGCTCGCCGTCCGCCACCTGCTGGAGCACGGGTACGAGTACGTCGCCTGTATGGGCGGCACCGCCGAGACCCCGTCCGTCGGCGACCCGGTCTCCGACCACGTCGAGGGCTGGAAGCGCGCGCTGAAGGAGGCCGGGCTCTCCACCGAGGGCCGGCTCTTCGAGGCGCCGTACAACCGCTACGACGCTTATCGGGTGGGGCTGGAGCTGCTCTCCGGGCCGCAGCGCCCGCCCGCGATCTTCTGCTCCACCGACGACCAGGCGATCGGCCTGCTGCGCGCGGCCCGCGAGCTGCGCATCGACGTGCCCGGCGAGCTGGCGGTGGCGGGCTTCGACGACATCAAGGAGGCGGCTCTCGCCGATCCGCCGCTGACGACGGTCGCCTCGGACCGGTCGGCGATGGCCCGGGCCGCCGTGGACCTGGTCCTGGACGACGGCCTGCGGGTGGCGGGCTCCCGGCGCGAGCGGCTGAGGGTATTCCCGTCGCGGCTGGTGACACGGCAGTCCTGCGGCTGCGCGTAGGGCCCACCCGGCGGGCGTCCTTATATCGGGCATACGAGGTTCTGCCGGGCTTCTCAGACAGTACTCAGGCCGCTCTCATGCGCGGGCGGGAAGCTCATGAACATGACCGAGAGCTTCCGCCGGAACGGCGAGTACGAGCACGCGAACCCCTACCAGGGAGCCCCCCAGCACGCCTCCTCTCCCGTCAGCCCCGAGTGGCCGCCCCCGCCGGCGCAGCCGCCCGGGACCCCCGTACCGCCTCCCCGGCCCGAGCCGTCGCACGGCACGCGCAGGGCCCGGAGCGGTCCCGCCGCGCTGCTCGCGGCCGTGGCGATCGTCGCGGCGGCCGTCGGCGGCGGCACGGCGTACGGCATCCAGGAGCTGACCGGCAGTGACACCGTCGCCTCCGGCGCCACCAGCACCAACGTGGTGCCCTCCAGCCAGAAGGGCACGGTCGCCGGGGTCGCGAAAGCGGTCAGTCCGAGCATCGTCGAGATCAACGCCACCTCGAACGCCGGCTCCTCGACCGGTTCCGGCGTGATCATCACCGGCGACGGCGAGATCGTCACCAACAACCACGTCGTGTCCGGCGCCTCGTCCGTCAAGGTGCGCACCAGTGACGGCAAGCAGTACACCGCCGAGGTCGTCGGCACCGACAGCGGGAAGGACCTCGCGCTGATCAAGCTGGAGAACGCCTCCGGCCTGAAGACCGCGACCCTCGGCGACTCCGACGGCATCGGGGTGGGCGACCAGGTCGTCGCCATCGGCTCCCCGGAGGGCCTGACCGGCACCGTGACCAGCGGCATCGTCTCCGCCCTCGACCGTGACGTGACCGTCTCGACGGACGAGGGGCGGCAGCAACAGCAGCAGGGCGGCCAGTGGCCGTTCGAGTTCGGCGGCCGGCAGTTCAACGGCGACACCGGCTCGTCCACGACGACGTACAAGGCGATCCAGACCGACGCGTCCCTCAACCCGGGCAACTCCGGCGGCGCGCTGATCGGCATGAACGGCGACATCATCGGCATCAACTCCGCGATGTACTCGGCGACCGAGTCCTCCGCGAGCGCGGGCAGCGTGGGCCTCGGCTTCGCCATCCCGGTCAACACCGTCAAGGCCGACCTGCCGGAGCTGCGGGCGGGCGCGAGCAACTGAGCGGACACGAGCGACAGCGCGGACACGGGAACGTGCGACGCTGAAGGCGTTGGCCCCCGTACCTCCCACCCGCCCCGTGCCCGTAGCCCATCGCACCCGAGGATCCCGAGCCCATGAGCCCCGCAGACGGCGACCGCGACCGTGACGTCCAGCGCATCCTGATCGTCGACGACGAGCCGGCGGTCCGCGAAGCCCTCCAGCGCAGCCTCGCCTTCGAGGGGTACGGCACCGAGGTCGCCTTCGACGGCGCCGACGCGCTGGAGAAGGCCGCGGCGTACCGGCCCGACCTCGTCGTCCTCGACATCCAGATGCCGCGCATGGACGGCCTCACCGTCGCCCGCCGGATCCGCGGGGCGGGCGACCTGACCCCGATCCTGATGCTGACGGCCCGCGACACGGTCGGCGACCGGGTGACCGGCCTGGACGCCGGCGCCGACGACTACCTGGTCAAGCCCTTCGAGCTGGACGAACTCTTCGCCCGCATCCGCGCGCTGCTGCGCCGCAGCTCCTACGCGGCGGCGGTGGAGGCCACCGGCAACGACGACACCCTCGCCTTCGCCGATCTGACCATGGACCTGGCGACGCGGGAGGTCACCCGGGCCGGGCGCCCGGTGGAACTGACCCGCACGGAGTTCACCCTCCTCGAGATGTTCATGGCGCACCCCCGCCAGGTCCTCACCCGGGAGCAGATCCTCAAGGCGGTCTGGGGCTTCGACTTCGAGCCGTCGTCGAACTCCCTCGACGTGTACGTCATGTACCTGCGCCGCAAGACCGAGGCGAACGGCGAACCGCGCCTCGTCCACACCGTCCGCGGCGTCGGCTACGTCCTGCGGCAGGGCGGCGCGGAGTGAGAGGGCCGGCCCGCCGCGTCCGCGCGCTGCCCATCCGGGCCCGGCTGTCGCTGCTGGTGGCGGCGGCGGTGGCGTTCGCGGTGGCGGCGGTCTCGGTGACGTGCTGGTTCCTGGTGCGCGAGCAGCTGTACAACCAGTTGGACGACCAGTTGCGCAGCGAGCAGGTGTCCAGAGGGCTGTTGAACAGCATGCTGCGCAACTGTCAGTCGGGGACACCGGAGGAACTTCCCCAGGTACCGAACGCCCCTGTCGTCACCATCCTGTACTCGGACGGCTCAACCTGCGTCAATCCCGGCAACGAGGAACTCCGCGTCCAGGACGCGGACGTGGACGTCGCCGACGGCCGGGCCGGGGACGCACTGCACACCGCGAGGACGACCGACGGCACAACGATGCGGGTCTACACACAGCGTGTCTACGACGCGGGCACCGGGCAGGTTCAGCCGGGCATCGCCGTCTCCATCGCCAAACCGGTCGAGGACGTCACCAAACCCCTGTCCTCCCTGGTCTGGGTCCTCCTGATCGTCTCCGGCATCGGAGTCATCGGCGCGGGCGCCGCCGGACTCGCCGTGGCCCGCGCCGGTCTGCGTCCCGTCGACGAACTCACCGACGCCGTCGAGCACGTGGCCCGCACCGAGGACCTGGCCGTCCGCATCCCCGTCGAGGACGACAGCGACGACGAGATCGCCCGCCTCTCCCGCTCCTTCAACAGCATGACCTCGTCCCTGGCCAGCTCCCGCGACCTCCAGCAGCAGCTCATCGCCGACGCCGGTCACGAACTGCGCACCCCCCTCACCTCCCTGCGCACCAACCTCGAACTCCTCACCCGGAGCGAGGAGACCGGCCGCCCGCTCCCGGAGGCGGACCGCAAGGCGCTGCTCGCGTCGGTCAAGGCGCAGATGACGGAACTGGCCGCCCTGATCGGCGACCTCCAGGAACTGTCCCGCCCCGACACCGGCCAGCACGAGGACCGCGCCCGCATCCTCGCCTGGCACGACGTCGTCGAGTCGGCCCTGCGCCGCGCCCGCCTGCGCGGCCCGGAGCTGACGATCGACGCGTGGGTGGCCCCCTGGTACGTGCGTGCCGAACCGGCCGCCCTGGAGCGTGCGGTCGTGAACATCCTGGACAACGCGGTGAAGTTCAGCCCGGACTCCGGCACCGTCGACGTACGCCTTTCCGAAGGCGTCCTCACCGTCCGCGATCACGGCCCCGGCATCCCCGCCGACGAACTCCCCCACGTCTTCGACCGCTTCTGGCGCTCCCCGAGCGCCCGCGCCCTCCCCGGCTCGGGCCTGGGTCTGTCGATCGTGGCCCGGACGGTGCAGCAGGCGGGCGGCGAGGTCGCCCTGACCCCGGCGGAGGGAGGCGGCACGACCGCGACGATGCGGCTGCCGGGGGCGCCCGTGCCGCCGCCGGAGGTGCCGTAGAACGCCCCGGCGGGCGACCGTTCGGCGTGTCGCGGTCGGCCGGAGAGAGCCCGTCGGGGCGGGCGGGCGGGATGTGACGCGTCCGGTCACCGCTCCGTGAGTCACGGCCCGTGGCCACTCGAGAAGGGCTGGGCGTAACTTGGCCCGGCACCCCGCGACGGCTGTGCCGTGCGGGGTGCCGGGCCCTCGGTGCCGCGGTCTCCGGTCGGCTACCGCACGACCGTGATCCGGTCGGCCGCCGGCGGTGCGATCGGGTCGCTCGCCGAGGAGTTGGCCGTCAGGTACTGCTCGAGCGCCGTCAGGTCGTCCGCTCCGACGAGCTCGTTCGCGCCCTCGCCCAGGGTCGTGAAGCCGTCACCGCCGCCCGCCAGGAAGCTGTTCGAGGCGACGCGGTAGGTGGCGTGCTCGTCGACGGGCGAGCCGTTCAGGCGAATCGAGTCCGTGACGACGCGGTCCGCGCCCGACTTCGTCAGGTCCAGGGTGTAGGTCAGGCCGGACGAAACCTGGAGGATCTTCGGGGCCGCCTCGTTCGGGCCGCTCACCTGCTCCTTGAGCACCTGGATCAGCTGGGCGCCCGTGTAGTCCTTGAGGTTCACCGTGTTGGCGAAGGGCTGGACGGTGAAGCCCTCGGCGTAGGTGACGACACCGTCGCCCTCCCGGCCCGTGGCCGCGTAGGTCAGCGGGGCGCGGATGCCGCCCGGGTTCATCAGGGCCAGGTCGGTCCCCGGGTCCAGGGACACGCCGTGGGCGAGCTGCGCGTCGGCGATCAGGTCGCCGAGCGGGGACTCGGTGCCGTCGCGGTTGACGTCTCCGGAGACGTAGCCGATGGGGCGGTCGCCGATCGGGGCGGCGAGGGTGCCCCACTCGCCGATCAGCCGGGTCATGTCGGGCGCCTTGGGGACGTCCCGCGTCACCACGTGGTTCGCCGACTTCACGGACGTACGGGCGATGTCACCCGTGCGGCGGTCGTACGTCAGCGTCGTGTCCGTGTACAGGCGGCCGAAGGACGAGGCCGAGGTGACCATGCGGGGGTTGCCCGCCGGGTCGGGGATCGTGCAGACGTACGCGTTGTGGGTGTGGCCGGTGACCAGCGCGTCGACCTGCGGCGTGATGTTCTTGGCGATGTCGACGATCGGGCCCGAGACGCCGTCGCCCGCGCCCGGGGAGTCGCAGTCGTAGTTGTAGGACGACGAGGCGGGGAAGCCGCCCTCGTGGATGAGCGCGACGATCGACTTCACGCCCTGGCGCTGCAGCTCCTTGGCGTACTTGTTGATCGTCTCGACCTCGTCCTTGAACGTGAGTCCCTTCACGCCCTCCGCCGAGACGATGTCCGGGGTGCCCTCCAGGGTCACGCCGATGAAGCCGACCTTGACGCCCCTCTGCTTCCACACCCAGTACGGCTTCAGGAGGGGCTTCCTCGTCTTCTCGTCCAGGACGTTGGCGGCCAGGTACGGGAAGTCGGCGCCCTCGAACTCCTGGTCCGTGTAGCAGCCCTCGGTGGGATGGCAGCCGCCGTTCTGGAGGCGGGCCAGCTCCTTGGCCCCTTCGTCGAACTCGTGGTTGCCGACGCTCGTCACGTCCAGGTCGAGCTTGTTCAGCGCCTCGACGGTCGGCTCGTCGTGGAAGAGCCCGGACAGCAGCGGGGAGGCGCCGACCATGTCGCCGCCCGCCGCGGTGACGGAGTACCGGTTGCCCTTGCGGGCCTCGCGAAGGTGGGTGGCGAGGTACTCGATGCCGCCCGCGTCGACGGTCTTCGTCGTGCCGTCCGGCTGGATCTCGGTGACGCGCCCGGAGGAACCGGCCGGCGGCTCCAGGTTGCCGTGCAGGTCGTTGAAGGAGAGGAGCTGGACGTCCTGGTAGCGGCCGTGGCCGTGCCCGTGGCCGCCATGGTCTCCGTGACCTCCGTGACCTCCGTGGCCGTGGTTGCCGTGGTTGCCTGCGCCCGCGCTCGCCGAGGCCGGCAGTGCCGCCGCGGCGAGCGCCCCGGCGGTGACGACGGTGGCGGCGGCGACGAGGAGACGGCTCGTACGGCGTCTGCGGCGCGGCTGGTGCGGCTGTGCTGTGGCTGGCATGCGCCCCCCTGTGGGTGTGCGTGGACGCGAGCCGCTGAGGAGACGGCTCGTCGGCGCACGAGCCTAGAGTCAACGCGCGTAGCGCGACAGGGGCTTCCGGGTTACAGCCTGGTTTAGCTTCGTCCTCGTCCACTGCCGCCGCTTTGCCCCACCCGCCCCTTACCCTCGTACGCATGACCAGCGACGACACCGTGCGGCACGGCCGCCCCCGCTCGATCGAGACCCTCGCCGAACTCGCCCCGGAGCAGACCGACGCCGTCCTCGCCCTGCTCACCGAGGCGGCCCGGAACGACGGGCAGCACGCCGTGTCCGAGCAGGGCCGGCTGCAACTGCGCGGTCCCGCGCGGGAGGGCGTCGTACACCTCCTGCTCACCGTCGACGGCGGGGGACTCGTCGGCTACGCACAGCTGGAAGGCACCGACCCGGTCGAGCCGCCGGCCGCCGAACTGGTCGTCCACCCCTCGCACCGGGGCCAGGGCCACGGCCGGGCGCTGGGCGCCGCGCTGCTCGCCGCCTCCGGCAAGCGGCTGCGGATCTGGGCCCACGGCGGGCACTCCGCCGCCCGGCATCTCGCGCAGGTCCTCGGGCTGTCCCTCTTCCGCGAACTGCGGCAGATGCGACGCCCGTTGGTCGGCCTCGACCTGCCGGAACCGCGGCTGCCCGAGGGGGTGGGCGTACGCGCCTTCGTTCCCGGTCAGGACGACGCGGCCTGGCTCGCCGTGAACGCGGCGGCCTTCGCCCACCACCCCGAGCAGGGCTCGCTCACCCAGCGCGACCTGGACGACCGCGAGGCCGAGTCGTGGTTCGACCCGGCGGGGTTCTTCCTCGCCGAGCGGGACGGCGAACTGATCGGCTTCCACTGGACCAAGGTGCACGCCGAGGAACGGCTGGGTGAGGTGTACGTCCTCGGCATCCGCCCCGACGCCCAGGGCGGCGGCCTGGGCAAGGCCCTGACCACGATCGGGCTGCGGCACCTGGAGGGGCGGGGCCTGCCCACGGCGATGCTGTACGTCGACGCCGACAACAAGGCGGCGGTGTCCGTCTACGAGCGCCTCGGATTCGCCACCCACGAGACGGACCTGATGTACCGCACGGAGACCTGAGCCGCGGGCTCCGCCCCGGCAGGTCCCTCGGGCGAGGCCCATCCCGCCACCGCCGAGGCCTCGCCCGTCCAACGCCCGGGCCGCGTCGGCACCCGAGGCCCCGACCGACCCGAGCGACCCGCCCGGCCGCGCACCGTCACACCGGTCCGCCAGCCCCGCGGACCGAGGCCCCACCCGTCCAACGCCCGGGCCGCGTCGGCACCCGAGGCCCCGACCGACCCGAGCGACCCGCCCGGCCGCGCACCGTCACACCGGTCCGCCGGCCCCGCGTACCTTCCGCGCCGTTCCCCGCCCCCGGCGCCCCACCGGTTCCGGTCCGCACAGCGCCCCCAGCGCGGCCGCCGCCGGCGCCAGCAGCGCCCACCGGTCGTGGGCGGCGGGCCAGCGCGGGTCGTCGGGCTGCACGAACAGTGCCCAGTCCGCCGGTGCGAGCAGGGGCACGAGGACGGCCGTGAGCAGCAGGGACGCCGCGACGAACGGCCCCGGACGCGCCTCGTCCGTCAGCCGTACCGCCATGGCCGCACCGGCGAGCGCCAGTGCGCCCACCGCCGCCGCCTCCAGGGTGACGTCGCCGACCGGGGGCCGGGACGCCGAGGGGACGAGGAGCAGCGCGGCCGTCCACCACAGTGCGGCGAACGGTGCGGCCAGGGCCACCCGCAGCGCCTGCCGGACGGGCCGTGGGGTGGGGACGGGTGCGGTGAGGTGGCGGGCCGGGTCGTCCAGCAGGAAGGCCAGGCCGACCGCGCCGATCAGGGCGACGCCCCGCAACAGCAACAGGGTCTGCCAGGGGGCCGGTGCGGCGCCGGTGACGACCGGGGTGGCGGCGGCCAGCAGGCCGACGGTTCCCGCCGCCGCCAGTGCCCGCCACGGCAGCGTGCGCCACAGCGGGGCGACCAGGTCCGCCGTCACTCCGCGCACGAGTCCGCCTTCTCCGGCCCGGCCACGCCCAGCAGTTCGGCGGCCCGGGCGGTCGTGACGCCCGGCGCGGTGAGTTCCGCCCAGTGCGCCTTCACCCGTGCCCCGGTCCCGGCGGACGGCTTCTCCAGCAGGCGCCGTACGACGTCCGTCTGGCCCTCGGTCATGGACAGCGGGTCGGTGGGCGACAGGACGATCGCCGACCCCGTCACGCTGTCGTCGAGGCGGACCCGACGCAGGGCGTTCACCGGATCGTCCTGCCAGCTCAGGGAGAGCCACATGACGGTGACCATCCGGCCGTCGCAGATCTCGCTGCCGGCCGCCTCCGTGCCCGCGACGAGGACGGCGGCGACGGCACTGGAGAACTCGGGGACCCGGTTGCCGCCCCAGGCGGTGCCCACGGTCACCTGGTGGGCGTCGGTCAGCGCGGGGATCGCGGTGTCGGCCTCCAGCCCGTACCGGGCGTCGATCCGCTGCCGTACGACCAGCGGCCGCTCGTGCGCCGAGCCGCCGGCCAGGGACTGGACCCGGTCCACGACCCCGGCCCAGGTGCCGGTGCGGGGCCCCCACTCGGGAAAGGCGCAGTACGTCGACCGGCCGTGCTCGGCGCAGCGCAGCGCGGGGCGCAGCGAGGCGCGCTCGCGGGCCGCCGTCAGCTCCGGCGACGGCGTCGCGCCCCCGGCCTGGAGGACCCCGCCCGTCACCGCCAGCGCGAGGCTCAGGACGAGGCCCGCCCGGGCGGCCGGGCTGCGCCCACCGGCGACGGCCACCGCGAGAAGGGCGACGCACAGGGCCGCGCCCGCCAGGTACAGGGCGTGCCAGGCGGCGGGCCGCCCCAGCAGGTCGGAGGGCAGGGCATCGGGGCCGGCCTGGGAGACGACCGGGGCCAGCCAGGACCGGCCGCCCGCGTCGCCCGGCGCGGTACCGAGGACCAGCGCGAGCAGCAGTACGACCACCAGCAGCGGCGCGGCGAGTGCCGACCGCGCCAGCCGGCCCAGCAGCACCCCGAACGCCCCGAACGCCAGCACCGTCAGCGGCCCCACGGCCAGCTCGGCCGGCGAACCGTGCCCGACGGCGCCCGGCTTGAGCGCCTCCCAGGTGAACTGACCGGTCACGCACGCGGCGGTGAGCAGGGCGGCCGGTACGACGGACAGCGCGTGGGCGGCCGTACGGCGCCAGGGCTGGAGCACCAGCACGGAGAAGTGGTGCTCGGTGCCGTGCCGCTCGGAGCGCACGACCGCGTGGTGGGCGTACAGCAGGACGGCGAGACCGACGAGCATCGGCATGGACTGGGTGGCGCGGTCGGCGTCCTGGAGGGCCGGATTGCCGTCCCAGGAGTCGCGGGTGCGCCAGACGATCCACGCGACGTACGCCACGAAGGCGATGACGACGGGGACGCTCAGCAGCAGCCTGCGGGCCTCGAACCGGGCCAGGGCGAGCACGGCCCGCGCACCCGCGCCGTGGGCCCCCGCCCGCACGGGCACGGGTGCCTGCTTCAGTACGGCGCTCACGCGGCCACCTCCGTGCCGCTCGTGCCGGCGCCGTCGAGGACGAGCAGGTAGCCGTCCTCCAGGGTGGGTTCCGCCGGCTCCGCTCCGGGGGGCGGGTCGCCCACGTTCCGGAAGGAGCCGGTCCCGGTGCGCCACCCGGCCCTGGCGCCCGGGTCCTTCTCCGTACTGCTCCACACCCGCCCGGCGGCGCGCGCGGTCAGCTCGGCCGGGGTCCCGTCGAACCGCACCGTCCCGGCCGCCATGACGATCACCCGGTGGCAGAGCATCGCCACGTCCTCGGTCTGGTGGGTGGACAGCAGCACGGTCCGTCCTTCCCCCGCCCCGGCGACCAGCTCCCTGAACCGCATCCGCTGCTCGGGGTCGAGACCGACGGTCGGCTCGTCGAGCACCAGGAACCCCGGGTCGCCGACCAGCGCGGCGGCGAGCGCGACCCGCTGCCGCATGCCCCCGGACAGCTTCTTGATCCGGCGCCCGCGCACGTCCCCCAGGCCGACCTCCTCCAGCACCCGCCGGACCTCGCGATGCCGCTCCCGGCGGTCGGCCAGCTCCTTGAGGATCGCCACGTAGTCGACGAACTCGAAGGCGGTGAAGTCCGGATGGAATCCGGGCGCCTGCGGCAGGTATCCGAGCCGCCGCCGTACCTCCTGCCGTCCGCGCGCGGTCCCCGGGTCGTGCCCGAGCACGGAGAAGGCGCCCCGGTCGGCGGGCACGGCGGTGGCGAGCACGCGCAGCAGCGTGGTCTTCCCCGCGCCGTTGGGCCCGAGCAGCCCGGTGACACCCGGGGTCAGCCGCAGCGACACGTCGTCGAGGGCGCGGGTGCGTCCGTAGTGGAGGCTGAGCCCGGAGGCGGAGACAGTGGGGGTCATACGGCACTCCCGTACGTGAAAGGGGTTTCAGGAAGGAGGGGGGAGGGACTCACGCGACGCCGCGCGCGGAGACGTCGAATCGGTCGCGGAACAGGAACAGCAGCCCGGCGCCCAGCACGGCGACGAGCCCGGACACGCCCTGCCCTGCCGCGGTGAACGGCGCCAGCGCGCCGTCCCCCGGCGCGCGCGCCGCGTCCGCGGCCAGCAGCACGGCCGCCCAGACGCCCGCGAGTACGGACGGCGCGATCACCGGACCCAGCCGGGGCGTCAGCGCGAGCCCGGTCGCGGTGAGGCCGAGCCCGGGCAGCAGCCAGGCCAGGGCGGCCGGCCCGTACCCGGGCATCGCGAGGCCGGCCAGGCCGCCCGCCCCGAGCGCCACGACGAGCACCGCGACGGTCCGGATCATCAGCAGCCGGAAGCCGTGCATCGGCGCGACGACGGCCATCTCGTACGCGGGGTCCAGTGCGGGCCCGTAGGCGAGCGCCACCGAGGCCAGCGGCAGCAGTGGGGCGAAGGCGAGGAAGAGGGCGGGCCTGCCCGCGGCGCCGGCCGAGTAGGCCACGAGGCAGCTCACGAGCAGCACGGCGGCGACCGCGCCGAACCAGGAACGGCGCAGTACGGGGGCGGCCGCGAGCAGTCGCGCGGTGCCGTCGTCGACGCCGCACCGCACCAGCAGTCCCTCGATCCGGCCCGGCCGGGGCGCGTCAAGCTCGGCGTCGAGCCGTTCCCAGCCCGCGTCCAGCGCGGCCGCGTCGCTCACCTCGGCGAGCACGCCCCGGCACGTCGCGCAGGCGCTCAGATGGGCGTCGGCGGACCAGAGCACGGGGGCCGCCAGCCCGCCCCGGGCGTAGGCCCGCAGGTCGTCCTCGTCCACGTGCCAGGTGTCCCGGCGACGGCTGTCCTCGGTAGTCATGCCAGCGCCTCCCGCAGCTGCCGGCGGGCGCGCATCGCCCGCGTCTTGACCGTGCCCGGCGGGATGCCGAGCAGGACGGCCGCCTCGCGGGTGGTCAGCCCGTCGACGACCGTGGCCTGGAGCACCGCGCGAAGCTCCGGCGAGAGCCGTACGAGCGCGCCGGCGAGGTCGCCGTGCTCGACCCCGGCGAGCACCCGCTCCTCCGCCGAGACCTCGTCCCGGTGCCGCAACCGTGCCAGCGCCTGCCGCAGCCGCCCGCGCGCGCCGTCGCCGCGCAGCACGTCGATCAGCCGCCGCGAGCCGATCCGCCACAGCCAGCCGGCCACGTCGCCCTCCTCCCGGTAACGGGCGCTGCCCCGCCAGACGGCGAGGAACGTCTCCTGTACGACGTCGTCGACCACGGCGGCGTCGGCGCAGCGGCCGCGCATGCGGGCGGTCAGCCAGGGCGCGTACCGGCGGTACAGCTCCTCGAAGGCACGCCGGTCGGCCTCGGCCGCGACGGCCCGCAGCAGCTCCCCGTCGCTTCTCGTTTCGCTCACGTCTCCTCATCGCACGAGCCCGGCCGACCGGTTCACACGGTCTCAGGGACTGTGCGGGGGAGTCTTCGGAGGCCCGCCGCTATCCCACACGTCATGTCCCCGTAACCATCGATTCAGACAGCCTTGCGAGGCTCACCGAATGAAGCCGACCGAGCCGGAGCATTCCGTGCCCTCCGACGCGCCTGTCTCGCGCGCGGCGCGGAAGAATGGGTTCATGAGGCAGTCGAACACGCAGGCAGAGGTCCAGCACACGCAGCTCTCCGTGGGCTCCATCGCCGCGCACCGCCCGCACACCGTGGCCGCCACGGTCTCCGACCTGGAGCCCGACATCGACGCCGACCTCGACGCGTACGAGGAGTCGGAGGAGTCCCAGGCCGGCGGCCCGCGGCTCCCGCAGGGCCGCTTCCTGGACCGCGAGCGCAGCTGGCTCGCGTTCAACGAGCGTGTGCTCGAACTCGCCGAGGACCCGAACACGCCCCTTCTGGAGCGGGCCAACTTCCTCGCGATCTTCGCCAGCAACCTGGACGAGTTCTTCATGGTCCGCGTCGCCGGCCTCAAGCGCCGCATCGCGACCGGCGTCGCCACCCGCTCCGCCTCCGGCCTGCAGCCCCGCGAGGTGCTGGACATGATCTGGGCCCGCTCGCGCGAGCTGATGGCCCGCCACGCCGCCTGCTTCCACGAGGACGTCGCCCCGGCCCTCGCCGACGAGGGCATCCACCTGGTCCGCTGGAACGAACTGACCGAGAAGGAACAGGCCCGCCTGTTCACCCTCTTCCGGCACCAGATCTTCCCCGTCCTCACCCCGCTCGCGGTCGACCCGGCCCACCCCTTCCCGTACATCTCGGGCCTGTCCCTCAACCTCGCGGTCGTCGTCCGCAACCCGGTCACCGGCCACCGGCACTTCGCCCGCGTCAAGGTCCCGCCGCTGCTCTCCCGCTTCCTGGAGGCGTCCCCGGGCCGCTACGTCCCCATCGAGGACGTCATCGCCGCCCACCTGGAGGAGCTGTTCCCGGGCATGGAGGTCCTGGAACACCACACCTTCCGCCTCACCCGCAACGAGGACCTGGAGGTGGAGGAGGACGACACGGAGAACCTCCTCCAGGCCCTGGAGAAGGAACTCATGCGGCGGCGCCTGGGTCCGCCGGTCCGCCTGGAGGTCGAGGAATCGGTCGACCGCGAGGTTCTGGACCTGCTGGTGCGCGAGCTGAAGATCGGTGAGGCGGAGGTCTACCCGCTCCCCGGCCCGCTGGACCTCACCGGCCTCTTCCGCGTCCACAGCATCGACCGGCCCGAGCTGAAGTACCCGAAGTTCGTCGCCGGCACCAACCGCGACCTCGCCGAGGTGGAGTCCGCGTCCGCGCCGGACATCTTCGCCGCCCTCCGCAGCAAGGACGTCCTGCTCCACCACCCGTACGACTCCTTCTCCACCTCCGTGCAGGCGTTCCTGGAGCAGGCGGCCACCGACCCGGACGTCCTCGCGATCAAGCAGACGCTGTACCGGACGTCCGGCGACTCCCCGATAGTCGACGCGCTCATCGAGGCGGCCGAGTCCGGCAAGCAGGTCCTGGTCCTGGTCGAGATCAAGGCCCGCTTCGACGAGTCCGCCAACATCAAGTGGGCCCGCAAGCTGGAGGAGGCCGGCTGCCACGTCGTGTACGGCCTGGTGGGCCTGAAGACCCACTGCAAGCTGTCCCTCGTCGTACGGCAGGAGGGCGAGACGCTGCGCCGCTACAGCCACGTCGGCACCGGCAACTACCACCCGAAGACGGCCCGCCTCTACGAGGACCTGGGCCTGCTCACCTCGGACCCGCAGGTCGGCGCGGACCTGTCCGACCTGTTCAACCGCCTCTCCGGCTACTCCCGGCGCGAGACCTACCGCCGGCTGCTCGTCGCGCCCAAGTCGCTGCGCGACGGCCTGGTCTCCCGTGTCCACAAGGAGATCCAGCACCACCGGGCCGGGCGCCCCGCCTACATCCGCATCAAGGTCAACTCGATGGTCGACGAGGCCGTGATCGACGCCTGCTACCGCGCGTCCCAGGCCGGTGTGCCGGTCGACGTGTGGGTGCGCGGCATCTGCGCGCTGCGCCCGGGGGTGACGGGCCTGTCGGAGAACATCCGGGTCCGCTCCGTCCTCGGCCGCTTCCTCGAACACTCCCGCGTCTTCGCCTTCGGCAACGGGGGTGAGCCCGAGGTGTGGTTCGGCAGCGCCGACATGATGCACCGCAACCTCGACCGCCGGATAGAGGCCCTGGTCCGGGTCACCGACCCGGCCCACCGGGCGGCCCTGAACCGGCTTCTGGAGAACGGCATGTCCGACGGCACCGCCTCCTGGCACCTCGGCCCGGACGGCGAGTGGACCCGGCACGCGACCGACGCGGACGGCCAGTCCCTGCGCAACGTCCAGGAGATGCTCATAGACGCCCGGAGGCGCCGGCGTGGCACAGCGACACCTTGACCCGACGGACCCCACGGCGACCGCCGGACCGCCGGAACCCGCGAGCGTGAAAGCGAACAGGGACCCACGCAGGAACCCGGACCCGCACGCCGAGCGGGGCCCCGCCCCCGGCACGGAGCCGCACGCCGACCGAGACCCGGCGCCCGGCGCAGACGCGGCCCCCGGCGCGGGCCCGTCCACCGACGCGGGCCCGCCCCCCGGCACCATCCCGGCTACCGGCACCGTCCCGGCCCCCGGCACGCACCCAACCCCCGACACCCTCCCGGCACCCGACACAAGCCCGACCACCAGCACGCACCCAACCCCCGACACCCTCCCGGCACCCGGCACGAACCCGCCCCCCGGCACCGTCCCGACCCACGGCGCGGACACCGACGCACTCGCGGGCTATCTGCGCGCCCAGGCCACGGAGTTCCTGCGCGCCCTGCGCCGGCACCGGGAAGCGGGGGTGGGCACGGGACCGGGAGCGGGGGCGCACGGCACGTCCGGGCCGGGGCGGGTCGCCCCGGACGCGGGCGCCCCGGACGCGGCCCTGGCCCTGCGCCGCGCGGCCCGCCGCATCAGCGGCACCCTGCACACCTTCCAGCCGCTGCTGGACGCCGACTGGGCGGAGGGCATGCGGCCCGAGCTGGCCTGGCTGTCCGGCACGCTGGCGATGGAGCACGCGTACGCGTCCCGTCTGGAACGCCTGCTCCAGGCCCTGCACCGGCTGTCCGGGGCGTCGGCGTTCCCGGCCCCGCGCCAGGCGGGCCGGCCGGCCGCCGCCACCGTGCCGGCCACGGAGTCCGCCGCCCGCCCGGCGCCCCCTGACCGCGTCAACCTCACGGTGGGCGCGGCCAGGGCGGGCGCGCTGCTCGACCGCCGGCTGACCCTGGCCCGCACCCGGGCGCACTCCACGGCCCTGCAGGCACTGGGCAGCAGCCGCTTCCACGCCGTCGCGGACAAGGTGGCCTTACTGGCCAGCGAGGTCCCGCTGCGCCGCAACGGCCGCACGGGCCGCGGCGCCGCCCCCGATGCCGCCCCTCACGACCTGCGCCCGCTGGCGGCCGCCGCGCAGGAGCGCCTCACCGACGCCGTGGCCGCCCTTCCCCTGGTCACCGCGGGCAGCCCGTACAACGCCCAGGCGCTCGTCCACGGCCTGTCCCCGGACCCGGCCCCGCACCCCCAGGACGCCCCGTGGCACCAGGTCCGCCTGCTGCTGCGCCTGCACCGCTACGCCCTCGAAGCGCTGGCCGGAGGGGACGCCGGAAACGCCGAGGACTCGGCGGACGTACGCCTCCCGGCCGCCGGCGAGGCCCTCGACCGTCACCGCGACGCCTCCGAGGCCGCCGCGGCCGCGGCCCAGGCCGCCCGCACGCCGCGCATCGCCCCGGCGACGGCGTACGCGCTCGGCGTCCTCCACGCCGACCAGCGGCACGAGGTGGAGGCGGCGCGGTACGCGTTCCAGCACAGCTGGCGCAAGGAGCCGATCAGGCTGCCGTAGCCAGTGCCGGCAGAGGCGGCCTGAGGCGGCCTGAGGCGGCCTGAGGCGGCCTGAGGCGTGAGCGCACCGTGGGCCCCGTCGACGGCACCACCGTCGTCCGCCCGGCCGGCTGTGTCCTGTGGGCGCCGCGCCGCGCCCCTGCAACCGTGTCCATGTCCGCCGGCCTGGAGCCGTGGCTCGCGCACCGCCCGAAGTGCGGCGGCTGGTCGCGTCCGAAGGGCAAGCCCGAGCCCGGCGAGGGCCCGCTCGCGGGCGCGCTGCGCGAGGTCGCGCAGGAGACGGGGTACGCCGTCGTGCCCGGCACCGAGCTGCCCGCCGTGCGCCACCCGGCGCACGGCCGCCCCGGGGAGGCCCGCTACTGGGCGGCGGCGGCCCGCACCGGCACGTCCACCCCGTCCGGCGAGGTCGGCTCGCCTCGTACGGCCGGCTCGTGAGGCGGCCCGCGCCCGCCTCACGCAGCCCCGGCGCCGGGCCCTCGTCGACGCGCTGCCCGCGACGCACCCGCCAGGAAAGCCCGGAACCGGTCCGTGTCCTTGACGTAAGCGTTCCGTGACCTCACCGCACCGTCCTCAGGGGTTCACCCCGCGTTCATTCACGCCCTTCGGCGCCTTCATCTCATCTGCCTAATTTCGGCCTTACCGATACGGAGCGCATCCCGAAAGCGCACGACGACGCGCCCGTGTCGCCCACTACTGCTCGTCCTCAACGCCACTCCTCGCACGCCGCCGAATTCAGGACGGCGGCTCCTGGAAGGAACTCCCTCAAGTGAAGCTTCAGCGCATGAACCGGCGGGCCCTCGCTCTCGGTGCTCTCGCCGTCTCCGGCGCCCTGGCCCTCACGGCGTGCGGCTCCGACGACACCGGCGGCAACAGCGGCGGCGACTCCAGCTCCGCCGCCGCCAACAGCGACATCAAGTGCGACGACGCCAAGGGTCAGCTCCAGGCCTCCGGCTCCTCCGCACAGAAGAACGCGATCGACGCCTGGGTCAAGCAGTACGTCGCGGCCTGCAAGGGCGTGCAGATCAACTACAACCCGACCGGCTCGGGCGCGGGCATCACGGCGTTCACGCAGGGCCAGACCGCGTTCGCCGGTTCGGACTCCGCGCTGAAGCCCGAGGAGATCGAGGCGTCGAAGAAGGTCTGCACCGACGGCCAGGCCATCGACCTGCCGATGGTCGGCGGACCGATCGCGGTCGGCTTCAACGTCCCCGGCGTCGACACCCTCGTCCTGGACGCCCCGACGCTCGCCAAGATCTTCAACAGCGAGATCAGCAACTGGAACGACGAGGCGATCAAGAAGCTCAACCCCGACGCCAAGCTGCCCGACCTGAAGGTGCAGGCCTTCCACCGCTCGGACGAGTCCGGCACCACGGACAACTTCACCAAGTACCTGAAGGCCGCCGCGCCCGACGACTGGAAGTACGAGGGCGGCAAGTCCTGGGAGGCCGAGGGCGGCCAGTCCGCGCAGGGCTCCTCCGGCCTGGCCGGACAGGTGAAGCAGACGTCCGGCGCCATCTCGTACTTCGAGCTGTCCTACGCCAAGGACGGCATCAAGACCGTCGACGTCAAGACCGCGGCCGCCGAGCCGGTCAAGGCCACCGTCGAGAACGCCACCGCCGCCATCGGCGCGGCCAAGGTCGTCGGCGCCGGCAAGGACCTCGCCCTGGAGCTGGACTACACCCCGGACGCCGACGGCGCCTACCCGCTCGTCCTGGTGACGTACGAGATCGCCTGCGACAAGGGCAACAAGGCTGACACCCTGCCCGCCACCAAGTCCTTCCTGAACTACATGGCCTCGGAGGACGGCCAGGGCCTGCTGGCCGACGCCGGCTACGCCCCGATGCCCGCCGAGATCATCACCAAGGTCCGCGAGACCATCTCGGGCCTGAGCTGACCCGAGTGCGGTCCGGTCCCCGCGCGGGGGCCGGACCGCACCGTCCGGTGCACCGCCGCCAGGAGCCCCCGCCGTCCGCGGTGGCTCCGCCCGAGCCGTCGCCCACGACGGCTCCGCAGACCGGAGAACCCGATGGACATCACCACTGACCCCCAGAAGCCCGCACCAGCCCCTGTGCCCCACCAGCCCCCCGGGACCAAGGACGAGCGCGCCACCCGCGGCGTCGGCCGCCCCGGCGACCGGATATTCGTCGGGCTCTCCCGCGGGTCCGGCATCCTCGTGCTGGTCATCATGGCCGCCATCGCGGCCTTCCTCACCTACCGCGCCTGGCTCGCCATCAGCGAGGACGAGGCGAACTTCTTCACCAGCTTCGAGTGGAACCCGACCGGCCTCCCGCCGGAGTTCGGCATCGCGGTCCTGGCCTACGGCACCGTCGTGTCGTCGGTCATCGCCATGGCCATCGCGGTCCCGGTCTCGGTCGGCATCGCGCTCTTCATCACGCACTACGCGCCGCGCAGGCTGGGCGGTCCGATCGGTTACGTGATCGACCTGCTCGCCGCCGTACCCTCGATCGTCTACGGCCTGTGGGGCGCACTCGTCCTCGTGCCGCACCTGGACGGGCTCTACGGCTGGCTGGACGACTACCTCGGCTGGACCGGGATCCTCGAGTGGCACGGCGGCGCGGGCCGCTCGCTGTTCACCGTGGGCATCCTGCTCGCGATCATGATCCTGCCGATCATCACCAACGTCAGCCGCGAGGTCTTCCGGCAGGTTCCGCGCATGCACGAGGAGGCCGCCCTGGCCCTCGGCGCCACGCGCTGGGAGGTCATCCGGATCTCGGTGATCCCGTTCGGCCGCTCCGGCGTCATCTCCGCCTCGATGCTCGGCCTCGGGCGCGCGCTCGGCGAGACGATGGCCGTGGCCATGGTGCTCTCCCCGACCTTCGACATCAGCCCCAGCCTGCTCGACCCGGGCGGCGGCACCTTCGCCCAGAACATCGCCAGCAAGTTCAACGAGGCCACCCCGATGGGCCGCGACGCGCTGATCGCCTCCGGCCTCGTCCTGTTCGTCATCACCCTGCTGGTCAACGGCGCGGCCCGGCTCATCATCGCCCGCCGCAAGGAGTACTCGGGGGCCAACGCATGAGCCACGCAACCCTTACCACCGAGAACCGCAGCTCCCTGCGCGCCGCCATCCTGCCCAAGTGGTTCCCCTGGGCGGTCGCGGCCGGCTCGGTCGTCCTCGGCCTCGGCATCAGCGCCGCCGCCGGGCTGCACAGCAGCATCCAGTGGGCCCTGATCGCCGCGGTCCTCTTCGTCGCCGGCTCGTACGGCATCTCGGCGCGCGTCGAGGGCGGGCGGCAGGCCAGGGACCGGGTGGCGACCAGCATGGTGTGGGTCGCGTTCCTGATGGCGCTGATCCCGCTGCTCTCCCTGATCTGGGCGACCGTCAAGCAGGGCGTGAAGGTCCTCGACGGCTACTTCCTCAGCCACTCGATGGGCGTGGTCGCCGACAGCGAGCCCGGCGGCGGCATCTACCACGCCATCCTCGGCACCCTGGAACAGGTCGGCCTCGCCACCCTGTTCTCCGTGCCGATCGGCGTGCTCACCGCGATCTACCTGGTCGAGTACGGACGCGGCCGGCTCGCCAAGGCCGTCACCTTCTTCGTCGACGTCATGACGGGCATCCCGTCGATCGTCGCGGGCCTGTTCGTGCTCAGCCTGTGGGTCCTGATCCTGGACATGGGCCCGTCCGGCGTCGCCGGGTCGTTCGCCCTGTGCATCCTGATGATCCCGGTCGTCGTCCGGTCCACCGAGGAGATGCTCAAGCTCGTCCCGAACGAGTTGCGCGAGGCGTCCCTGGCCCTGGGCGTGCCGAAGTGGCGCACGATCCTGAAGGTGGTCCTGCCGACCTCGATCGGCGGCATCGTCACCGGCGTCATGCTGGCCGTCGCCCGCATCACCGGCGAGACGGCCCCCGTACTGCTGCTGGTCTGGGGCACCGACTTCATCAACGCGAACCCGTTCCAGGGTCCGCAGGAGTCGCTGCCGATGTACATCTACCTGCAGTACGGCGCGGGCTCCGACGCGGCCTACGACCGTGCCTGGGCCGCGGCCCTGACGCTCATCGCGTTCATCATGATCCTCAACCTTGCGGCCCGCGGCATCGCGCGCTGGAAGGCCCCGAAGACCGGTCGCTGACGCGGCCAGGGCGACCACAGTCAGCGACCCGAAAGAAGCAGTGATCATCATGGCCAAGCGCATAGACGTCAGCGGCCTCAACGCCTACTACGGCTCCTTCCTCGCCATCGAGGACATCTCGATGACCGTCGAACCCCGCTCCGTGACGGCCTTCATCGGCCCCTCCGGCTGCGGCAAGTCCACCTTCCTGCGCACGCTCAACCGGATGCACGAGGTCACGCCGGGCGGCCGTGTCGACGGCAAGGTCATGCTGGACGACGAGAACCTCTACGGCACCGGCATCGACCCGGTGGCCGTGCGCCGCGAGGTCGGCATGGTCTTCCAGCGTCCGAACCCGTTCCCGACGATGTCGGTCTACGACAACGTGGCGGCGGGCCTGCGCCTGAACGGCAAGTACAAGAAGTCCCGGCTGGACGACGTCGTCGAGAAGTCCCTCAGGGGCGCCAACCTCTGGAACGAGGTCAAGGACCGCCTGAACAAGCCGGGCTCCGGCCTCTCCGGCGGCCAGCAGCAGCGCCTGTGCATCGCGCGGGCGATCGCGGTCGAGCCGAACGTCCTGCTGATGGACGAGCCCTGCTCCGCCCTGGACCCGATCTCCACCCTGGCGATCGAGGACCTGATCGGCGAGCTGAAGGAGCGCTTCACGATCGTCATCGTGACGCACAACATGCAGCAGGCGGCGCGCGTCTCCGACCGCACGGCGTTCTTCAACCTGGCGGCGGTGGGCCGGCCCGGCAAGCTGATCGAGATCGACGAGACGGAGCGCATCTTCTCCAACCCGTCGGTACAGGCCACGGAGGACTACATCTCCGGCCGCTTCGGCTAGACCGCCCCGCCCCTCCGATCCCCTCGCGGTGCTGCATGGCGGTGCCACCGCGAGGAGCACAAGGGCCCGCCCCCGGTCAGGGGGCGGGCCCTTCGCCGTACCGGTGAGGCGCTGCTACAGGAACGCCAGGTTCACGATCCAGAACGACACCGCGGCCACCACGGCGGCCGCCGGCATCGTGATGAACCACCCCATGATGATGTTCTTGGCGACCCCCCACCGCACGGCGTTCACCCGCTTCGTCGCACCCACACCCATGATCGCCGAGGTGATCACATGCGTCGTGGAGATCGGTGCGTGGAACAGGAACGCCGACCCGAACATGATCGAGGCCCCCGTCGTCTCCGCGGCGAACCCCTGGGGCGGGTCCAGCTCGATGATCTTCCGCCCCAGCGTCCGCATGATCCGCCAGCCGCCCGCGTACGTGCCGAGCGACAGCATCAGGGCGCAGGAGAGCTTCACCCACACCGGGATGGGGTCGCCGTAGTCCTCGACATCGGCGATGACCAGGGCCATCACCACGATGCCCATCGTCTTCTGCGCGTCCTGCAGACCGTGGCCCAGCGCCATGCCCGCCGCCGACACCGTCTGCGCGATACGGAAGCCGCGCTTCGCCTTGTGCGGATTGGCGCGCCGGAAGATCCACATGATCGCGGTCATCACCAGATAGCCGGCGATCAGCCCGACCACCGGCGACACGAACATGGGAATGACGATCTTGTCGACGACCCCGTGCCAGTACACGGTCGTGCTCCCGGCCAGTGCCGCGCCCACCATGCCGCCGAACAAGGCGTGCGAGGAGGAGGACGGCAGCCCGAAGTACCAGGTGATGAGGTTCCAGACGATGGCGCCCACGAGCGCCGCGAAGAGGATCCCCATCCCCTTCGAACCCTCGGGGGTCTGGATCACCCCCTCGCTGACGGTCTTGGCGACCCCGGATCCCATGAACGCGCCGGCCAGGTTCATGACCGCGGCCATGGCGAGCGCCGCCCGGGGCGTCAGCGCGCGCGTCGACACGGAGGTGGCGATCGCGTTGGCCGAGTCGTGGAAACCGTTGGTGTACGTGAAGAAGAGCGCGACCCCGATGGTCACGACCAGAGCAAAGGTGTCCATGAAGAGGTCAGGACTCCTTGACCGCGATGGTCTCCACCGTGTTCGCCACGTGCTCGAAGGCGTCGGCCGCCTCTTCCAGGACGTCCACGATCTGCTTCAGCTTCAGCACCTCGATGGCTTCGTAGGAGCCGTTGAAGAGGTGGGCGAGCAGCTTGCGGTGGACCTGGTCGGCCTGGTTCTCCAGCCGGTTGACCTCGATCCAGTACTCGGTGAGGTTGTCCATGGTGCGCAGGTTCGGCATCGCCTCGGCGGTCAGCTCGGCGGCCCGTGCCAGCACCTCGATCTGCTGGTCGACGCCCTTGGGCAGTTCCTCGACGTTGTAGAGGACGACCAGGTCGACGGCCTCCTCCATGAAGTCCATGATGTCGTCGAGGGACGAGGCGAGGTTGTAGATGTCCTCGCGGTCGAAGGGCGTGATGAACGAGGAGTTCAGCTGGTGGAAGATCGCGTGCGTGGCGTCGTCACCCGCGTGTTCGGCGGCCCGCATACGCTCTGCGATCTCGGCCCGGGCGGATGCGTCCGCCCCGAGCAGTTCCATCAGGAGCTTGGAGCCCGTGACGATGTTGTCCGCGGAGGCGGCGAACATGTCGTAGAAGCTCGTCTCCCTGGGGGTCAGACGAAAGCGCACGTGGGTTCCTCGGGGTGCATCGGTTTCGGTCAGGCTGATGCTAGGTGCATCATCCGGCCACTGCTAACGGGCCGTCCCCCAGTGTCGCCCATCGGGGACGGTGATGAGCAGGGGGGCGACACCGGGTGCTCGGCCAGGGGCCCCATACCCGGGAAAGTTCGTTACCATATACCCACCAGGGGTATATCCGGCATATACCCCTGATCCCCGGGATCCGCCACTTCCACCGTTTCCGCCGATATCACCGTTTCCGCCGATACGAACGAATCCAACCGAATCCACCGAATCCACCAGGAGGACGCGATGACGACCACCGAGGCCGGCGCAGGTGCGCCCTCCCCCGCCGCGGAGCCGGTGGACCGGGCGGACACGGACGGCACGGACGGCACGGACATCGTGACCGACCACGACCGCGGCGTGCACGGCTACCACAAACAGAAGGACGAGCACCTCAAGCGCCTGCGCCGGATCGAGGGCCAGATCCGCGGCCTGCAGCGGATGGTCGACGAGGACGTCTACTGCATCGACATACTCACCCAGGTCTCCGCCTCCACGAAGGCCCTGCAGTCCTTCGCGCTGCAGCTCCTCGAGGAGCACCTGCGCCACTGCGTCGCCGACGCGGCCGTCAAGGGCGGCACCGAGATCGACGCGAAGGTGGAGGAGGCGACGAAGGCCATCGGCCGCCTACTGCGCACGTGAACGCTCCTCGGCCACGCGCAGCACCTCGTCGATGCTCTCCAGGCTGAGCCGCTCCCGGGCGGCCGACGCCGCGATGATCAGGTCGCCGCACAGCTCGATCTCGGCGAGGGCCACGTGGTCCTGAACCGCCGTACCGCTGCCCGGAGCCACACGCGTCACCTCGTCTCTGCCGTCACCGACTTCCTAGAGTAGGGAGCGGCTACACACCGCGCATGGCACGGAAGGGCTAGTTCTTGCCGTCCGCCGCCTCACCCGGCCCCGCGGCGATCTTCCCGGCGTAGATGTCCCGGTCCTCGGGCAACCGTACGTCGACGGGGGCACCGAAGTCGTACAGCAGTGTCGTCGAGGCGACGGCCACGGTGCCCTCGTCCCGCCCGTTGGAGAAGCTGAAGCGGTGCCGGACCTTGCGGATACGGCCCTCGTCGTCGAGGTAGACGTCGAACGGCACCTCGGCGGTGGCGAACCCCTCGGCCGCCGCGGCCAGCGCCTTCTTGTTGCCGCCCGAGGCGTCCCGCGCCGCCCGGGCGAGGTCGGCGGTCCCCCGGTAGTGCCGCACCGCGGTCCCGGCCAGCTCCGTGCGCTCCACGAACTCGGCCGTCCGCGTGCCCCGCAGCACCTCGGCGGCGGCGAACGGGTCCGTCGCCCCGCCGGTCACCAGGTTCCCGTCGGACAGCGAGTCGGTCTCCACCCGCACCCACTTGTCGTCGGGGACACCGGCGCCCCGGTTCTTCATGAACAGGGCCCCCGGCGCGAGCAGCTCGGTGATCGGCCGGTGCTCGCTCGACCCCGCCGGGTCCTGCGGCAGCCGCACCGTCAGCTGCCCGAGCCGCTCCACGAAGTCGTACACGCCCTCGCCCCGGATGGTCACCCGCGTCCCGCCGCTGGCCATCTCCATCGCGGTGCGCGCCTTGGCACTACGGGCGGCCACCAGCCGGTCGGCGGCCCGGTGCACCACGGCGACCGGGTCACCGCCGTCCGCGCTCCGGACCGAGGCCACCTGTCCGGAACACCCGGCCCCGGCCAGACAGACGCAGACCACACCGCCGGCGGCGGCGAGACCGCCGCCCGCCCTCCAACCCCGCAGCTCCCACTCCCGCCGGACCATCGCCACCTGCTATCCCAAGCCGTCTCGCCCGTTCCGGACCCCCTGCCGTCCCGGTTAACGAGGGGCAGGCGACCCCGGTAACGTTGCGGGCGTGGCGCAGCAGGACGGTCTCGAAGCCCCCGGGGACGCCCCGGAGCACCTCACGACAACGGTCGAACAAGGCCCCTTCTGCCTGGCCCGCTGCACCTGCGGCTGGCGAGGCCCGGCCCGCAGGGCCAGAAGCCAGGCCCGCACAGACGCGAAGTCCCACGCCCCCGCGTGACACGGGGACGCGGCACGCCCGGCCACACGGGGACGCGGCACGCCCGGCCACCAAGAACGCGGCCCACACGGGGACGCGGCTGACCCGGCCACACGAGGGCGCGGCACGCCCGGCCACGCAAGAACGCAGCCCACCCGGCCACACGAGGACGCGGCACGCCCGGCCACACGAGGACGCGGCACGCCCGGCCACGCAAGAACGCGGCCCACCCGGCCACACGAGGACGCACGGGGAGCCCCGCCGCCGCTGCGGGGCCGCCCGACGCACCACCGCTGCGGATCGCCCCGGCCCACCGCCGCTGCGGGCAGCGTGCCTCCCCCGGTGCCTGAACGGCCTGGGAGGCCCCCCGGCACGGCACCGGTGGGCGACGGGGCCCCCGGCCGAGCGAAGCCGGGAGTGGGGAGGCGCCCCGCGAAACGCCGGGCCGCGCGCCCACCCCGCCCCGCCCCACGCCGGGCGCCCATGCACCCGCCCGGAGCACCCGGGGAACCCCGGCCCCCACACCTCCGTCTCCACTCAAGCCCCCCCACGGGACACAGACGCGGAGGCGACATGCACCGGCGCACATTCCTCGGCGGCACCACAGCCGCCGCCCTGACGGCGACCACAGCCGCCTGCACGGGCAGACACCCGACCACCGGCACCGAAACCAAGGGAACCGACGCCGGCAAGAACCCCGCACCCTCCACCGGCACCCCTACGGACACCCCCACCCGCACCGCCACCCGCACCCCCGCCCCCGCCCCCGCCCCCGCCACCTGGACCGCCCTGGCCGCATCCCTGGACGGCCAGCTGGTCCGCCCCGGCGACCACGCCTGGAAAACGGCCCACCAGCTCTACAACACCCGCTTCGACACCCTCAAACCCACCGCCGTCGCCTACGCCGCCCATCCCGACGACATCCGCACCGCCCTCTCCTACGCCCGCGCCCACCACATCCCCGTGGCGATCCGCAACGGCGGCCACTCCTACGCCGGATGGTCCTCAGGCGACGGCCGCCTGATCATCGACGTCTCGAAACTCAACCGGGTCCGGGCGTCCTCCGGCGAGGCAGTCGTCGGCGCCGGCGCCAAACTGATCGACGTCTACCGCGCCCTCGCCGCGAAGGGCGTGACCATCCCGGCCGGCTCCTGCCCCACCGTCGGCGTCTCCGGCCTCACCCTCGGCGGCGGCCACGGCGTCGTCTCCCGCGCCTACGGGCTGACCTGCGACAGCCTCACCCAGGCCACCCTGATCACGGCGGACGGCAGGGAACTCACCGCCAACACCACCGACCACAAGGACCTGTTCTGGGCCCTGCGCGGCGCGGGCAACGCCACCTTCGGCATCGTCACGGAGTTCCACTTCCGCACCCACCCCGCGCCGCGGGCGGTGTCGGGGTACCTGAGCTGGCCCTGGCGCAAGGCCCCCGCGGTCGTCCGTGCCTGGCAGGAGTGGGGTCCGGGTCAGCCCGACGAGATCTGGTCGTCCCTCCACCTCGCCGCCGCCCCCGGCCGCGCCCCCACCGTCTCGGTCGCCGCCTTCTCCCTCGGCGGCTACGGCGAACTCCAGAACGCCGTCGACCGTCTCGCCGACCGCATCGGCTCGCCCGCGAGCAACGTCTCCCTCAAGCGCCGTACGTACGAGGAGTCGATGGAGATGTACGCGGGCTGCTCGTCCTTCTCCACCGACGCCCGCTGCCACCTTCCGGGCTCCGCCCCCGGTCACTCACCGCAGGGGGCGCTCGGCCGGGAGACGTACGCGGCCCGCTCGGACTTCTTCGACCGCCCGCTCCCGCCGGCCGGCGTCAAGGCCCTGCTCGCCCGGCTCACTTCGGTGCGCGGCGGCGCCGGCAGCATCGCGTTCACCGCGCTCGGCGGAGCGGTGAACCGCGTCCCGCCGACGGCCACCGCGTTCGTGCACCGGCGCTCCCGGACGCTGGCGCAGTACATCGCGTCGTGGCGTCCGGGCACGAACGGCAGGGCGGCCCGGTCCTGGCTGGATTCGGCCCACGGCGCGATGCGCCCGTACGCCTCGGGCGCCGCCTACCAGAACTACACGGACCCGACCCTGACGGACTGGCGGAGGGCCTACTACGGAGACGCGGCCCCGCGACTGGAGCGTCTGAAGCACCAGTACGACCCGGACCGCGTCTTCACCGGCCCACAGACGCTGTAGGCACCGTCAGCAACCCTGCTCCGCCTGAGACCCGACCTTCGCCTGTCTCCATGCCTACGCGGCGAGATCCCGCTGCCCCGCCGCCTCGGCACTCTCCTTGCCGGCCCCCGGCGTCACGGCATCGCGCCCGGCGGCACTCTCGCGCCCCCGCGCGCTGACCAGCCACCCCACCCGGGGCGAGCGCTCGACGGCCCGGGTCAGCGGCGTCAGCAGGGCCATGGCGACCGGCGACAGCAGCAGGGCGACCGCCGTGCCGAGGGCGAACCCGCCCACGACGTCCGTCGGATAGTGCACGCCCATGTAGACCCGGGCGAAGCCGCCGAACAGCGCCAGCACGATCGCGGCGATCCCGAACCTCCGGTGGGCGACGAACAGGCCCACGGCCAGGGCCATGCAGAGCGTGGCGTGGTCACTCACGAAGGAGAAGTCGTCCTTCCCGTCGACGAGCACTTCGAGCCCCTGGTGCGACTTGAAGGGCCGGGGCCGCTCCACGAAACCCCGTATCGGCACGTTGACCAGTACCGCCACCCCTGCCGCGAGCGGCGCCCACACCAGAGCCGCCACGTTCGAGGCCGCGTCCTCGCCGCCCCGCCGCCGCACACCCCACCAGCACCACAGCACCAGCAGCACGATGGCGAACAGCAGTCCGTACTCACCCACGAACTCCATGACCCGGTCGAACCAGTGCGGTGCCTCCTTGGCCAGGCCGTTGATGTCGTAGAGCAGCTCGACGTCGGGGTTCGACCCGGATGCGGCGAGTCCAGCCATGGTGCTGCGGCCCCTTCGTCATGTCCTCCGGCGCACCGAACGCACGCCTCTTCTGCCACCCCCGTGGTCACCTACACGTCAACAGGAACGCACGGCCCCCGTTGATACGTTCCACACTCCACTGAATGATCACGCAGACGTTATCGAAGAGAGACACGTCGCCGCAGCTCAGGGCAGGGTTTCACGCTGGGTTCAAACCCTCCCATTCACACCGTGGTGGGCAGCGCTTTCGCGCCATCCTCGGTCACCCGGGTGGCTCCGAAGTAGTCGGGGGTGTCGATCGGGTCGAACCGGATCACGGCACCCGTCCGCGGCGCGTCGATCATGTATCCGCCACCCACGTAGATCCCCACATGCCGGATGGACCGTGAGTTGGTGAGGTCGTCGGAGAAGAACACCAGGTCCCCGGGCAGCAACTCCTCCCGTCCGGGATGCGCTCCCGCGTTGTACTGATCGTTCGCCACCCGGGGCAGCTTGATCCCCACACTCTCGTACGCCGCCTTGGTCAGCCCCGAACAGTCGAACCGCCCTCCCTGGTCGGCCGTTCCGTTCCCACCCCACAGATAGGGCGTCCCGAGCTTCTTCTGCGCGTAGGCGATGGCGCCGGCGGCCTGCTCGGTCGGATCGACCCGGGTGGTGGGCGCGGCGAAGCTCTTCTCCAGCGTCGTGATCACCTTGACGTAGTTCCGCGTCTCCTTGTACGGCGGCACGCCCTGGTACTTGATGACCGCGTAGGCCCCCGCGTTGTAGGAGGCCAGCATGTTCTCGGTCGGGTTCCCGGGCACGTCCTTCACGTACGAGGCGAGGGAGCAGTCGTACGACGCCGCCGACGGGATGGCGTCGTCGGGGTCCCACACGTCCCGGTCGCCGTCACCGTCCCCGTCCACACCGTGGGTGGCCCACGTCCCCGGGATGAACTGCGCTATGCCCTGCGCCGCCGCCGCGCTCCGCGCCTTCGGGTTGAACCCGCTCTCCTGGTACAGCTGGGCGGCGAGCAGCGCCGGATTGATGGCGGGGCAGAGGTTGCCCCACTTCTGCACCAGCGGCTGGTACGCGGCGGGCACGGTCCCCATGGCAAGCTTCTTGGCCCCGCCGCCCGCCCCTCCTGCCAGGTTCCCTGCGATGACGTAGACACCCACGACGAGCAGCATCACGAAGCCCATCCCGACGGCACCCGCGGCACCGGCACCGATCCACATCTTGCGCATGCTCCAACCCTCCCCCATGAGCGAGCCGTTCAGTGACGTTTCCCGGCCATGTCGGCCCCGCGCCGAACCGCGCGCGGATGGCTGCCGGTGCCGAACCCGCCGAGACCAGGGCGGCCACCCGACCGGCGGCCGCCCAGGTCGCCTTCGCCCGCGAGCGTGACGCCGCCGCCCCGTCCGCGTCCAGGGCTCCGACGCCCGGAACCGTCATCACGACGGGTCGTCAGAAGCGGGGGGGCCTCAGCGCTCCAGTGAAGGCGGGCGAATCCGGCCACCGCACAGAAGGGCCCAACGACGCAACCACGCGACAGGTTGCGCTCCAGCGTCATTGCCCGGCGTAACCTCTCGTGATACACAGAGTGACCATACGACTCTTTGCACACCGGCCCGCACCACCCCGCCAGCGTCCGGCGCGGACCGGTGGCAAGCTGTTCGCACGAAACCTGCCAATCAATGACGCCAAGTCGACATGCGACTGCGCCATTGTCGGCGACAATGAGGTCTGACCTCTGCACGTCCGCAGAGGGCGCGGAACTACCCGACAGGGGCGGTGGCTTACATGCTCTTTGCGGCTGACGAGGGAGACATCAACACCATCATCGGGGGGATCGCTCCTGACTGGGGCCCCTTCGGCAGCCTGGGCAACGAGGCCAAGGTGATGGTCGAGGTGGTGATGGCCGTCGCCATTCTGCTCTGCCTCGGCATCGCCATCTGGGGCGCCGCCAAGCAGCGCATCGGGGCCACGGCACTGCGCGACACCTTCAGCGCGGAGCAGGGCAAGGGCCTGATCATCGCCGGGCTGACGGGCGTGTTCATCATCGGCTCACTCGGCACGCTCTTCACCATCGTGTACGGGATGGCCGTGTAGCCCGACACGCGTCCGTTCCTCACCTCCACCCCACCCGCCCGTCGTGCCAACCTGGCTGAGGTCGCGTCACCCTGATGTCGAGTCATAACACCGCGCCCGAGCGGGAACCAGCACGGCTACCGTCGTACGTACACGGCCGACCCGACGTCGAGGGGGCGTACGCGGCATGAGTCTCGGAGACGACCACCAGTCCTCCGGCGGTTACGGCGGCGCCGGCCAGACCCGGACCCGGCTGCCCGACGGGGACGGCGACGGCCACGGCACGTCCCGGCGCGGCGGCCGCTCGTCCTCCCGGAGCCTGGTCACCATGGTGGGCGTCGTCGTCCTGCTCGTCGCCGCGATCGCCTTCGCGAACCGTGGAGGAGACGATTCCGCAGGCTCGGACGACGCGGCGGCGGACACCCCGAAGACCTCGGCGACGGCGCCCTCGGGCACCCGCCCGGTCCAGGCGGGCTTCGCCCACGACGCACAGGGCGCGCAGAGCGCGGCGGCGAACTACGCGGTGGCCCTGGGGTCTGACGGCATGTTCGACAAGGCGAAGCGTGACGCGATCCTGCAGGCCATCATCGTTCCCGGCAGAGTGGCGGACTTCGAGACCACCCTGGACAAGGCGTACAGCCCGTCGTTCAACAAGAACGTCGGCCTGAACGAGAACGGCTCGGCGCCGAAGGGCTACACCTTCGTGTCCCGCACGAGCCCGATCGGCACCAAGGTCACCGAGAGGTCGGCCGACAGCGCAACCGTCGAGGTCTGGTGCAGTGGTCTCCTCGGGCTCGCAGGTCAGAACTCGACATCTCCGGTCACGAACAGCTGGTTCACCATCACCATGAAGCTTGAGTGGGTGAATGGTGACTGGAAGATCGTGACGCACTCGCAGAAGGACGGCCCAGCGCCGATTCCCGGCGATGACAGGGCGTCCAGCGCGGACGAGATGGCGAAGGCCGTCCAGGAGTACGGAGGGTTCACGTATGCTCGCTAACCGCCGCGTACTCGAACTGACCGGCGCAGTCGTGGCCGTGCAGACGGCAGCGGTCCTGTTCGCCACCCGTGCTTTCGCCGATCCGTCTCCGTCACCCACGCCGAGCAATGACCCCTGCGACCTGATCCACGGCCCCGCCAAGGACTACTGCGAACGAGGCGAAGGCGGCGCGGCGCGACGCGGTACGACCCCCGACACCCTCACCGCCACCCTCGATCCCCTCTCCTCCCTCGCCAAGGGCTGTGCCGACGCCGCCGCCTGGACCGTCGACACGCTCAGCGACGCCGTGAAGAACACCGCCGAGGTCGACTTCACGAACGGCACGTTCCTCAAGCAGTACGCCGTCGTCTTCGCGGCGTCCGCGTTCCTGACACTGGTCCTCTGGCTGCTGGCGGTCGCCAAACGTGCCGTGCGCGGCGTCCCCCTCACCACCGCGCTCACCGAGGCCGTCGGGTTCCTCTGGCTGACGGTCCTGGCCTCGGCCTTCACGCCGTTGATCCTGTACACGGTCGTGTCCGCGACCGACGCCGTGACCGATGTCCTGGCCAAGGGCACCGGAGACCAGACGGACACCTTCTTCGGCACGTTCTCCAAGGCGCTGGAGCAGGGGGACGACATCGGCGGCGGCCCGATCATGCTGATCCTGGTGTCGTTCGTGTCCATCATCGCCGCCGGTGTCCTCTACCTGGAGCTGTATCTGCGGGCCGTCCTGCTCTACGTCGGCGCCCTGCTCGGGGTCGTCGTCTACGCCGGCCTGGTGGACAAGAACCTGTGGGGCCACGTCCGCCGTTGGGCGGGCATCATGATCGCCGTGATCATGGTCAAGCCAGTGATCGTCATCGTGCTGGGCCTCGCGGGCGCGCTGACCACGGCGGAGGGGCCCGACTCCGTCGCCGCCATCGTGTCCGGCCTCGCCATCATCCTGCTCGCGATCTTCGCCTCCGCGATGATCTACCGCTTCGTCCCCGGTTTCGGCGACGAGATCGCGAACGGCCGCAACAACCGCATCATGCAGGGCGCCGAGGGCAAGGCCGCCGCCGTGATCAGCTCCCCGGCGAACCTCGTCGCCCAGGGCATCAGAACCCACAGCTCCCGCAACAACGGCGACGGCGGCGGACAGTCCTCGTCCTCCGCCGCGGCCCGCCCCTCGAACCCCGCATCCGGCGGTGTCGCCGCGCACAGCTCGCGCCCCTCGAACGGCGGCGGCGGAAGTGTCCCCTCCGCCGCACCCGCACCGCGCTCCGGCAGCCCGGTGAACACGCCCCACGCAAGCAACACCCGCAACACTGGTAACAGCCAGAGCACAGGAGGTGACGGGCGTTGACGACCGAGTCCCACGTGTCCCACACGGTCACGCCCCGCCGTACGTATCTGATCGGCCGCGCCCGGCCGAACGCGATCGTCGGCCGCAACCGCGAGACCGGTGAGATCGCGCTGATCGTCGCGGGCGCGTTCCTCGGCATGATGTGCGGGCTCCTCGTCCCCGTCCTGAGCCTGCGCATCGTTCTGCTCTGCGGCTTCCCGATGCTCGCGCTGGCGGCGGTCTACGTGCCGTACAACCACCGGACCTTCTACCGGTGGTACGAGATCAACCGCAGCTACAAGCGGACCCTCCGCAAGGGCACCACCTACCGTTCCGGCGTCATCGAGGCCGGTACCCGGATCGACGGCCGGGAGATCGAGGTCGGCCCGCCGCCCGGCATCGGCCGCATCTCCTGGCTGGCGGCCCCCTTCGGGCCCGACGAGATCGCCGTACTGCTGCACGCCGACCGCAAGACCGTGACGGCCGCGATCGAGATCGAGGGGCCCGGTGTCGGCCTGCGCGACTCCGAGGACCAGGAAGCCCTCGTCGACCGCTTCGGCACCCTGCTCAAACACGTGGCCAACGGCGACGGTTTCGTCACCCGCATCCAGATGCTCGCCCGCACCCTCCCGGCCGACCCCGACGCGCACGCCAAGGACGTCGCCCAGCGCGGCGACGACCGGGCGCGGCCGTGGCTGCAGCAGTCGTACGACCAGCTCCAGTCGATGGTGTCCACCAGCAGCGAGCAGCACCGCGCCTACCTCATCGCGTGCATGCACTACAACCGCGAGCTGGCGGCCGAGGCACACGCCATGGCCCGCGCCGCCCGGCCGCACAACGGACGCAAGCTGGACCGGGACGCGGGTCTCGCGGTCGTGATGGCGCGCGAGCTGACCGACATCTGCTCCCGTCTGCAGGAAGCCGACATCCGCGTACGCCAGCCGCTGGGCCAGGGACGGCTCGCCTCCCTCATCCACGCCATGTACGACCCGGACCACCCGATCGACCACATCCAGGCGATGACCAAGCGCAACGCCTGGCCGGCCGAGCTGGACGCCATGGAGCCCACCTATCTCCAGGCCAAGACCCGCGAGTCCGCCACCCGCGCCCCCTGGTGCCACGCCACCGCCTGGATCAAGGAATGGCCGATGACCCCGGTCGGCGTGAACTTCCTCGCGCCGCTCCTCGTCCACACCCCCGACGTCATCCGCACCGTCGCCGTCACCATGGACCTCGAACCCACCGAGGTCGCCATCGAGCGCATGCTGACCGAGAAGACGAACGACGACGCCGAGGCCTCCCGCGCCGCGAAGATGAACCGGACCGTGGACCCACGCGACATCGCCGCCCACGGCCGGCTCGACCAGCGTGGCGAGGACCTCGCCAGCGGCGCGGCCGGCGTCAACCTGGTCGGCTACATCACCGTCTCCTCCCGCAACCCCGAGGCGCTGGCCCGCGACAAGCGGACGATCAGGGCCTCGGCCGGAAAGTCGTACCTGAAACTGGAGTGGTGCGACCGTGAGCACCATCGCGCCTTCGTGAACACTCTTCCGTTCGCCACCGGCATCCGAAGGTAGGGGCTGAGCCTGATGCGGGACCCGCTGTCCGTCCTCACCGACGCCTTCACGTCCTTCCTCTTCGGGAAGGTGGAGACGACCCGCCTCCCCGTCCGCACGTCCACCGGTCAGGCCCAGGCCGTCTACCTGCCGACGGCCGCGCCCGGCCTCGGCGACTCCGGCGTGATCATCGGCCGCGAGGTCTACTCCGGCAAGGGCTACATCTACGACCCCTTCCAGCTGTACGGCCAGCAGCTCCCCGCCCCGCACTGGCTGGTGCTCGGCGAGTCCGGCAACGGCAAGTCGGCCCTGGAGAAGACGTACGTCCTGCGCCAGCTCCGCTTCCGCGACCGCCAGGTCGTCGTCCTCGACGCCCAGGGCGAGGACGGTGTCGGCGAGTGGAACCTCATCGCCGAGGAACTGGGTATAACCCCCATCCGGCTGGACCCGATGGCCGCCCTGAACCACGGCATCCGGCTCAACCCCCTGGACCCGGCGATCACCACGACGGGGCAGCTGGCGCTGCTCCGCACGATCATCGAGGTCGCGATGGGGCACGGCCTGGACGAGCGCTCCGGCTTCGCCCTCAAGGTCGCGCACGCCTACGTCAACGAGACGATCGTCGAGCGCCAGCCCGTCCTCACCGACATCGTCGAACGGCTCCGCCACCCCGAGCCGGAGTCGGCCGAGGCGATGAACGTCGCCATAGACGACGTACGGGCCTGGGGCCTGGACGTCGCCCTGGTCCTCGACCGGCTCGTCGACGGTGACCTGCGCGGCATGTTCGACGGCCCGACGACCGTCGGCATCGACCTCGACGCCCCCCTCATCGTCTTCGACCTGTCCCACATCGACCGCAACTCCATCGCCATGCCGATCCTCATGGCCATCGTGGGTGTCTGGCTGGAGCACACCTGGATCCGCCCCGACCGGAAGAAGCGCATCTTCCTGGTCGAGGAGGCCTGGCACATCATCAACAGCCCGTTCGTGGCGCAGCTGTTCCAGCGGCTGCTGAAGTTCGGACGCCGACTGGGTCTGTCGTTCGTGGCGGTGGTGCACCACCTGTCGGACGTCGTCGACGGGGCGGCGGCCAGAGAGGCCGCGGCCATTCTGAAGATGGCCTCCACCCGCACCATCTACGCCCAGAAGGCCGACGAGGCGCGGGCCACCGGACGCGTACTGGGCCTGCCACGCTGGGCGGTGGAGATCATCCCCTCCCTGACCCCGGGCATCGCGGTCTGGGACGTCAACGGCAACGTGCAGGTGGTCAAGCACCTGATCACCGAGACCGAACGCCCCCTGGTCTTCACCGACCGCGCGATGACCGAGTCCTCCGCCGACTTCAACGACGACGCCCTGCGCGCCGCCGAACTGGAGGCGGAGGAGCGGGCGGCGGCCTTCATGGAACAGCACATCGGCGACGCGTCCGAGTCGACGGTGGCGTAGGACGACGGTGGATGACGGCGGACGACGCAGAGGGACCGGACGCATGAGAGACGGAAAGGCACCGGAGGCATGAGACCGGACGACCGCCGCGATCAACGGCCGGCCCAGGGCGGCATCCCCGACGGCCTGCTGATCGGCCTACTGGCCTTCCTCCTCGGGATGACGCTGCTGGTGTGGACGGCGACGGGCCTGTCCGCCGTGTTCGCCCACGGCTCCTGGCCCGCCGGCGTCGGCTTCACCGGCACCCCGCGGGCCATGCGCCACCTGATCGCCGCGCCCCACGACATCCCGGGCGCCTGGCCCGGCACCCCGGAGGGAGCACTCTCCGGGTACGGGCTGTTCTGGGGACTCTTCATCGGCCAGCTGATGGTGCTGGTGGTGCTGACGGTGTTCGTGATGGGCACGGTGGCACGCTGGCGTGCGCTACGCCGGCGGCGGCGCACCGAACCGGCACCGGCACCGGCACCACGGCCGGCGCCGATCCAGGAGCCGCTGGTCCGGGAGACCCCGCCGCACGAGACCCCGCCGCACGAGGCAACGCCGCACGAGGCACCGTTGCACGAGGTCCCCACCCCGAGGGCACCCCGACAGGTGCAGCCAACTGCGACCCAGGAGACCGGCCCCTTCCCCGTTGTGCCCGCCGGCGCCCGGATGGGCGGGTGGGAGACGAACCGCACCGAGGGCACGGTGCACTACGGACTCAGGGACAGCCGCCACGCGACAGCCGTCCAGACCCTGCAGGACGCGGAAGGCGCCGCCCTCGTCATCACGTCCAACCCGGCCCTCTGGTCGGACACCAAGGACGCCCGCACGAAGCTCGGCCCCACCCAGCTCTACGACCCGCACCACCTCTGCGACACCCCGGCCCGCCTCCACTGGTCCCCCACCGCGGGCTGCGAGGACAGACAGACGGCCACGGCCAGAGCCGCCGCCCTCCTCACGCCGGTGCGCCCCACCGCCCGCCTCGACCAGGCGGTCGGCGACACGGCCGAACTGCTGCTGCGCAGCTACCTCCACGCCGCCGCCATCGACGGCCGCACCGTCCGCCACGTCCACCGCTGGTCCCAGGGCCTCCAGGTCCAGGACGCCGTCCGGATCCTGCGGACCCACCCCAAGGCGGCCCCAGGTTCCGCGGGCGAACTCGAAGGATCCCTCACCGCCCACCCGGAGCGCCGGGACATGGCCCAGCAGTTGACCGCCCGGGCGCTCGCCGCGCTGTCCACGGTCAACATCCGCGAGGCATGCACTCCCAACCGAAATGATGCCCTCGCCCTGGATTCCTTCGTCCACGAACAGGGCACCCTTTACGTGGTGGGCGAATCCATCGAGGACCCCCGCACGAGCCCGGGCGCGATGCCGCTGCTGACGGCGCTCGTCTCCAGCGTGGTCGAGCGCGGCCGGCGCATGGCCGAACGGTCATCCTCCGGTCGCCTCGACCCACCAATGACGCTCGTCCTGGACGACGTCGCGGCCGTGGCCCCGCTGCCCCAGCTCCCGGAGCTGCTGACCGCCGGCACAGACGTGGGCATGCCGACCCTGGCCCTGCTCCGCTCCCGCGAACAGGGCCGCGTCCGCTGGCCACACGACGAACTGCCGGTCTAGAGCGGACAGGGGATCGGGGCCCCGGGGGATCGGGGCCCCGGGGGATCGGGGCCCCGGGGGACGGAGGCCGCCGCTACCGCTCCAGGACGTACTCCAGCTCGTAGTCACCGGGCCCACCCACGAGCGGCACCGTCCGCCCGCTCGGCACGAACCCGGCCTTGCGGTACGCCCCCTGCGCCCGCGAGTTGTCCGGATGCACGATGAGCCGCATCCGCTCCACGCCGTTCGCCCACGCCCACTCGAGACCGGCGTCGAACAGCGCCTTGGTCAGCCCGCTGCCCCGCCACTCGGACCGTACGAACACCCCGACGACGTGCCCCTGCCGCCGCTCCACCGGGAAACCGGCCCAGTCCGTCGTGCCGGCCTCCTCCACCAGCACGGTCAAGGTACCGAGCCACAGCCCGCCGGGACCCTCGGCGACGAGCTGCTGCGCCCCGGAAGCACCCTGCGCGCCACCGGCCGCCCGCTCCTGCCAGAAGGAGTCAGGGCGCGCGGCGGCGTCGTCGTACGTCTCCAGATACGCGAGATCCGCGACCGGGTCACGCAGCGCACGCAGCCGCAGCTCCTTCACCGCGGACCACTCGTCGGCGCGTATGGAGCGGATCACGTAGTCACCAGGGACCGAGGCACTCATGCCGGCCACCGTAATACCCGGGTACTACGCCCCTCACCTCATATACGGCCCCCGGGCGGACGCCCGTCGCGCCCCGCCCCCCGATCATGGGCGGATGGACCCCGTGAAGCCCGTGCCGGAGAGCCGTGCGGCCGACCCCCTCACCGAGTACGTGCAACGCGTCAACCGCCGGGTCCGCGCCTTCGACCGCCGCCGCCCCCTCGTCTGGGACCTGCACCTCACCGGCTTCTGGGTACTGGCCGCCCTGATCGACGCCTCCGGCGGCTGGCGCAACGTCGCCCACGACCCCGACGTGCCGGTCGGCCTCGTCGTGGCCCTCAGCCTCGCCCTCTCCGTCCCGCTGCTCCGGCGCCGCAGCCACCCCCGGACCGCCCTCCTCGTCACGCTGCCCGCTGCCCTGGTGAACGCCTGGACGGGCGCCGCCCTCCAAGCCGCCCTGCTCCAGCTCCTCCTCGTCCACCACATCGCCCTGCGCCTGCCGCTGCGCGACCTCTCATGGGCGGTGGTCCTGGTGACCGCCCCGACCTGTCTCACCGTCGCCCGCTACGGGGACGGCGCGGGCTCCTGGAGCCAGCAGCTCGGCTCGCAGCTCCTCTCGATCGGCGTGGCCGCCCTCATCGGCATCACCGTCCGCGCCCGCCGCGGCCACACCGAAGCCCTGGAGGACCGCGCCCGCCGCCTGGAGAGGGAACGCGACCAACAGGTCCGGCTCGCCGCGGCCACCGAACGCGCGCGCATAGCCCGGGAGATGCACGACATCATCGGCCACAACCTCTCCGTCATCACCGGCCTCGCCGACGGTGGCCGGTACGCCGCCGCCAAGTCCCCCGACCGCGCCACCCAGGCCCTGGACGCCATCGGCACCACCAGTCGTCAGGCCCTCGGCGAACTCCGCCGCCTCCTTGACGTCCTGCGCGACGACGACCAGGACGGCACCCGCACCGCCGAACTGACCCCGCAGCCCGCCCTCACCGACCTCGCCCACCTCCTCGACGGCGTCCGCCGGGCCGGCCTCCCCGTGCGCACGACCGTCCGGGGCGAGGCCGCCCTCCCCGAGGGCCGCCAGCTCACGCTCTACCGCGTCATCCAGGAAGCCCTCACCAACACCCTCAAGCACGCCGGCCCCGACGCCACCGCCCACATCGAGCTCTCCTACGAGGCGGGCGGCGCCGTCACCCTCACCGTCACCGACACCGGACGAGCGAGCCCCCTCCCCTCCCCCGCGCCATCCGACGGCCGCGGCCTGCCCGGGATGCGCGAGCGAACGTCCCTGTACGGGGGCACACTTGAGGCCGGCCCACGCCCGGCCCCCGAGCGGGGCTGGCGCGTCCGTCTGCACCTACCGGAGGAATCCCCGCAGTGACCACCGTCCTCATAGCCGACGACCAGCCCGTCCAGCGCTTCGGCTTCCGGATGCTCCTGGAGAGCCAGGAGCCTCCACCTCGCCGAGTCGACGGTGAAGACCCATGTGGGCCGCATCCTGGCCAAGACGGGCTCGAGGGACCGCGTCCAGGCCGTCATCCTGGCCTACGACACGAGACTGGTGGGCTAGAAACTGCGCGATGAACGCAGAAAACCCCGCACCGTTCCCGGTGCGGGGTTTCCTCGCAATGATTGTTCGGCGGCGTCCTACTCTCCCACAGGGTCCCCCCTGCAGTACCATCGGCGCTGTAAGGCTTAGCTTCCGGGTTCGAAATGTAACCGGGC